>CAMHDS010000048.1 GCA_946183925.1 uncultured Fibrobacter sp. | reverse complement strand
TCTGAGCCGTCTTCATGGAAGGGCCCACCACCGACATGATAGAAGGGTCCTTTACGCCCGTGCTGTCCCATTCCATCCAGGTGCCGGTCCCGCCTACAGAATCTAGAACGGCAAAAAGGCGTTCTCCGCTAAAAGGGGTCTTGGACTCCACCGCACCCGAAATTTTTGTCGAAGCCTTTGTAATCGCAGGAGCGGCAATGGCGCAGACGCCAAAACAAAGGAGCAAAAGTAGACTCTTGTAAATACTACGCATCGTATATTCGTCTAACTAAAACCCGATAGGCTCCAATAGTGAATCATCCAGCCTAGAGTAGGTCATGTGGTATTCCTTCTCTATCCAATAAAGAGCCAGCTTGCGGTTGGTCCAGTTCTTCTTGACCGCGATAGACTCGATTCCTTTGGTAATCAGAGGGAGCGTTGCCGGCAGGTCCAGTTTCCAGGTCTGGTCATCCCAGACAAAAAGCATAATGGGCACATCGGGGCTTTTGGCAAGGCCAATACTCCCCCGGTCGTTTTTCACCTTCATAGGTCCAAGCTGCAGACGCAGGAACCGATCCAGCATACCACTCTTGCTGAGTAGCATAAAGAGCATGCGGTCATCCTCGGTTTCCCAGAGGTGTTCACGCTCGTAAAGCCGATAAAGAATAATGGAGTAAACCTCATAGAACTGGCATGTATCCAGAGCTTCGGCATCGTAACGACGGGCGTGGGTTTCAAGAGTATCCAACCAATATTCCGAAGAATCCGTCAAATAACCGTACAGGACTTCGGCAGAAGCTCCGTTCCGGATACCGTCCAAAAAGTTCTGGAACATGTTTTCCAAAAGGGTTTGTTTGTCCTGAGCTCGTTCCAGGTATTGGGCGTCCTTTGCCTGGGCGTTCTGGGGAGCATTTTGAAGGACGCCACCCTGGGATGCGTTGTCTGCAGAGCCCGCACAGGCGGTCAACAGCAACATAAATGCCACAGCAAGGGATACAAGAATTTTATCTTTCAAGATATGCATCGTGATACCTACCTAAAAATGAGTCTGGAGCAACTGCTAGGCGCCTGTACCCTGAAAGGATTCCAGGGGTCTGGTCCCGGCGGACAGCACAGGAACAAGACCAACACCGGAGTGCAACTGACCTTACGAGAATACAATTTAGAAATCAAATCCTCCGAAGGGAGATCCGCCAAAGAAAATAAGGTCCACGCCTTGCACCGCATGCAGATGGCCCTGGCCCTCAAGGTGCGACAAACGCCTCAAGAGCCCGAAATGCCCTTTCCCGGAAGCAATGGGCATATTCAAACAAGCAACCCACTTTTCCCCCTGTTCGTGGCCCACGTCTTTGACCGCATGGCTCAAAAAAACGGTGACACCAAGGAAGCAGCCAAGGCTTTTGGCCTTTCTCCTAGCGCCCTAGTGAAAATTTTAAGACAAAGTAAGCCCTGTGCCGAAAAACTACAGAGTTCCAGGAACCGTAATTCTGGAAACGCCCCTCAAAACTCGTAATAATTTTTTTACCGTTCCCTTTTTGCCTCCTAATTCCGTTTATAAGGCATAGGATGTCTTATAAACCAAAAGGAGGTCTCATGAATCCTATCAAAAAATCAAGCCTATGGGCTCTGGCCCTATCCACATTCGCACTTGCTCTTTCGGCCTGCGGCAAGGATTCCGCCGAAAAAACGATTGCAAACACCGAAGGTGTCTCCGCCAAGGTGCAACTGGAACTCCACTACACAAGCGTCCCCCTCATGGACAGTCTAGTCATCGACTGTATGGGAGCCGATACTCTGCACCTGGTCAAAAGCCCCGAAGAACATTCCCTGGAGTTAGACCTGTTTCCCCATGAGCATTGGAAATTCCAGGCTAAAATTTACGCCAACGGAAGCCTAATGCAAAAAGGCGAAGTGGAGGCCCGGTTAGAAGCGGGCAAAACAGAAGAAATCAACATCAAGATGCGGCCTCTGGCCGGATTCATCTACCTACGGATTCCACTGGGGTTTGGAAACCCCGTCAAAATCGCCTATGGGCAAATGGAATTGGAATCCGAAGATTCCCTCTATACCTACCTTATGGAAATAGTCGACAGCGACGGCGTGTTCCATACCGATTTTCTCGCTCTGGAAAAAAGCTACCGATTAAAAATAACGCTATACGACCAACTGGACAACAACATTTATCAAGTAGAAGATTCACTCTATTTAAGTCCAGACAATCCGGTTCCATCATTAGAACTGAAATCCCTGAGAGGCAAGGCAGCCTTGGCCATAGAAATCGCCGACAACGCCAACCTGGAGATTCAAATGAACCTGCCAGCATCGAGGCGCAGTCCAAAAGAAAACGACCTGGTTATCACAGAATTCTTGAGTGCACCCCTCAAAACAGATTCCAATCAATACGAATTCATCGAAATCTACAATGGAAGCATAGACACCCTTTTGCTGGGCGGCTGCACCATCGGCACCGGTTCAACGGGCAGCAAGGCCTGGGAAATCACCGTTAATGACATCGCTCCAGGCAAAAACCTCGTGTTTGGCGATACTTCGGCAAGTACTCCGGATTCTTTCAGAAACACGACAACCTGGGGAGACCTGACCAATACCAAAAGTTCCATCGTACTTCAATGCAACGGGACCATTCTTGATTCTTTATTTTACTCCAACGTACAGGATTCGGCAACAGTCATTCCCAACAACAGCAATCCCAGCAAAAATCCTCAAAGTACTCAGCTCAACCTGCGTCTATGGCAAACTAGGGGATTAAGCGAATCCTGGTGCACAGGGACCCCAACTCCGGGGGCTCTGGAAAACTGCTTCTAGTATTTCTCTGTAAAAAAAACTCCGGGGGCTAACCCTCGGAGTTTAAAAAAGCAAATAGCCCAAAACTAGACGTGAAGTTGCGCCGTAGGTTTATCCATATCGAAAAGCCTACGCAAAAGCTCGGTTTTGGCAGGGTCACGTTCATCGGGCAGGGTCAAGGGACCCATGGAAATCGCCACTAAAATTGAGCCTGGATAATTGTTAACGCGCTTAATAAATTCACTTTCAGACACGCCTTCGGAATAAAAGTCTACCACGAAGGTATCCCAGTCCTCGTTTTCCAGTTGTTCCAAGGCTTCGGCTTCCGTTTTCACAGGCTTGATGGTGGCCCCCACCAACAGGTCGGTCAGGACTTCGAGACAGGCTTCGCGGCGAACATCATCTTCTTCCCAAATAAGAATCTGACGCTGGCTGTAATCCCTAATTATAGGGGCACTTTCAACACCTTCATCTGAATCCAGGAGATTCTTGTCAAATTCCCCTAAATCTTCATCTTCAAAATTATCAAGATCTTTTTCCATAATACTTCAATATAGTAAAACTATTCTAGAGCTTCACGAATCTGCTGGATAAAAGCTATTTCTTCTGGAGAAACATTGCTCTCGTTTTCATCTTCACGTGAAGCACCCGCTACTTTCAGCATAGATTCCAGCACCTTGCTCTTGAACTCGGGGCTTTGCTCCCTAAGGGCTTCTACACAAGCCGCCGCACGTTCCTTTGCCGATGAAAAAGTTCCATAAATTCCATTGAATTCATCCCAGGAGACGTCGGGGGTCAGTTCATCGTGAATTTGGTCCAATGTGTCGCTTTCCGCCTGTGTAGCCGAAGAAGAGCCAGGCAAAAGATTTTCCGTTTCTTTCTCGTGAAAAAGGCAAGCCACTTGCCATGAAAGTACCAAAAGCGCCAGATTCGGATTCATGATTACCTCGTAATTACGGAAACAAAGATAAAATATAAATGCGGAGCCAGGCGTTGCGGGCTCACGATTGAAGCCCGCTCGAAGGGGTAGGTGGCAACAGGGTGCCACCGAAGGGGAAGGCATTCCCCTCACCTCACACACACGTTTCACATTTTTTTCTACATTCTGGTCATGGCATACGTAGCAATGGCCCGAAAGTGGCGCCCCCAGTCTTTCTCCGACATGGTCGGACAGGAACACATCGCAAAAACCCTCCAGAACGCAATCGAGGGCGGCCGCCTGCACCATGCCTTCCTTTTTACCGGCACCCGCGGAGTCGGCAAGACCACCAGTGCCAGAATCCTCGCCCGCACCCTGAACTGCAAGGGCGGCGACCCGCTGCACCCCTGCGGTGAATGCGACAGCTGCAAGGACATTGCCAGCGGCAACCCCATGGACGTCTACGAAATAGACGCCGCCTCCAACACCGGCGTCGAAAACATCCGCGACGTCATCGAGCGCGTGCAGTACCCGCCGGTCATCGGCAAGTACAAGGTGTTCATCATCGACGAAGTCCACATGCTCTCCACCGGGGCCTTCAACGCCCTGCTCAAGACCCTCGAAGAGCCGCCCCCCCACGTGATTTTCATCTTTGCCACCACCGAGGTGAACAAGGTCCCCCAGACCATCCTCAGCCGCGTGCAGCGTTTCGACTTCAAGCGGCTCACCATGGAGCAAATCCGCAGCCGCCTGCGCTACATCTGCGAGCAGGAACACATCAACGCTTCCGACGAAGCCCTGGACATCTTTGCCGAAAAGGCCGACGGCTCCATGCGCGACGGCCTCACCTACTTTGACCAGGCCTACGCCTTTACCGGCAGCGACATGACCGCAGAATCGGTGCGCTCTATCCTCGGGATTCCGCCGGTGGAACTGTTCTTCTCCCTTATCCAGGCCATCGAAAACCACGACCTGAAGGGCTGCTTCAAGATGGTGGACGACGCCGTGAAAATCGGTATCGAGTTCGCCCCCCTGCTGGACGGTTTCGGCAAGTTCCTGCGGAACATGATCTACAGCCGCCTGGACGCCTTTACCGCCGACGAGCTGAACATTACCGAAGAGCTATTCACCAAGTACAAGAGTTCGGCCCAAGGTATCGGCAACGGCGACCTGCTCCGCCTGAGCAAGATGCTCATCGACCTGCAAGCGAACCTCCGCTACAGCACCAACCCGAGGCTCGTGGTAGAGACCACCTTCGCCCGCATGGCCTGGCTCGACCGGCTCACCGACCTGAAACGGGCGCTAGCCGCCATCAACGACCCCAAATCCGCCGCCGACGAGGCGGTAAAAAAAAAAGTAGCTGAAGTCGCCCAGGCCCTGGAGGCAGAACCTGCCCCGGCTCCTTACAGCGACCCCTTCGAAAACTACCAGGGCACCGGCAGTAGCGCCACCTATTCCCGCTACGAGATTGCCGCCGCCTGGCCCTCCATCTGCGCGGGTTTTGCCGACGACGGCGACCTGTATTTTTCGGCGGCCATGGCGGGCACCGTCCTGGAAACCGGCGACCCCCACGAAAACCCCTTCCCCATCGCCCTTACCTTTGTGGGGGAAACGTCAAAAAATGACTCTTGGAACTTTCAGCAGCTGCAGGAACACCCAGAATTCATGACCAGGCTGCAGAACGTGCTCGAAGACAAGCTCCAAACCAAGATTTCCCTTTCGGTCAAGACCCGCGCCTTTACGGAATCCGAACGGATTATGCGGGAAAACGCCAAGAAGACCCCCTACCAGCTGGACAAGGACAGGGAGCCCCTTTTTGAAAAGATCGAAGAAATGTTTGCCGCAGAATTGGTATATTCTGTAGCGGTGAAAAAAGAAACGGCCAGCATGGCCCAAGACGACTTAGAAGAAGACAACGAAAACTAGAAAGGAGTTCATGCCATGGACATGAGTAAAATGCTGAGGGACCTTCAGAAGATGCAGAGCAAGATGATCAAGGCGCAAAGCGACCTGAAGGCACAGAGTTTCGATGCCGAAGCGGGCGGCGGAATGGTTAAAGTCGCCATGAACGGCCGCGGGGTCCTCACCATGATCAAGATTAACCCCGACGCTGTCGACAAGGACGACGTGGAAGCCCTGGAAGACCTGATTATGGCGGCCATCAACGCGGCAGTCAAAAAGAAGGACGACGCCACCCAAGAGAGCATCAGCGGCGTCACCGGCGGCATGAAAATCCCCGGCCTGATGTAGTCGCCAGAAAAGCCTTTTATCGGCTAGAAAAGGCATTTTATCCACAAATAAAAAGAGTCCCCCTATATAAAGGGGGCTTTTTTGTTAAATTTGGCCCATATTATTCACTGGAGAACGAATGTCAAGGCAATTTGCTATCCTACCTTCCGTGGCATTGGCGCTATCGCTCATGGCCCTGCCCGCCCTTGCCGGCCAGGCTTATACCCGCGAAGACGCGCTCAAGATTGCCATGGAAAAGTCCACGACCATCAAGTCCGCCGAAGAGGAACTGGTCAGCGCCAACTCCCAGGTGGACGCCGGTTACGGAAACGCCATGCCCAGTATCGACCTGAGCGCGGGAATCACCCGCATTTTCGGGCTGGACGATGTTGAAAACAGCCACGACCTTTCAAACGCCGCCAACAACATGGAATCCGCCAGCGATTTCGACAAGCAGGTCATGGCCCCCGCCGTTGACGGACTCATTTACGGCATGAAATCCCAGGGTTACCGCTGGCAATCCAGTGTGGGCCTCACTGCCACCCAGATCCTTTACGCCCAGGGCAAGGTGGGAACCGGCATCGATATTGCCAAGATTTACAGGCGCTTGAAAGAAGTGAACTTGGAAAACGTGAAAGCCACCGTCAAGTACAACGTGGAAACTGCCTTTGACCAGCTGATTTACCTGGATTCCGCCGTGGCGATTCTCGAAGCGAGCATCGCCCAGACACAGCAGCACATCGACTACGTGAACGGTGCCGTAGAAAGCGGACTTGCCTCGGAACTGGACCAGATCCGCGCCCAGCTCCAGCTGGACCAGCTGAAATCCGAACTGGAAAAGACAAAGAAGAACCAGATTCTCGCCCGCAACGCCCTCTTGAACACCATGGGCATGGACTGGGAAGCCGACGTGCAGTTCAAGGGGGAACTTCGTGACCCGAATTCGAACCTGCCCTACCCCGACACTGCCATGGCCAACGTCAAGAAGCGCCGCAAGGAACTGGTGATGCTCGACCAGTCCGAAGACATGCTCAACAAAAACATTGAGATCGAAGAGGGCGGCTACAAACCCACTATCGTGCTGGTAGGCGGCCTCAAGTACAGCAACAACAAGAACGAAATCCAGCAGTGGGACGCCCCCGACTGGGACAAGAACATCAACAAGTACGTGGGCCTGAACCTGACCATGAACCTCTTCAACGGCATGAAAACCAAGGAAGCCGTGGTCCAGGCGAAATCGAAACTACGCGACACCCAGATCCAGAAAGAAACCGCCGAACGCGGGTTCCGCATGCAGATCGAATCTTGCGCCAACACCCTGGAAGACGCCGTGCGCCAGCTGGAGCTCCAGAAGCGCCAGGTGGACCTGGCCACCCGCAACTACGACCTGACCGAGGCCTCCTACAAGGTGGGCAAGTCCACCCAGCTGGACTACTTGGACGCCTCCATGACGCTCCGCACCACAAAGCTCAAGTACATGGAAGCGGTCTTGAATTGGAACAACGCCTACAACGCCCTTTTGCAGGCCACCGGAGAATATCAATAGGACAAAGATTATGAACAGCATCAAAAAGTACATCATCACCCTTTCTGCCCTAACATTTGTCCTTGTCGGCTGCAAGGGCAAGGACGCCAAGGATAGTGCCACCGTGGCACCCTCCACCATCGAAGAAATCCAGAAGGAAAAAGGCAAGCCCGCCCGCGTGGCAAAAGCCAAGAAATCCTCCCTCAAGGACATCCGCGAGTTCAGCGGTACCATCGAGGGCATGCAGCAGGCTAACGCCATCTCCAAGATGGGCGACCCCCTGGCAAAGATCTACGTGCAGGTGGGCTCCACCGTCCAAAAGGACCAGGTGCTGGCTGAATACATCTTTACCGGCGACAACACCCAGTACGAACAGGTGCAGGAACAAGTGGCCCTGCTCGAAAAATCCACCCAGCGTCTGCGCGAAGTACACGCCAAGGGCGGTCTTAGCCAGCAGGACCTGGACCAGGCCGAGATGCAGTTGAAAATTGCCAAGATGAACCTGGAAACCGCCCGTCGCGCCACCAAGATTCTGGCACCGGCCGCAGGTGTGGTCACCGAACTGAACTACCAGGAAGGTCAGACTCCCGGCGTGGGTTCCACCCTCTGCACCATCGCCAAGCTGGACAAGGTCATCTTGAAGCTGAACGTGACCAGCAAGGATATCTCGCAGTTCAAGATGGGTGCCGCCGCTACCGTCGAGGTGGCCGGCAAGAAGATAAAGGGTAAGGTCACCCTGATTCCCCTGGCCGCAAACCCTGTGACCAGGTTCTTCCCCGTAGAAGTGACGTTTGACAACAGCAGCAAGAAGTTGCTTCCCGGCATGTATATGACCGCCGAACTGGAAACCAAGCAGGTGAACGGCGTGGTAGTGCCCGCCGAAGCCGTTATCTACAAGAACGGCCTCAACATGGTGTGGACCGTGGATAAAGAGGGCAATGCCCGCCGTAAGATCGTGAAGGTCGGCATCCAGACCAAGGACCAGGTGCAGATTGCCGAAGGCCTCAAGGGCGGCGAGACCGTCATGGTGGAAGGCATGTCCAAGATGAACGACGGCGACAAGGTCAACATCGTCAAATAATTTTACTGGAGATACGCTGAATGATCAAGGCCAGTATTTATAAACCGATTACCATGCTCATGATCATCTTGACCGTGGTGGTGTTCGGTCTGTACACCTACTCCATGATGGTCGTGGACCTGATGCCGAAATTCGAAGTTCCGGTGGTGACGGCGACCATGATTTACGCAGGTGCTAGTCCCGAAGAAATCGAGACCACCGTTATCAAGCCTGTCGAAGAACAGGTGGAACTGGTGGACGGTATCGACTACGTGCAGTCCATCTGCCTCGAGAACTACGGCATTATCGTCGCCATGTTCAACATGGGCGTCAACGTAGATGTGGCAGCAAACGACGTGCGTTCCAAGGTGGAACTTGCGGCGGCGGACTTCCCCGACGCCGTAGAACCCCCTATTATTTCCAAGGTGGACATCAACGGTGCAGCCATCATGGCCATTTCCTTTACGGGCCCGTTGAACTCCACGGAACTCCGCCAGATGGTGGAAGACGAAATCGAGCCCCTGTTCACCTCCGTCTCGGGTGTGGCCAGCGTGGATGTTTTCGGTGGTACTACCCGCCAGATTTCTATCGAACTTGACAAGGACAAGATGAAGGACCGTGGCATCGACATTGCCACCATCATGGGTATGTACGGCCAGTCCAACTTGAACTACCCCGTGGGCGAAGTCATCGGCAAGCACAAGAACACATCTGTGCGTACGGCGGGCAAGTTCCAGAACCTGGACGAAATGCGCAACATGGATATTCCCACGGCCAACGGCGTTATCAAGCTCTCCGAGGTTGCAAAAGTCAAGGACACCATCGAGACCATTTCATCCATTTCCCGTTTCAACGGCACAAGTTCTATCTCCCTGGATATCAAGAAGCGTTCCGACGCCAACGTGGTGGACGTTTCCAAGGGCGTTATCAAGCGCATGAACGCCGTCAACAAGAGCCTTCCCGAAGGTTTCGAACTTCACTTGGTTTACGACAAGAGCGAAGCGGTGAACGAATCCATCGACAACGTGATCCAGAACGTGATTATCGCTATCGTGCTTACCGCAGGACTCTTGCTCTTGTTCCTCGGCAAGTTCTCCACCATGTTCATTGCGGCCCTCACCATGCCGACCTCCGTGATTGGTGCCTTTACCCTGATGTACTTTGCTGGATTCGGCATCAACATGATGTCCCTGATGGCATTGTCGTCGTCGGTGGGCTTGTTGGTGACCAACGCCATCGTGGTGCTTGAAAATATCAACGTGAAACTGAGCGAAGGCCTGGAGCCGAAAGAGGCAGCCTACAAGGGAACCTCCGAAATCATGGTGGCTATCATGGCATCTACGCTTACTAACGTGTGCGTGTTCGTGCCTATCGCCTTCATGAAATCCATCGCCGGTATCTTCTTCCGTACCTTCGGTCTTACCATGGTGTTTGCCACCCTGGTGTCCCTGCTCGCCACCTTTACCTTGACCCCGCTTTTGGCGGCCTACCTATTCAAGGGTAAAAAGAAAGACGAAAACGGAAACATTATCGAAGAAAAGCCCTCCGTGGTGGGACGCATTCTCGGGCTGTTCCCTACTGCCCTCAACGGCATCCGCTTTGTATATTTGAAAACCCTGTCGTTCTGCCTTTCCATTCCGGGAGTGCTGTTCCAGGTGGTCGCCCTGATCGCCATGCTCCTTTTCGTGGGCTATATGGCCGCCAACCACATGACGGTGGAAATCATGCCTAAGCAGGACCAGGGCATGATCAGCATCAAGCTGGAAATGCCCGTGGGCACCAACGTGGAAACCACCGACAGTATCGCAAAAATTATCGAGGAACGTGTCAAGGATGTTCCCGAAATTGTCCATTACAGCGTGAACGTGGGCGGTTCCAACGGATTTGCTACGGTGAACCAGGCCACCATGCGTATCAAGCTTTTGAAGGACTGGGAAGGCCGTACCAGGAGTACCGACCAGATCGTGGACTCCTTGCGTCCCTACCTAGCCGACATCCCCGACGCCTATATCGCCATCAAGTCCACATCCGCCTCTGAAATGAACAACAACAGCGCAGGCGACGTGGTGCTGGAAATCAACGGCCTCAAGAAAGATTCCGTAATCAAGGCCTCCGAACTCATTATGGACCGGGTCAAGGAAACCATTGCCGGCGTAGTGGACGTAAAGACCAGCTACGAGGCGGGTAAGCCCGAAATCCGCCTGGTTCCCAACAGGCAGGCCCTGGCCGACTACGGCGTGACCCTGCAGTCCCTTGCCACCTACAACTACATCGCCGTGAGCGGTTATGAAGCGGGTCAGTACACCGAAGACGGTGAAGAATACGACGTGTATGTGCGCATGCAGGAGAAAAACCGCAAGAGCCATGCCGACATCGAAGACCTGCCCATGAAGACCCCCAAGGGCTATGTGGCTGCCCGCGACCTGTTCTTCATCGAAGACGGTGCAGGCCCCACCCGTATTGACCGCAAGCGCAAGATGACCCGCGTGGACGTTTCCATGAACCTGTTGCCTGGCCACACCACCGGTGAGGTCATGGGCAACCTGAACAAGCTTACCGCCAGCATGAAGGACGAGCTCCCCGAGGGTATTTCCTTCAGCTTCGGGGCCCAGGCCGACATGCAAGAAGACATGGTGAACGAATTCAAGACCGCCATTATCATGGCCATCTTGCTCACCTACATCTTGCTGGTGGCCCTGCTGGAAAGCTTTGCACAGCCCTTTATCATCATGACCACCATTCCTATGGGCGCCATCGGCGTGTTCCTCGCCCTGATATTCACCGGCAAGGCACTTTCCATGATCGCCCTCATGGCTATCGTGATGCTTATCGGTGTGGTGGTGAACAATGCTATTCTATTGCTTGACGAAGCCAACAGGCTACTCCGAAGCGGTTCTATGGGACGGCGCTCCGCCATTATGACGGCAGGCAAGACCAAGTTCCAGCCCATCGCCCTGGCTACCTTCGCTTCTGTGGTGGCCCAGATGCCTCTGGCCCTGGCCTTGGGCGGTAACGTGGCCGCCATGACCCAGCCTATGGGTATTGCAGCCGTGGGCGGCCTGATCGTGTCCGCTATCCTTACCATGTACCTGGTGCCTACCTTCTTCTGGCTACCAAACGCCCTGTTCCACAAGGCGAAGAAAAAGGCCAGCAACCTGAAGGGCAAATTCAACAAGGCAAAAGCGTAACAGCAATACTGAGATAAACGCATAATTTTAGGTCCCTTCGGCTCAAACCGAAGGGACCTATTTCTTTTGACACCGGTTTGTCGTACAGCTCAGGGCGGCTCGGAAGCAGAACTGCTTGCAGTTCTGTATCCAGCGCTTACTTCGCTTGGCACTCCTGCGGAGCGCAAGTTCCCCGCCTCGGTCACTGGAGCAAGTTACTTTGATGCCTTCGGCATCCGCCCGCTACGGTTCAGGGATGACGAAAACCCTGTTTTCTCATCCCTGCCCCTCGCAGGCACTTGCTCCTGCGATACTCGGCTTATTTCGCTTTTTTCATAATCTGCTTCAGCATGGAGTTGAGCTTGCCGATCTGTACGGGGGCGGCGGGCTTTTTCGGCTGCTGGCCCGGGCGTTCCTTACCGGCAATCTTGTTCTTCAGGTCGGCGATGGTAGCGTGGCCCTGGATACCCCCCTGGGGGCGGCCGCGGCCACCAAAACCGCCCTTAGGTCCGCCGACACGTTGGCCGCGAGGGCCACTCACGCCCGCACCGGCAACACCGTCGGTAGATTCCTGCTTCATGGAAAGGCTGATGCGCTTCTGGTTTGCATCTACGGCCACCACGCGGACCTTCACGATGTCTCCCACCGTCAAGGCCTCCTTGGCGTCGGCAATGAACTTGTCGCTGATTTCGGACACGTGCACCAGACCGTCCTGATGGACACCGATATCCACGAAGGCACCGAAGTTCGCCACGTTGGTCACCACGCCTTCCATCCAGCTTCCCGTCACCAGGTCGTTGATGGTCTTGATGCGGTCATCGAACTTGGCGTAGCGGAATTCCTTACGGGGGTCGCGGCTGGGCTTCTGGAGTTCCTTCAGAATGTCGTCCAGGGTAGCCTTACCCACCTCGTCGGAGAGGAACTCTTCCAGGTTGATGGCCTTCACCGCTTCGGCGTTGCCCACCATGTCCTTCACGGAGACTCCGGCCTTTTCGGCCATCTTCTCCACCAGGGCGTAGTTTTCGGGGTGCACGGCGGAATCGTCCAGCGGGTTTTCCGCACCGGGGATACGCATAAAGCCTGCAGCCTGTTCAAAGGCCTTGGGGCCGAAGCCCTTCACGTTCTTCAGGGCTTCGCGACTGGCGTAGGCGCCGTTCTCTTCACGATACTTCACAATGGCTTCAGAAAGGGTGCTGCTCAGGCCCGCCACGTGGGAAAGGAGCGGAGCAGAAGCGCTGTTCACGTCCACGCCCACCATGTTCACGCAGCTTTCCACCACTTCGTCCAGGCGCTTCTTCAGTTCGCGCTGGTTCACGTCGTGCTGGTACTGGCCCACACCAATGGACTGGGGGTCCACCTTCACCAGTTCCGCCAGGGGGTCCTGCAGACGACGACCGATGGAAATGGCTCCACGGGTAGTCACGTCCTCTTTCGGGAATTCCTGGATGGCAATCATGCTGGCACTATAGACGGAAGCGCCGGCCTCGCTCACAATGACGCGGGGCGGAACCTTGCCCTTGAACTTCAGGGCCATCTCGCCACAGAAGGCATCGGTCTCGCGGCTCGCGGTACCGTTACCGATGGCAATCAGGTCAATCTTGTACTTGTCGATAAGCTGCATCAAGTACACAGCCGCGCCGGCCTTGTCGTTCTTGGGTTCGTGGGGGTAAATTACGCCATGGTCCATGAACTTGCCGTTCTCGTCCAGCACCGCCACCTTGCAGCCGGTACGGAAACCGGGGTCCAGGGCAAGTACGGCCTTGTGGCCAGCGGGGGCGGCCAGCAAAACGTCCTGCAGGTTCTTGCTGAACACCTTGAAGGCCTCCTCTTCGGCGGCGTCCTTCAAAAGCAGGCGCACTTCACTTTCCATGCTGGGCTGCAGCAGGCGTTCCCAGGCGTCCTGGCACATGTCTTCCAGGTAGGGTTTCCATACGGAATCCTTCTTGATGACCTGGGCCTTCAGATAACCCACCAACTCTTCGGTAGGCACTTCGATAGAAAGGCGGAGCACCTTTTCCTTTTCGCCACGGCGGAGCGCCAGCATACGGTGGCTCGGAATCTTGGAAACGGGTTCGCTGAAGTCGTAGTAGTCCTTGAACTTGGTCTCCTGCTTTTCGAAATCCTTCTTGACCTTGCTGACCATGACGCCCTTCTTTTCCATCTGGGCGCGGAGGTACTGGCGGAATTCCGTATTGTCGGCCACTTCTTCGGCCAAGATGTCGGCTGCACCCTTGAGGGCGGCCTTGGGGTCGGCCAGGCCCTTTTCTTCGGAGAGGTAAATGCGGGCGATTTCTTCGGCGGTATTGCTGGTGTCTTCCTGTTCCCACATCAGGCGGGCGAGCGGTTCCAGACCAAGTTCCTTGGCGATGGTGGCGCGGGTACGCTTCTTGGGCTTGTAGGGGGCGTAAATGTCTTCCAGCAGGGTCTTGTCCTTGCAGGCCTCGATCTGGGCCTTCAGTTCGGGGGTGAGCTTGCCCTGTTCCTCAATGCTCTTGAGGATAGTTTCCTTGCGGTCGGTCAATTCCTGCAGGTAGTCGCGACGGTGACTGATGTCGCGGAGTTCAATTTCGTTCAGGGTTCCCGTCTGGTCCTTGCGGTAACGGGCGATAAAGGGGATCGTGCCCCCCTGGTCCATGAGTTCCAGGGCCTTGGCCACGCGCCAAGTTTCAAGTTTCAGCTCTTCAGCAATAATGGCAGAAAAATCCATGATTCATTTTCCGATTGGAGGGTCCTAGTCTTCCGAAAAGGCCCTAAGTTAAACAACCCGGCGGCGTCTGCCGCAGGGCACCCTCGCGGGTCTGTTGAATATAGTAAAAGGTCACCTCAAAAAATTCAATTTTCAAAAATTTGGCTGCGACACGTCGTGCTGGTTCGTCACTCAAAGTGGCAAAGACCTCCAGTATTCGCCACTTTTCGTTCCTGCCATCACTTGGTCTCGCTCAAATTTTTTTATCAAAGCAATTTTTTGAGGTAACCTAAAAAGAATATTTTAGGCTCTAGCGGCGGCCAGAAGGTCTCGGTTTCGGGGCCGAAGTTGTGCGGGACCTGGGGGCCGGCTGGCTGATGGAGCCGCCCTGATTTCTGGAATCGTAACGACGGTTGTCGTAGCGTCTGGAATCGTCGTCGCTGTCCACGTAACGGGTCGGAAGCCTTTCCGGTTCGATACCGCCCGGGCCCGGAGCTGGCCGTCTTGCCGCTGGAGCAGAGGCGGGGTTAACCGCAGAGTAAGACTGGGGAGCAGGAGCCGTCATCACTCGGGTAGCAGGTGCTGGAGTTACGCGTGTAGCCGGAGCAGGAGCCGTCGACATTCTGGCCCCAGAAGGAGCTGGCGCCACCCGTACCGCAGGAGCGGGAGCCACACGTCTAGCGGGCGCCGGAGCGGGCCTTCTCGGAGGCGGGCTGTTAAAGTGGTGGGGCGGACGGTAGCGTCTGGGGTGCCGGGGAATCGGCCGATGGGCATACCAGCGGGTGTTACGCACATAAATCACCCTCGGGCCCCAATCGATCCAGCAAGATCCCCAACCCCACTCGCCAAACCAAGTGCCCAGCCACACGCCGGAACCGTAATAGACATGGGTGTAGCCGTCGTAACGCACATAGTAGACCACACGAGGGTTGTAAACCGGCACGTACACATATTCCTTCTGTACCGGGTAGATGGTGATGTTGTCGCCAGTTTCCACCTTCACCTGTTCATTTGTCTTCAAATGTCCGTAGTCGTAGGCCTTCTGGCGCATGCGCTGCACCGCCTCCATCACCTCGTCCTTCTGGTTGGTGACGGCATCGCCCAACTGGTCGGTCCAGGTGCGGTACTTGCTCATCATGGAAAGCACCGACGGGAACGGCAAAAGCGCCTGCACGCTGGGGTCATAGGGCAGGTTCGCCTCCTCGATGGCGTTGGCGAGGGTCTCCCCCTTCAGGTTCTTGTGGGATTCCGCCCACAGTGCGGCGGGGGCAATCTGGTTTCCGTAGGTGGAAGCGTCCAGCACCTGCACCAGCAGCGGGTCAGGGTAAAGGGCGATGTTTGCCACCAGGGTGTCCAGTTCCGAAGTAGAGTAGTTGGCCTGGGCAAAGCAAGAAACCTGAATGCAAAGTATCAGGGACACGACAAGACCGAATCTCTTAAAAAGCTTTGAACCATCCATAGTAACCTCCCGTCAACACCTTCAATTTACAAAAATTTCACTTGCGGGGCCAAAAGAATGTAAATTAGGTAGAGCCATGAATGACAACATTTCCATAGAAGAACTCTTTGAAGCACAAGGAAAGCGACGCTGGAAAATCGCGGGGACAACCGCAAAAGAGCGCATCGCAAAGTTATTAAAACTACGCAAAGCTCTAGTAACGCGTCAGCAGGAGTTTTACGAAGCCGTCTGGGAAGACTTCCAAAAGCCCAAAACAGAGGCCCTCCTCTGCGAAATCTACCCCGCGCTCTCCGAAATAGACTGCGCCGTCGCCCATCTAGAAGAATGGATGGAAGACAAGGGCGGCCACTGGAGTCCCCTATTCCCCACCAACAAGAGCATAAGCCATTTTGAACCCAAGGGTCGCGTACTTATCATGGCCCCCTGGAATTATCCCCTACTGTTATTAATCTCCCCCATCGTGGCCGCCGTTGCCGCCGGAAATACCGTCATGGCAAAGCCCAGCAACAAGACTCCTACGGTGAGCGCCTTCCTGGAATCCTTAATAGCAGGAGTTTTCTCGAAAGACGAAGTGGCCGTTGTCCTGGGCGACGGCGCGGTTGTCGGTGACAAACTGCTTTCCCTCCCCTTCGACCACATGTTCTTTACGGGAAGCCCCAAGGTGGGTGCCCACGTGGCGGAATGTGCCGCCAGAATTCACGCAGGCGTCACACTGGAATTGGGCGGAAAGTCCCCCGTCATAGTCCTTGACGACGTGAACATCAAAGATGCCGCCAAAAAAATAGCCTGGGGCAAGTGCCTGAACGCAGGCCAGACCTGTATCGCCCCCGATTACGCGCTTTGCCCCGCAAAACTGGTACAGCCCCTGGCGGAGGCGGTAGCTGAGAACATCCAAAAAATGTACGGTTCAACAGACGAAGAACGCCGCTATGGCGAAAATTTCGTCCACATTATCGAGGGCCGCGCTGCAGAACGCCACAAAGCTCTGGTAGAAGACGCCCTGGCAAAAGGCGCCACCGCTATCATAGGCGGAGACTTTGCTCCTGAAGACATAGAAAACCGCTACACCCCCGCCACCGTGCTTACGGGCGTCACTCCCGAAATGAGCGTCATGGACTCCGAAATCTTCGGACCCATCCTCCCCATTGTGGCCTACGAGAACCTGGACGAAGCCATTTCCTTTGTGCAAAACCACCCCAAGCCCCTGGCACTTTACGTTTTCGGAAAATCGGAACGGAACATCAAGCGGATACTAGGCGAAACCACAGCCGGCTCCACCTGCGTGAACCACTGCATTTTACAAATCGAAAACTTGTCCGTACCCTTCGGAGGCGTAGGCATGAGCGGCACCGGAAACTACCATGGGATTTACGGATTCAAGACCTTCAGCCACGAGCGTAACGTGATGTACCAGGGACCGATGGATTCCATGCAATTCTTCTACCCGCCCTACCACAAAACAGGTGAAAAGGGACTTCGGGCAAAACTCCAACGGATTGCGAAGAAGATACTAGGGTAGCCCCTATGCCCCTTCTACGTACAACTTCTTCATCTCGTCGGAGATAGCCATGGGGCGGCCACGGTTCAGGTCCACCAGCACCCACTGAGTCTCGGATTCGAAAATCACCTTGCCGTCGGACACCCGCTCGAAGCGGCACTTACGCAGACTCGCCACCTTGCCATAGGCGGCGACCCAGGTAGTGCCCTTGATTTCGTCGCCCAGGAACGCCTGGTTCTTGTATTCCACATGCTGCACATGGATCATCCAGCCGGCGCCAAGGCTTTTCATGAGGGCGGTGCCGCCTACCGATTCGGAGTGGGCGATGGCGATGTCCTGGATCCACTGCACGGACCACACGTTGTTGAAATGGTGGTTGTCGTCAATCATCTCCGGCGTCACCTTGAACACCTGGTTAAACTGCATGGGATTCACCGTCTCTTCCATCGCAATAGCCATAAAGCCTCCATTTTTGGGTGTAAAGATAATTTCTTAATGTTATATTTATGACGTTCAAGAGGAGTATTTATGGATTGGAATGACTTTACCACGCTAACCCGTGACCAGATGTTGCCAATTTGGGACTTTTACTGCAGCGATCCGTTCTCGGTGCTGGGCATCCACCCGTTGGATACCGACAAGGGCATCAAGACGGTCATCCGCACCTACCAGCCCCAGGCCTCCTTCGTGCGGGGCGAATCCTGCGACGGCGAGGTGGAATTTGACTTTGTGAAGCTGGGCGACACCGGATTCTACGAAGCCATCCTGGACATGGATTTCGAGCCATTCTTCTACAACCTGATTATCAAGCAGGGCGACGGCATTGAGTACGCCGTTACCGACCCTTACGCCTTCCAGCCCGTGCTTTCGGAATTTGACCGGCACCTGATTTCTAGCGGCACACACTACGAACTTTACCGCAAGCTGGGCGCGAACCTGGTGGAACACCAGGGCTTCAAGGGCGTTCAGTTCGCCGTCTGGGCCCCTAACGCCAAGTCCGTTTCCGTGGTAGGCAACTTCAACAGTTGGGACGGCCGCCGCCACCAGATGCGTATGCTAGGCAGCTCCGGCATTTGGGAAATCTTTATCCCGAACATCGGCGAGAACGAACTCTACCGTTTCGAAATCCACGGCGCCGACGGCAACCTCCACGTGAAGGTAGACCCGCTGGCCAAGCTTTCCGAGGTGCGTCCCGCCACCGCCTCCATCGTTACCCACTTGGACGGCTACGAATGGGGCGACGACCTTTACATGAAGACCCACTGGGCCACCAAGGTCTTCGGATCTCCCATGAACATCTACGAGGTGCATGCCGGCTCCTGGAGGCGCGACCCCGCGAACCCCGACCGCTTCCTGGACTGGGACGAACTTTCTGAAAGGCTGATCCCCTACCTGAAAGAGATGGGATACACCCATGTTGAATTCTTGCCGCTGGCCGAGCACCCGCTGGACGAATCCTGGGGCTACCAGGTGACGGGCTACTACTCCCCCACCAGCCGCTACGGCACTCCCGACCAGTTCCGCCACTTTGTGGACCTGTGCCACCAGAACGAAATCGGCGTGATTTTGGACTGGGTTCCCGCCCACTTCCCCAAAGACGCCCATGCGCTTGGCCGCTTCGACGGCACCGCCTGCTACGAGCATGCCGACCCACGCCAGGGCGAACACCCCCACTGGGGCACCTACATCTTTAACCTGGGCCGTAACGAAGTCAAGAACTTCCTTATCGCCAACGCCATGTACTGGCTCAAGGAATTCCACTGCGACGGCCTGCGCGTAGACGCCGTGGCCTCTATGCTCTACCTGGACTACGGCAAGGGCCCCGGCCAATGGGTTCCCAACAAGGACGGTGGTAACATCAACTACGACACCATCGAGTTCCTGAAGCACCTGAACAGCATCATGGGCCGCCTCACGCCACATGCTATTCTCATTGCCGAAGAATCCACCAGCTTCCCCAGCATCACCCGTCCGCCGGAGCAGGGTGGCCTGGGCTTCCACTACAAGTGGAACATGGGCTGGATGAACGACTTCTTGAGCTACATTGAGCACGAGCCCATCCACCGCAAGTACCACCACAACCAGCTCACCTTCAGTATGGTCTACGCCTACAGCGAGAACTTCATCCAGGTGTTCAGCCACGACGAGGTGGTTCACGGCAAGGGATCTATGCTGGGCAAGATGCCTGGTGACAACTGGCAGAAATTTGCGAACCTCCGACTCACCTACGCCTTCCAGTACGCCCACCCGGGCAAGGTGCTGAACTTCATGGGTAACGAGTTCGGGCAGTTCCGTGAATGGAACGAGAAGCAGTCTCTGGACTGGCACCTGATCACCTGGGACAGCCACGGAAAGCTTTTGCAGATGGTGAAGGTCCTGAACTACATCTACAAGGAAAACGCTCCCTTCTGGGAAATCGACCACTACCACACCGGCTTCGAATGGATCTGGTGCGACGACGCCGACAATTCCATCGTTTCCTTTGTCCGCAAGGACGACCACGGGAACCAGATTCTGTGCGTGTTCAACTTCACGCCGGTGGTCCGCAACGACTACCGCCTGGGCGCCCCCACCCGCGGAGCCTGGAAAGAAATCTTCAACACCGACGCCGAAATGTTCGGCGGCTCCAACGTAGGGAACCTGGGCGAAGTCTGGACCCAGGACATTCCGTGGCAGAACCGCCAGTGGAGCCTCAACATCAAGCTCCCGCC
>CAMHDS010000047.1 GCA_946183925.1 uncultured Fibrobacter sp. | reverse complement strand
CGGGGCTTCCCCAGTCAACCGTCCTCGAACTCAAGAAGGAAATCGAATCGCCGGACACATAACCTGCGCAACAGTAAAAGCCTAAGCAGCCCGTTCATTTTGAGCGGGCTTTTTTGTCCGCTGACGCCCTGCCCCGCTATGGTCGCCCCGGCTACAGTGCCGGGATCACTTGACCCAACCTTTGTCATGCCCGACTTGGTTGGGCATCTCCTATCCCTACCATCGCCAACTTCCTTCAACAGCCATTTTTTGAGAATTGGACCTATAAAACGGTGCGTTTTGCCACTTTTATATGCCCCTGAAATCAAAAAATTGCCTCGGAGTGGCCCTTTTGAGGCATCATGCTCAGAAAAAGGGCCGAAAAACGGTCTGTTTTGGCGAAATTCTGTTAGTTTGTATGGAAAAAGGGCATATAAGAAGACGTTTTTCCCAGTTTTAGAGGTCCGTCGGGAGAAGTCGGGGGTGTTAGGGGGTCCCGGCACTAGGCCGGGATGACAACCCCCTAGGAGAAGGGGGTGATGGATGGTTCGACAGGCTCACCAACCTTGTTTTACGCAATGCCTGTCGAAACAGAAATCAGGGGGAAGGCTTTCCCCCTTTTTTAGGTAGGAAAGAGTCGCTCCTTTTGGCGAAAAACGGGGATTTTGCGGGTGGTGTGACATTCCGTGCACACCGCTTTGCCTATTATTTGGGGCATGGAGTGGAAACGTTTGTCGGTGGTACAGCGGCACAAGAGTCGCGGGATAAAGACCTGGTACCTCCGGGAAAATTCGGGCGGCGTGATTTCGTACAGGTCGCTGGGGACCACGTGCAAGAGGGTGGCGGAGGAGTGCCTGCAGAGGCTCCTGGTGCTGCGTTTCGCCATGCCCGGGGAGGTGCTGGAGGGGGTGCCCATGGAGGGTGCTATGCGGGAGTTTCTGGAGCGTCCGGGCCTGAAAATGGGCAGCGTGGAGCAGTACCGCCGTATTCTGGAGCATTTTTCGGGGTGGTGCAAGGCCCAGCGGGTCCATGACCTGCTTTCTGTGGACGAGAGGCTCACGCGGAAGTATTATGCGTCGCTTCGGGGGAAGTCGGCGCGGCACAAGTGTCGCGTGTGCGGGTGCTTTTTGAGCTGGGTTTACCGGGAAAATCGGGTGGAGCGGGCCCAGCCTTTCAAATTCGTGGATTTTCGGCGAGTGGCGAAGGTGGAAAGGGACGCCTGGAGCGTCGATGAGGTGGAGCGCATCGTGGAGGCGGCACCTAGCGCCGAAATGCGGATGCTGTGGGCGCTGATGGCCTACGCGGGGCTTCGGGTCCATGAGGCGGCGGGGCTTAGGCAGGCCGACATTCTGGGGGACCGTTTCCAGGTTGTGGGCAAGGGCGACAAGTTCGCGGTGCTGCCCATAAACGGTCGGCTCCGGCGGGAACTGGAGCGGTTCGGGAGCCTGGGGGACGGGCTGAAAATCGACAAGCAGAAGTCCATCCGTGAAATCAAGAAGGTCTGCGCGCGGCTGAAGATTGAAGGCTGGGCGTCAAACCACAAGTTCCGTCACAGTTTCGCGACGAACCTGGCGGCCAGCGGGTGCCCTGTGGCGGTGGCCATGCGGCTGTTGCGGCACAGTTCCAGCGCCATGACGCTGGACGTTTATACCCACATTATGCCCGCCGATATGCGGGAGTGGGCGGAAAAGGTGTAAATACGACATTTTAGGACTAGGCGCAGGTGCAAAAATCGAGCCAAATGCGGATAAACGCGGAAGTCGACATTTTAGTTGATTTCGGGCTGGCTTCGGGCCTGCTGCGGGCCTGCTCCGGGCGCAAAAACTGTGCCCAAATAATGCACACAACGTGCTGATTCCTTTATTCTAAAGGGAAAATACATACAAGCTATTTTAGAAAGACGGAATGCGAGACCGCGCGTCCCGCGTTTGTCCGTGTAGATAACCTTGCGCGCTACAAGGGGAAAGACGAACTTTTGGGTGGGCTGCAGTGTATGATTGTTAGTCAGAAACATAAATCAGGTGTCACGCTGATGGAATTGATGGCGGTCGTTGCCATCATGGGTATTCTGAGCGGTCTCGGGGTAGCCGGACTACGCAGTGCAGTCGCAAACGCCCGCATCAAGGATGCCGCTTACAACGTGACGGCTTTTATGGAACGGACGGCGAATGAGGCCAGAAGGCTGAACACAACGTTGTGCGTGAAGAAAGATGCCACCAATAGCCGGAAACTGATAACCTACAGGTCCGCATGCACCGCCAATCCTCTTGGTCCCGAAGTGGACAACTTCGTGTTGGACCCTCCGACAACGTTCATTGACGAAGATGTCAATGGGGCGGATTTCACCAATTTGGACAATTGGGCGGATAATGGGGGTGCGGCATTCACGCCACGCGCAGGCCTTTCTGCAGCCCCCTCCCAGGGTTATTTCGCAGTGCAGTATGGCGGCCAGGGGATCTATGGTGCCGCATTGAAAACAAAGACCAAGAACGCCTTCGAGCCCATGATGAAGTTCGACGAAGGTAGTTGGTTCAAGTTGTAGGGGTTGGAGCATGTTTTTCAAGAGTAAACGAGGCATTGGCATCCTAGAGGTTCTTGTGGCGGCCCTGGTACTCGGCATCCTATATGCCGCGGTATCCAACCTGCAAAAGGGCAACCGAGAAGCTCTATTGCGCATACGCGGACGCGATGGCGCTACCGAGGTGGCACAGAACATGATAGATTCTTTAGGTGCACTGGGCCTTGCGAGTTTCAGTGATGAAAACTTAATTCCTTGCGGGGGTAGCGAACCGAATTGTTACACCCTTGCCAAAGTTGAAAACGGCGAGTTGGTCGCCGACCATATTACCGTCACCAGAACATGGGAGGGACAACCCGGCCTCAAAGAAAATACCATGACTGTCAACTATACCGTTGATGTGAAATTTTCCAGCGATAGTGATCCCGTCAACAATTACAGGGCAAAGACTTCGTCCCTTCTTCTTGGCGTAGACAGTATCACCCACATCTATGCAAAGCGAATCGATGTAACCGTCAGTTGGGCCTTCAAGGACTCCAGGCAATCCATTTCTGTCTCGGGGGTAATCAGATGAAAAAAGGTTTCACCCTCATGGAACTCCTGGTCTACATGGCCATTGTAGGCATCATCGTGGTGGTCGCAGGCCAGGCCTTTTCCAACTCCACAAAATTCCGCGTGCGCACCCAGAACATGCTCAGGGCAACACAGGAAGCCGAGAACGTCGCCACCCTTTTCAAGGCGGACGTGTCCCAGATGGGCGCAAAGACCTCCATGGAATCCGGGGCCGCTGCCCACGGAGCCGATTACGGCCTGAAATTTTACACTGTCTGCCCCACCTCCACCAATGCGGACGACTGCATATCAAACCAGATCTACAGGGATCCAGATAACAGCACTCTGGAAAACCGCGACTCCTCGTCGTTCATTTTAGAAAACGTTTCAACTGGCATAGACAAACTGACTTTTTTCCGCACCAGGTACGACGGAAGTGGGCATTATCTGGGTGTTGAGAAAGTAGAATGGTTTGTAGAAGGCAAAAAACTTTACAGAAGATGCGAAGTAATCGTAAAAAAATCCACCTACACAGTTTCCAGCACAGATCCATGCTATAAAAACAACGGGGCATTAGAGAAAGTTGAAATCGCTGACGGTGTTGAAAAATTCCACATTGTAGCAGCATCACCTAGCGAGAATGTTGCAAGCGTCCAAGTTTTTCCGCCCTGTACTTCTACTCCTTGCACAGAGAAATTCAAGTTAATTCCTCGCACGGGTGAAGATGGTTTTGTCACATTCCATACAGTCGAGAACAGTGGGGGCACGGAAGTTTCGCTTTCGCAGTTTTTCTCAAACTTCAGCAACACCACTAATGGGGGGGAATTGCTAAACGAGGCAGATTGGAAACAAAACCAAGCCATCGCCATTAAGTACGAAACGTTATCCGGTGACGCCACCTGGAATGAAAGGTGCAATAGTTACGGAAAAATAGCCCTTGAGACAAATCAGGAATACGAAATTTCCTTTGAAATAACCGCACCGGCCAAAAAAGATAAAAGCCTGAACTTCGTACCTGGAGAAGACCACATGTCCGTGGGCTTCAGGAGTGCAGGCACAGGGGATTTTTTGAAAAAGGACGGGAAAATATTGGTGGACGACTTCATGTTTTTCCCGCCGATGAACGCAGACGGGTCAGGAACCAGGTCCATGAGGTTTACCATTGCGTCTAACGTGACTGACGCCTGTCTGGCCTTTACCTTTGCAAGTTTTTCGCCATTGGTATCACAGGGCAACATAACCATCAAGAACTTGAAACTGAAAAAGATAGCCAGTTCAAACTACTCTTTCGAAACAACTTTTGACGCCTCGGCGACCGCCAACTTCAAAGAAAAAAAGAACGTGAAGGCGCTGAAGTTGGAATTACAAATTGCCCGAGGTGGCAAAAACAACAAGAAGGGTGAAACCGGCGAAATTGTGATGGTCGTGCCTATCCCCAGTAATGGACCCCGCGACTAGGAGGAAAATATGCGTTTAGAAGGAAGAACATTTCAGCATGTCATCCTGAGCGTAGCGAAGGATTCAGTCCCGAGTACCCTGCGTGCAACGCGCGGCGTCTCCCTCATTACCGTCCTCCTGTTCATGCTGGTGGCAACCATTGCCGCCACCGCCACCTACAAGTGGCTTACCAGTGAAGGCCGTTCCAGTAGCAGCCGCATGCTGGAACGTGAGGCCTACCAGAGTTCCGTGGCGGGTCTCGAAAACGCGAGAACCTGGATGACCTACCACGCCAACGACGTGGGCGACCTGATACACCAATTTATAGCGGGGGGCAACAAGCCCATCAACATAGACGGTCGGCTTCGCACGCTCCAGCGGGCAGGGCAGAATTACCACGTTTGGATGACGGGTGTGAACACCGACAACCCGACCTACAAGGTGAAACTGGTTTCTTACGGCGAAGCCCGCGGCAACACGCGTCATGCCGAGGCCGCCATATTCAATGTGGATGGGTTGTATAGGGTGGAGACTCCTGCGAAAAAGTTTTCGGGCGACTTGAGTTTTGAAGAAGCCTTTTTTGGATCTTTGACCGGTGGCCAAAGATTTGATGTCTCAGCAGGGGTCTTCAATGGCAACTTGAAAGTAAACACCTCTGTAAAGTCAACAGGACATGTCATTATAACTGGTAACTTTGACACAAATTCCGATACCGAATTTAACAACCTTTACGTTAAAGGGCATGTGTGTTCCTGTACAAAATTTAGGGTCAAGGGAAACGCTCGATTTGAACAATTATTTTATCCGGGAGGTGGTGCACTTGGTCTAGACGCCTTGGGAAACAATACTGGTGGAACGAAAATAGACGGCGACCTATATCTTGATAACGGCATAAATTTGACATCAAAGGCAATTTGTGCTTATCAGACATGTGATTCCGGCGATTTGTATGTCGGTAAAAATGTTTCTAGTTATGGTGATGTCACCATGCTCAATACAAGTTCAGGCCAGAAAGCAACTCAAATTCAAGGAAATTTGGTTGTGAATAACAGCAAGCAAATTATTTTCCCTACAAAAAGCAACAAAGCAAGTGGGCCATGGATGAAAAAAGGAGATGGGTATTCCTTTAAGGTCCTTGGCAATGTATTCGTAGACAATGGTTTTAATGAAGGAATGCACGGGTTCTATTACGCTGCACCAGATGTAGCATTTGGTTCAACAGGAAAAACCGTATACATCCCAGGTCAATATCGTATTTCAACCGCTAATGGCGCCGTGGACCAGACATATAGTTTTTGGTATGATGATTTAGGCAAAGATGTTTCTTTCAGTTATGGTTCTTGCAATTATCATAGGTTGTATCTTAAAAGCAATGACTTATACTATAACTGCTATAAGGGGACTTCGGCAGGTCAAAATTATACCGATGTATCATGGCCTTTACAGGAGACGAAATTGGGGCCTCTGGCAGCAAATACATTTTGTAATAGAGACAAGTGTTCGCCTACTGGAGGTAATGGTGATGGTAAGTATTATGGCCCGTTCACATATCCCTACTTTCAAGGTGAAGGATACATTCGAAACGACATCTTCACCCAAATCAATGGATCTTATACAAATTCCAAGCCTACAGATACTATTGGTTGGGGAGCTGACCCCTTAACTAAATATCAAAACATGGTAACTACCGAAACTGAAGGGAACTGCACAGGAGCCCATGTATCCGACCCGATTCAATTCAACAAGCAACTTTTTGATAAAACGAAAATAGGGAACAAATTGCATAATGAGGATAACCCAGGCGCATGTGATATTGATGGTCTTTGGGGAAAAGATGGCTCCATAGACCGTTGGAATCTTCTGGAGACGTGTTACGATAAGGCTAGCGCAGCAAACGAATTATATGACGGTGAATGGCTTATAATTGAATTTTATAGTGACGTGACCTTTGCAACGCTGGATGCAAACACTCCTGATGAGTTAACGCACAAGTATATAATCAAATTTAACAATGCCTACAGTTATGGGCAAAGCGGGCTGAAATTAATCCCTACAGACAAAGATGACGGCATGGCAATCATGTATTTTCCGAATGGAGGAAGCATTCAACCCAGTATAGGAGCAGGCAATAAGGCTAATTACTTTTTTTATGGCGAAAATCAAATTAATTACAACAACAATGCTGATACTCTTACAGGGTCCATTTTCATGTCCAATTGTAGTGCGTTCAATGTTTCTGGAAACAATAACGTGAAAGCAATATATAACCCCCAACTTACTGAAGCGCTTAGAAGTTCCGGAGTTATTTGCAATTACAATGGGCAATACGTATGCTCTGCCGGCGGTCCTAGTTCTGCTTCTAGCGGTTCCAGTTCAGGGAGTACCGGTACGACCTCAGGCGGTCCTGACGCTTACTTCATTTCCATGGCCCCGCAGTTGGGCGTAACTCTTGAAAGCCAGAACGAAACCAGCGAATCATTCTCTGAAAGTAGCGGCAATGTGACAACATTGGCACCCTCGTTCATCGTTTTGCCCAGAATCATTTACCTACCGAGCGATCCATACGGCAAGTTGTCGGACTACTATAGCATACTCCCCCTGAATGGGTCCACCCTGAAAAAAAACGACGTAACCATAGAAACTGTATCAGGAAGCGAAAGATCCTGCTCGGAATTGGTTGGTACTACCATTGTTTCTGGAGGTGCAAAACTTACTAAAAACGCTATTTATAGTTGCGCAGCAAAGGCTGCCGGCCACCAAGATGTCCCGTTCTGGGTGGTGATTGGCGACGACCAACGCTCCACTCCTTCTATCCATTTCCTTGAATCTGAGGCTTCGCAGCAGGCTCCTACTTCCACAACTTCTCCTCTTGGAGTTCATGTGTACGTTTCGGCGCACGCCAACCAGATTAGCCTATCTGTTACTTGCCCGAGCCTGGGTGGCACATGCGCGACAAATGCTGCAGGAAAGTATTACTGTCAAGGTGGTGGCTGGACTTATGAATTGCAGAATGGCGGCCAAAGATCTGCTGATGGGGTGTGTACGTTCACCATCCCTGCATCAGCGGACGCAGACCAGACTTCATTCTCGCTGTTTAACGTCAGCACAGAGAACGCCTCTAATGGTACGGTCACCTTCCATTTGCAACAGATCGGTACCGACTATAGCATAACTAGCCCTTATTCTGCGGAACTCCATGTATCCAGCACAACGACGGTCAACCGTACCGAAGCAACGCCGGACCAAATTACCGCATGGTGCGCAAACAGCACCGACTGCCCCAGCGACGTAGCCAACTGGCCCGACATGAATTGTAGTTCAGACCGCACCGATATCGACTGGGTAGATTTGACGGGGACTAGCAATAAGGGGACCATTTCGCCAAACCAGCGCTGGAGCGTAGGCGTAGGTGGAACAGAGGAAATTTCCCTGATCTCTGCGTACAGTGGCGACGAGTGTCTTGTCATTATTCCAACGGGCGACAAGCGAAGCCTTGCTGGAGTGGCGGCAAATGGAACCATTGCCCCGCTCCACGCAACCCTCAAGCCCAAAAAGAAAACGTTGACGGTGGGCTTTACAGGCAAATTAGATGGAAAAAATCCAAAAATTATAGTGAATGCAGGAACAAGCATCTCCGATGCCGGCGTTGGAAACCGCATTGTAAATGCAGAATGCATACACGACAACATAAGCGGAAGTTACCCCAAATACTGTAGTTATGACGTATTCCCCGGAGAAAAGGTGACTTTCAAGGTGGACGACGACGTCAACAGCAAGAAGTTCAACTACTGGAAGTGCGAAAGCGGCAGTTGTCCGAACTTGGAGTCTCTAAACAACAAGAATTACACGACAACGCCCATAACCATTTCATCTGGATACACTTACACTTACCTCGCCCATTTCGGTGAGAGCGACAAGCACTGTTTCTTTGAGGAATTCAAGGATGGTGACGCCTCCGAGTACAATCGAGCTAACAGGGAAACTCTGGCTTGTAGCAATGGTGTGGAATACTGCATTGACGATTGCAGTGCTCAATCAGGGTGCGCTACGGCAGATAATACAAGTGGTTACAAGTGGCGCCTTATTGGCAGCCCCCTCAGTTCGCTGGATTATAGTTCCCTCTACGGATACCTAACCGTAAAATCTTCCTTGAACAAGGGCAGAAAAGAGTCCGAAAAGACAAAGATTGTGGTCATGAGTTCTGTAAATGCTGGGCTCAACGGCGACATGAAGGCCCTGGTGCAGATTCCTAGTGCAGCAGCGCACGGCAAGGATTCCAGGAATATCCGAGGGTCCGGCATAATTCTGCGTTCCAACAACACTGCATCGGAATACCTGATGGTGAACGTGTATGCAAACAATTCTGGTAAGTTGGAAGCCCAGGTGTGCAAGAATGGCGGCCCGGACTGTCTGGAATCGAAGGAACTCAAGAGCGGCGGTTCGAGTGTCTCGGTAAATTCTTCCAACATGGCCATGGTCACGGCAACACTCAGCGGATCAAGCCTTACTGTTTCTGCCGTTACGGACCCCCACGGTTACTATGGGCAAGCCGTTACGAGTTATTCGCACACATTTGACGTGTCGTCTATTGCCTACAATGACCGTACCCATGAATATGTTGGGTTCAGCATTGCCGATGCAAACTTCAAGATTCACGGCATTGGCTGGCACAGCGGCGACTACAATGCAGACTGTTTTGACACCTACCCGGCGGTAAAATGTTCCTTTGCCGCCGTTGCAGACAGCGGCTTTATCCCGACAGGGAAATGGGTAAAACCCTGGGTAGGGTATTCCGGCTGGTTCAGTTCTTCGGGAACATGTACGGAAAAGTTGTATTACTACAATGGAAGCGACGCAAATTGCGGAAGTTCGTCAAATAACGTAGGTGTCCTTTGTGGCGACAATGGCTACAAGTTTGACGCGAACACCACTACCATCACTACAAATGAAGGACCGCACGGTTACCAGGATGCGAATTCCAAAGACGTGAAAACGGCCAAGGCATGGCTAAATTGCCCGACCACGACCAGAGATGACTATAATGTTAATGCAAGTTGGTGGTCATCCGCAACAGAAAGAGAATTCGCCCATTGCGGGTACTTCTGGACAGGCAAATTCCTAGAGTGCGCAAATGACCAAGCCGATTTGTTAGGTTCCACACCCCAATCAATCATTGCTGGTGCAACGGGGCAAGTACCCCTGGTAGGAGCCCCTATTAACTTGAGAAAATCCTCACTGAACATAACGTTGCAAGACAACACTAGCGGAAGCGTTGAAATTTGGCTTGAATCACCCAACACGGGAGAAGGTTGTTGGGGGGGCTGCGAAGATTTCCCAAGCGCATCGGTCACAGTAACTGGCAACACAGTTACTTTTGACGATGTGGTCAAGTCTTTCCCGGCAGATTCAACGGGATTCAACCCCGAAGAAGTGTCACGAATTAGAATCAAAAATCATGGTACCGGGACGGTCAAGGTTACTGGCGTTTCTGCTGCCTGTACCAACGCCATTGACATCACGAGCTGTAAGGCGGATTATAGCGAAAGCGATGGACAATGGAACATTGAAATGACCGTGACCAATCGTAAGAACATAACCACAAAGCAATACAAGGCGAATTACCTGAACAGTGGCGACTATACTGATGGTAATTATAGTGCCAATACTTCTGCCGGTGGTGTACCATGTAAAAATGACGAGAATTCAGATAATAAAATTATTTGTTCCGACAAATCCAGGGATCCTTACGAGAGCGACCAAGGCAAGACATACGAGTTTGCCGTCAAAGTCATAGGAAATAGCGGACTCTCTACGGTAGAAAAAACTGGTTGCACGGTTACACCAGATAAGATAAAGACCATTTCCTGTAGTAATCAAGATGCAGGCAATGTCACAAGCGGGCAAAACTGGCCTCAGTTCAGTTTTACACTCAGCAATTGCCCCGGAGGTAGTTGTGATTATGAAATCTATTTGGATGGGAATAAACTCGGCAATATCTGTGGCGACGGAAGCCAGTCATGCTCTGGGTCTGGAACAGACCGCATTGCTAAAACACCTGTAGGAATTGCAGATGAGACGTGTACGAACACCGACGGGTGTGAACATACTTATACCGTAAAAAGTCCATTTAACTCTACGAAACCATTTACCGACTGTTCTAAAAAATTCAAGGTGAATCCTAGGGGCTATATCACCGCAAGTTGTGCGTTCTCCCCTGCGGCTGTGGGAAAGGGAGCAGAAGCGAAGTTGGCCTTGACAAACATCCAAAATGTGGAAACAGCCACGAACATCTCGGTAACCTGTTCCAACTGTCCCAGTGGTTATACGTTTACGCCGTCACCTAACTCGTTGTCTGGGAATAGCCCGGCGAATATTAAGTTCTATGCACCAAATTCGGCAAGTAGCGGCTACACCTACTCGGTGAAGTATACGCCACCAAATAGCAACACGGCCCGAGAAATATGCTCTTCAACGCCGTCCTTGGAGGTTGTTGACGGGTTGAATTGTTCAAACGTTAGTCCCACGCAAATTTATTTGGGAAAAACATTCACGTTCACTCCTGCTGGCGGAGGATCCTGTACGTCAGCAAGTCTTTCGAAAAACAACGATGGCGATGTAATTACGCCAGGTTCTGGTTCTCCGTGTCCGACTTCGTACACCGTAAAGCCAGCAACTGTTGGTGACAACCAAAAATATACTTATACATTTAACGGACCTATCGGAACCTTGACGTGTGATGCAGAAGTTGATGTCTTGGCTCCTCCTGATTTTACATGCCCGACAAACACTCCAAGCACCGTCGGTGAAGATGTTACGATTGAACTAACGGGAATCAGCGGGTGTGGCAATGGATGCACGGCGAGTGTTTCCCCCTCGGTGACCATCAAAAATTTATCGGGAACGGTTTCAAGCAGCGAAACAAGCCATGACTTGAAATTTGGTGGAGAAACCAGTGTGCCTGCTACAAATCCTGTAGATTACAGTGTTACACTCGCACGGACTGATGATGAAGATGTAAAAACGACAAAAACATGCCCTGTGACGTATTCGGAGCCAAGTTCCGGCGGAGGCTGCCATTGTGCTGATTACTGCGGAAGTGGGTGCGAAAATAACTTGAAACTAAGTGGATCACATTATGAGAACCCCGCTACAGGTTGCTTTTTCTTCAATTCTACAACTTATCTAAACATTCAGGATAAAGTCAACAATGTATCAAATGTAACTTGTACTGACAATAACCCTGCAACATGCGAAGCTGCACTTGCAGGAGTTACGGCTGTGGATGGTGGATATTATATCAAGGGAGAGAAATATCTGCAAATGACTGTAACAGCTGATTACAATCCTTGTACAGGTACAATTGTTGCTCCTGCAATAACAAATTGTCCCTCTGAAAATGCTCCTGCAGGTGGAACAGTCAGCATTAGTCCTTCTGCATCGGGGTGTCTGTCTCGAGAGGGATGTGAATACACGATAAAAGATCCAGATGGGACGACTGTCGGTTCTGGGATATGGCGTAAAGGATTTATCTCCTTTACGGACCCTGCCTCACCTTCGGGAAATGTTAATTATACACTTACATTCTCTAATTCAAAAGGAACATCTTCTAAAACTTGTTCTGTAAAATACAAGAATCTCAAAGTCATCAGTGGTTATGATAACGGCAATAAGGTGACTTTGTCCAATGGCGAATGCTTCGTTACCACGCTAAGTGGAAGCGGTAATATTCGGTGCGGTCACAATGTTTATGAATCTTCGTCCTGTTCAATAAAAGTTACCTATAACAATAGTTCCAAGACAATGACAGATGACCATTGTAATAATGGTAATGGAAATCCGTTATCGGCAACCTTTAGTCCCACACTAGAAGGGTGTGTTGAACTAACAGGCACCACTTGGACAGATTGCTTTATAACAACATGGTGATGAAATGAGTGGCGCAAAAGCCCCCCCCCCAGGGGAGCCTTTCCTTTACCCCTAAACAAATCAAAGCCCCGTGCAATTTGATGTGAACCCCGAAAGTTGGACACAACTTTCGGGATTTTCATATATGAAATACACAAAAGAAGAATGGGATAAAGTCCTTGAACTCTATCAAAAAGGGAATGGATCCATCCTCATCTCAAAGATTACAGGCATAAACGAACGATACATCCGACACCGATGCAGGCAATATGACCTTACCGGTACCTGGTGCACGGAAAGGAAAGTTGGCGTTCGCCCAAATGCGGAACTTAAAAAGGCTGTCATAGAAGCCGTTGAGCAACATTCGCTATCTTTGGACGAAGTTACCGTCAATTACGGAATCAGCCTCTACTGTCTCAAGTCTTGGCTGAAAAAGTTCCGTCATGGCGGATACGAGGAACTACTAGCCACCAAGCCAAGAGGGAGGCAACCCAAGGTGCCCAAGCCAAAACGGACAAAAGGAATGAGCGAACTGGAACGTCTCAGGGAAGAGAACGAATATCTCAAGGCGGAGAACGCCTACCTAAAAAAATTAAAGGCCCTAGACCAGAAAGAGAATGCCGAGATGTTCGGTATAGGGCCCAAGTCATCAGAGAACTGAGCGACAAGCACGCTCTGAAGCATCTCCTGAAGGCAGGCGGACTATCCCGCTCCACATACTACTACAACCTCCGCAAGAGGCCAGACCGCTACGCCGACGAGCGTAGCCGAGTCAAGGCCGTGCATGCGCAGAACAGGGGTCGTTACGGCTACCGGCGTATCATGGCCCAGCTCCGAAACGAGGGCTTCTCGATCAACCACAAGACAGTGTACCGACTAATGAAAGAGGAAAACCTGAAAAACGTGCGAAAACGCAATAAGTACCGCTCGTACAAGGGCGAAGTTGGCAAGACTGCGCCCAACATCCTGAACAGGGACTTCGGCACGACGGGCCCGAACAGGAAGTGGACAACCGACGTGACCCAGATAAACATCGGCATGGAAAAGTGCTACCTGTCGCCGATACTCGACATGTACAACGGGGAAATCGTCAGCTACACGATATCCGACCACCCGGACCTAAAGATGGTGATGGACTTGTTGGAAAAGGCCTACGCTAAGGGACACACCTGGAAACGTCTGATACTCCACTCCGACCAAGGATGGCACTATCAGCACCGCAGCTATCAGAAATCGCTGCAGGATCATAAAATCGTCCAAAGCATGAGCCGCAAGGGAAACTGCCTGGACAACGCAATGATGGAGAACTTCTTCGGGATAATGAAATCCGAGTTACTCTATCCGAACACCTTCAATGATATGGATCACTTCAAGCGGGAACTAAGGAAATATATCGAATACTACAACAACGATCGGATAAAGTTGCGTCTAAAAGGAATGAGTCCGGTACAATACCGGACTCATAACGCAGTTTTATCCTAACTTTAAACTGTCCAACTTTTTGGGTTCAGTTCACAGGTCCGGGGCTTTTGTTGATAAGGGGGTAGGATATGCTAGGGAATCCCCGTGATTCTATCGCCCTATCGCTACGCTCCAGGGTTCCAGAATGACAGCGGGGATGACGATGGTAGTTACTTGTTCGCAAGTGCTGCAAGCATCGCCTTCGCCTCAGCAATCATTTCCGGGGAAGCCCCCAGTTTCTCGAAGACGCTGATAGCGTTGGACTCGCCTTTCGCCTCGCCTGCATTGAAGAAATGCTCACCGAAGGTTTCGTACCCTTTGTTTGCGATGATTTCCGGTCTGTCCATCTTGATTGCCTCGCTCTTGTAGGGCCACTTCCAGAAAAAGTACGAAAGCGACTGCTTGATGAAATCCCTCCCCTCGGCGGTATTCTGCTTCTTGAGCAGGTATGCTGCCGCCTCGCGGAAAGAGATGGAGAATTTCTCCACATCCCAAATATACTTCATTGCCGTCAGGGCGACAAGGGTGATGGGAGAAACTCCCTTCAAATCCACATCGTCAATAGCATGGCCCACGTCCAAATACTCCACCTTGAAGGGGTAGCCAATGTCGTTGTAGAACTCGGGATAGCCTGGAAAACGCTTCTCGGAAAGCGGATCCCAGCCTTCTTCGCCATTATAGACGATAAAGGCCATCACGGGAACGTCTTTCTTGCGCTCGAGGAAAAGGTGGTGGTAGTATTCCGAAATCTGCGTCATGACTTCGGTATCCTTTTTGGATTTGTGCTCGGCGATGATTCCTACGTAGAGGCCCGCAACGCCGCCATCCTTGATGTTCGCCTCGAATACAAGGTCAGCGGAGCCCGTATGCTTTGCAGTGGAGTGGTTTTCGCGAGCCCCACGAAGACTCCCGAGGTCGATGGTGTCGAGGAACGCCTTGAGCGTGGGGTTGTGGCGAGAGAACAGTGTCAGGAGTTCGGCCATCCGCTTGGGCTCGGCAAAGGCGAACCTAAAGTAACGATCGTGAATGAAGTCGCTCTTGTCGTCTTTCACGGAGTCCACAATCACGTTGAATTCGTGAGCGATATCGCGAATATCCGACTCTACAAAGTTTTCATTTTCTGTCATTTTAATCCATTAACTGCGGGAACGCGCCCGTATCGCGGACAGGGAAGGGCCCCGTCTATGTATAAGACGCTTTTTTGGGACGAAATATGCCTGAAAATTTTGTTTACAGTGCGGATTTTACAAATGAAGGGATAACTATCTATATGACTTTATTTTTTTTCAAAAATGCCGTTTTAATTTGTTAAAAAATTTTTCTCAGTTTTTCCCTTTACAGGTTTTCGGATTTATTTATCTTTCGCCTCGGATTTAAAAACGAGTATTGGCACATGTCCCTTTGGGGAGTGTGCCTTTTTGTTTGATAGTCTTCGTGACGGGCTCCTTTCCGTCTTTTCCAGATGATTCTCTTTTGGAGGAATCCTATGAAGAGTAGGATATGGGGCCTTGTGGCCATCGGAGGAGCCTTGCTCTCCTCGACTGCATTTGCGGGAACATGCAAGAACCTTGTCTTATACGAAAACGGTCAATCCAAGGGCTTTATGGAAGAATCCACCCGGTCTTTCCCTGAAGCTCCGGAGTGGTCTACCAACTGGGGTGATTTCGACAACATGAAATCCCCTTATATCCGTCTTTCGGGCATGCGGAACTATCGTGGGGACTGGACCGGTTCCCTGATATTTGACGCCCTGCCCGTTATGGTACAGGGCGGCGCCCTAAAATTGAAGGTCCGTTCCACTCAGGCGGGAAATTTCGGAGTATGGCTCTCGGGTGTGGGTGGTAACGGGAAAATCTCGTTCCACACACTTGAAGCGGGCAAGACCCAAACCCTGGAAATTCCCGTGTCGGCTTTGCTGGAGGGGTCTACGGTGGAGGTGGACAAGATTGGAATAGGCCTGTTCAACGTTCCGGCCAACCAGTATACCACCTTGTTTGTAGACGATGTAGCCTTGACCTGTGCCCAGGAAAATGCTGTTTCGGCGTCAACTGCGGCAGGGGAAGATGCTCCGGCTGAAATCGAGCCGTATCCCTTTGTAGATGTAAACCCAGCATCGCCTGTGCGGGAAGGGCTTTTTGAGGACGTTTATGAGCGACCTGTAAAATCCCGTTATAGCGTTAGCGAAAAAGAGTCCCTGAAAGCCTCAACCCAGGCGAAGTTCGTGATTCCCGAAGAAAGCCAGATGCGTATTCTGGGATTCAAGGATGCGAAAAGCCTGACCGCCAAAGATTCTTGGCGTGGTTGGTACAATAGCATGTTCTTGGTAGAAAAGGGGAGTATCGCCGATGGCATAATCCCTAATTCCAAGAGGCTATTTGACGAAGCCGGCGAACTTGCCGCCATGAGCGACAACACGATGTTGCCGCTATTGGTTGCCGACTTAGACTATGGGGTATCCTATTGTGGCGACAGTTCCTGCGCCAAGCAGGAAATTGAGGACTATCACTTGATTCTGGTGGGACTTTCGTCTCCCTATGTTTCGTCTTCTAAAATTCGCGTGGTTTATGACCCTTATTTTAGCGTTGTTCCCGCCGGAAAACTTCCGGAACTGGAGCTGTGCACGGGAGGCCGGTGCCTGAGTCTGTCGCCAAAATCCGAAGTTACGCTGGAATTTGAGTCGGCGGGGCTCCAGACGATCCAGGTAAAGATTCATTCCGAAAACCATACCTTTGAACAGAAGTTATTCGTGGAGGTAAAATAATGAATTGTTTGAAAACGATATTGATGGTGTTGCCTCTCCTTGCGGGGACGCTTTGTGCCAAGAGTATAGACCTGTTTTATAGTGATATGGGGAACAGGTCGTGCCTTTCCAAGAAAACATTACTGTCAAGGGATTGCTACGACAGACGGGGAATATCTGTTCATGCTGTTATGTCCCAGGTCCGTCTCCGCTTGATTGATCCGCCGGAACATCCCTCGTCTCGGTTCGGCATCTATTTGGAAAGGCCCTTCTTTATCATAGACGGAATACACCTGAGTACCGACGAAAAACGAAATCTGTCCCAGCTACACCGTGAAACGGAGAAGTTCGGTATCCCTGAAATGCTTAAGTCCCTGGGCTATACGCCGGTCTTGGTGCAGTTTTCCCAAACCGTGGTTACATCGCTTCAGCAGAACAGTAAATATTTTTCGAACCTTCTGGATTTCTTGGGAAGAAATGCTGTTTTGCCTTTCCCGAACAAGAAGCAGGACGGATTTGTGATTCTGGGTATCAGTCAGGGCGGTATCGTCGGTCGTTATGGGGCTTACCTCTATGATACAAACCGCGACAAGGAAAGCGATGCTCCCGTTCGGTTTTTCGCCTCTTTAGATTCGCCCCACCAGGGTGCCGTAATGCCCCGTGGGTTGGTTGCCTCCATTGACTTTTGGGCCAACGAAGCCGAAGTGGGGGAGGCGGAAGCCTTTTACGACCTGATTTCTTCTCCTGGAGCTAGAGATTTGCTCATTTACGATACGGAAGCAGGAAACACTACATACAAGCCCAGGACCGGTACCGACAGGTTCCTTTTCGGGGATTACCGTAAGGCCGCGGAATACAAGGGCTTCCCGGTGGTGTTGGTGGCACAGGGGCAGCTCAAGGGCAAGGACCCGACCCACAAGAACAAGTATTACGAACTGGAACGCAGGACGGAGCTGTTATCCAAAGTCATGGGTCGTGCCACTAGTTCCCTTTCTTATTCCTCGACTACTTCGGGAGAATATGCCCGAAACCGCAAGTATGAATTTAACAACGGAGTTGACGAAGTTTCCAAAAAGGGGCATACGGACTATGACTTTGTTCAGGGAAGCACTTACCCCTTTGCAAAGACCTTGTACGAATCCCTTCGGAACGGTATGAAAGATGCCATGCCGAATAGCTGGAGCAAGAAGATTAAGTTGAAGGGCCTAACCATTGCGAAGCTCCCCATGAAATCTTACTGGAACGACGATACGCTTTACCAGGCCAGCAGTACTTTTATTCCTACAGTAAGTGCTATGGACCTGAAATGTGGAGGGGACCTGGCAATTCGAAAGGAGTGTGCCCATACCCAGAGCTCGTCGGGTCTTGCGTTTGAGAAACCAGAAACCAGAAGTACGGCCAAGGCGATTTACGCTGTGGACCCGAGTCATCCCAGGTATTCCGAATCCATGAGTGGGAGGCATATTGAAATTCCGAGCAGTAAAAATAGAGCCGCTGACAAGAAGGTTCTTGCCGGTATGCAGGTGGATATCTGGCGCGTGCTTTGCGAGGTTGCCAAGGTGGATTACAACAAGGTGACTGGTCAGTTCCGGAACCCCAAACTGGGCGGATTCTTTTCGCCAAACACGTCTTGCATGGATCAAAGCAAGATGCCTAGCATTATCAAAAATGGCGGAATTCTCCAGAGTAAGTCTTTTGGATATGTACGCTACGACTACAACACTGCAGCAACGGAGCGCTCTAACCAGGCCGATTTTGCGCTTCCGGCAGGTTGGAAAAAGGTCATGACGGTTGACAACGGTCTGGATGTTCCGGCTTCCAGCATCTTTGAGGTGGAAGTAAAGGTTGTAAATCCTAAGAGCAACTGGATGAAGGCGGAACTCTTGTTGACAAGCCGCAAAGATGGAGGTTCCCAAGTGCAGTTTGCGGAACAGGACATTCCCCAAGACGGTCTTTTCCATGCCATCCGATGGCAGATGCCTGCAAATGACGGTGCCTTGAAGAATTTTCGTTGGTTCCGTTTGGTGCTGAATTCCAACGGCGGTCTTGTTACCTTGCGTAACCCCCGTCTTGTGGAAAATGCGAATAATTTTGAAACAGTTCCTCCGGCAATTCCATCGGCAAAGATATACCCGAATACATCCTACAAGGTGGTTCCCTGGTCCGATACCGTTGCCATTAAGGACTATTCCGACGGACTGGGCTCCGGTCTGACCATTAATTTCAAGTCGGGCATGGATGGAGCCCATTTTGACCTGACCAAAAGCTACTCTATGAATGCCTACAAGAACCTGGTGGTCTCCTATTGGCCAGGTACATGTCAGAACACGTCCATTTTCTTTGATGCAAAATCCAAAAAAAATGTGAATATGGGTAACGGTAGTTTGCAAAATGGATTTGTTGTAAAAAAATTACCTTTGACGGATCTGATCAATACGGACATTACCCCCAAAGGCTCCTTTTCCGCTTCTCGTCTAGGATTGCAAGCGATGAGAATTAATGAAACGTGCATAATCCGTTCCATAACGCTAGAATAGTTTGATTGAAACCTTTCGAATAAAATGATATCTTTCGTGCACCTTAGAATGGAGAAAGAATGAACTGTAATTTGTCTGTATATTTGTTCCTGTCAGCGGTTCTGAGCATGCTTGTAGGTTGTAACAAACCTATCCTCATGTCCATGGGCACCAGCCCTATGCCGGTTTACCATGAGCCCAGGTGGAGTGGTGAGCAAGACAAGAAGTGGGTTGTTTCTGCCGACGCCTTTGTGGGCCCTTTCGGCGAAGGTTTGAATGTCAGGGATGTTTTTTCCTTGGGAGGCAATCTATCTGTCATGTACCGTTTCTGGAATCCCTTGTTCGTACAAGGGGCCTTCGCCGGTTCGGCGGGAAACCTGAAGTTTGGCTGTTCCGATATCCCTTGCACCAGGGAATATGGCAACTGGATTGGCGAGAACGATAAGGAATACTCCTTCTGGGCATTGCAGGAACGGGTTCTTCTCGGTTCGGATTTTGTGCTGGGAGACCTTGTTCAGCTAGGTTTAGGCGCAGGCGTGCAGTTTTTCCAGGCAGACGGCCAGTACGAAGAAGAACGCGAAAAACTGGAAAAGGTAGGCCTTGCCGACAATGTCAATGGCAAGAACGAAATTTATCCTGTGGTTAGTTACTGGATAGGAGTCAATCTGGGAGACCATGCCAAGTATGGAGTCATCAAGAGTGAGGTCGTTTTGGCGGTGTCCGACGATTTACCCGATGGCGCTGTGATGACGGGAGGTCTTCTATACTACCATCCCAGTGGATTCCATGGGGGGTACACTTATTCGCCGCAGATGGGGGTTGTGCTTCAGGTAGGCAAGACCTTCTCCTTCTAATCTTCTCTTCGTCATGTACAAAAAAAGTCCCGGAATTTCTTCCGGGACTTTTCATATCTGCTTTAATTTTGTTTAGGCTGTCGCGAAACTTGCTCGCGACTCTATGCAGCCATTACTTGCTGAGGGTCTGAACCTGCACGTCCCAGCTCTGGTTGCCAAGGGCAATACGGTAGGTGCTTGCGGCACCGGCCTTCATGTTCTTGGTGTCCACTGCCGGAGCAGCGTTCGGGTCCTTCTTGGGAACGCCAATGTGGCGGTTGCCCTTGAGGAATTCGATACCCTTGTTGCCAGCCTTCGTCTGGAGGCAGCCCGTGATGAAGATGGTTTCGTCGGTAACCGGCAGGCCATTTTCTTCCAGGAGCTTCTTGGCGGCGGGGATGCCCGGCGGCAAGATTTCTTCGGCGCACTGGACGCCCGGATAGGCTTCCTTGAAGGGCTTCATGTTGAACTGGTCGGCGGCAATTTTCACGAGTTCCGGATCCGGTTCGCAAGGAGTCTTGCCCTGGTAGCCGAGGAGCATCTTGCCGT
>CAMHDS010000046.1 GCA_946183925.1 uncultured Fibrobacter sp. | reverse complement strand
TTTACATCTGATGATGGTTATGTTGAGTCTGGCTTAGACTTGACGGTGACGCTTGTGGGCGATGTGTCGGCCTCTCATACGATAACATTGAATTGTGGCGAGGGAGGGGCTGTCAGTAGCGATGTGTCAGAAGCCTTGTCTGGTGAAACGGTTACCTTGACCCTGACGCCCAGTGGGAATAACTTGCTGGCAGGAGTTGCCGTTGTAGCCAGTAACGGCGATACCCTGGGAACTTCTGGGGTAGAATGGTATGCCACTGGTGCCCAGACCGTGACGTTTACTATGCCTGCCCTTGATGTTTCTGTATCTCCCTTGTTTACCAGTAGTGTTTCTGTTGAAAGCGGTGCGTACATCAATATGCCCGCTACGGGAACTAGGAATATAGTGCTCCCCGCGGGGGTGACGTCGTTCAAGGTATATGATGATGGCGGCAAGGACGATGATTACGGCTATGGCGTGGAAGGGAAACTTGTGCTGACTGTTCCGGAAGGCAAGGTGCTTGTGGTGAACGGTCGCCTAGAATCTGAAGAAGGCTACGATTTCTTTACCATTTATGATGGTGATGAAAATGCAACAGCCTTAGTAGATAATGTGAGCGGTGAGCATGTTGCTATTGACGCCGTTGTCGGTACAGGAAATGTCATGACGCTTTATTTCCGTTCGGATAATGGTGCTAGCTATTCCGGTTTGGACTTGACAGTGATGGTTGTAGATCCCAATGTGAATTATTCTATAGCCCTTAGTACGGTTACGGGAGGTTCCGTTTCAAGTACCAAGACCTCGGCAAAGGTTGGAGAAAGAATTGTTCTGACGCTGTCGCCTGCTGTAGACTATATGCCGACTGGTGTTGAAGTCAAGGGCACGGAAGATGGGTTGCCCCTTAATGTTGGCGAGGTGCAGTGGTATTCGGGTGTCAACACCGTTTCCTTTACCATGCCCAACAAGAATCTGACCGTTACCCCCTCGTTTACGAACGTGCTCACGGCCGAAGGTGGGCTTTATATCAACATGCCCGAGAGTGGAACCTTGGTTGTAAACGTCCCTGCAGGAGTGCAGTCCTTCAAGGTCTACGACGATGGCGGAAAAGATGGGGTGTACACCTTGGACTCTAGGGAGAATGTCGAATTAAGGGCCCCTGTTGGGTATAGGTTGCAGGTGGAAGGAAGTATAACTTCAAATTCGTATGATGTATATGGGAGCTTGGCTGTTTATGACGGAGACAATACCGCAGGGATTCTTTTGACAAAGGATCTTGAGATGGGGGAGGTAACTGTCGAGACGGCGCTTAGCTCTGAAAATGTCATGACGCTTTCTCTTTATGCGTATGATTTCTTCGATGGTGGCCAGGCTGATCTGGATCTCAAGGTAACATTAGTTCCTGCAGAAAAGCATACGATTGCTTTCGGTAGCTACACGGGTGGAACTATTGCCAGCGATGTGTCTGAGGCATTCCCTGGGGAAACGGTGACTCTGACGGCTCATTCGGCGACAAATTACCTGCTTGCTGGCATTATTGTCGAAAATATGGAAGATTATTCCGTGGATACACTTGATGCGACCTGGAATGCGGACAATACGGTGACTTTCGCGATGCCCAATGCCAATGTGACGGTTACGCCGATGTTTACTGACAATTGGACCGTTGCAGGCGGGCTGTACCTTAGGTTGCCTGCGGAAGGCTCGATTTCCAAGGCTTCCGTGCCAGCAGGGGTGACATCCTTTAAGGTCTACGCAACTGCAGCTGATTATGAACATTGTTTAATCAAATCGGGCCGCAATGTGTTGGAAATAGCCTCTGCGGAAAGAAAGAATTTCCTTATTGAGGGAGAGATTTCTGATGGTTCTTGGATTGAATTTTACGATGGACAGGAATATGTCAGTCGGTGGACCAGCAATATCGGACAATACCAAAGCAGTGGAGATACGGTGACCATTAGCTATGATCGCTGTGAGGGGCTAGATTTGACGGTAACGGTTGGTGGCACAGCTACGGCTTACACAATTACCCTTGCCGGTGTGGAAGGTGCTACGATGTATAGCAGTAGGGATTGGGCCTATGCGGGTGAATATGTTGATTTGGCTTTTGGACATGATGCAAACCACGTGTTGGAGGATGTCCGTGTTGAAGATGGTGATGGAAATTCGGTCGCCCAGCTCAATATGAAATGGTATTCCCAAAAAAGTACATCGTTCACCATGCCGTCTTCTAATGTGATCGTCACGCCGGTGCTTTCGACTAAGCTCACTGCGGAAGATGGGCTGTTTATCGACATGCAGAACTGCTGGTACTGTGGGTACGCCTATATTCCAAATAACGTAAAGTCGTTTAAGGTTTACGATGATGGCGGCAGCGACGGTAATTATTCTCAGGGTGTACATAGTGAATTAAATCTGTACGCCCCCGCAGGGTATGCCCTGAAACTGGCAGGAACGATGACGACGTCGGAAGATGGCTCTCTTGTCGTATATAACGATGATCGTACAGAGCTTAGGGTGCAAAGTACTGGGAACGGAGTGACGACGGATGTTGATACAATTACGGGTCACTACTTGCAACTGTACTTCAATGATTATGGCAAAGATGAAACATATTCTGGCCTTGATTTGACGGTGACGCTTGTTAAGTCTGTCCGGTATGCGGCTGTTTCTATTGACATTGTTAATGGGGATACCGTGGCGACAATTGACGGGGCCTACGATAATGGGGATGAGGTGTATATTCCTAAGGAAGAGCCTGTGGATACCGTCATCTTCAATCGAGAGTTCTCGACCAGCGGGTACTCTACAATCGTGCTGCCATTCAATATCAATGTGTCGAAAATTGATGGCTTGAAGCAGGTGTATGAATTTGACGGCATCGGTCTTGATGCAAGCGGTAAGAAGGAAGCCAGGATGGTTGATGCCAGTAGCAACCTGAAGGCCTATACGCCGTACATGATACAGCTTAACTCTAATCGGCTTGTGTTCCATGGAAAACTGGTAATCAAGTCGACGGAAGAACCCGAGGCCCGTAAGGGCGACTGGGTGTTCCGTGGTGCGCTCGGCAATATTACATGGGATGAGGACCATCCCGATCTAGGTCGGGTCTATGGTTTCTCGGCGGTGCAGACTGGTAAGATAGAGGTCGGGCAGTTCGTGAAGGCGGGTAAAGACGCTTGGATTAACCCGTTCCGTGCCTACATGATATATGACCCCGAAGATGGTTCTTCTATAAACAAGTCTACGGGATATGTCTTTACGGGAATGGAAACGCTCCCCGAAAGCATGAATGTGGTGATTGTCAGTCGTGACGCCAACGGAGAGGAGCACAAGAAGGTCATTGGCGGTATTGACGCCCGCACCGGCGAGTTCAAAATGCTGCAGACCTACGACCTGAAGGGCCGCAAGCTGAACAGTGCTAACGGCAAACCTGAGGCCCGTGGCGTTTACTACGGCAAGAAGAAGGTTGTCAAATAGGAACGGTATCTAAGCGAATCCCGGCCCATGCAGGTCGGGATTTTTTTTATTTTGCGGGTATGAAGTTGTTTTGGCAAGCCGCGCTATCCCTTTTGTTAGTCTTTTCCCTTTCGGCCTGTAACGAAGAGGAAGTCATCCAAAACCTGAAAACGGAAAGGAGCGGTTTGCAAAGCCAGATAGATTCCCTGAAAGCCCAAATCGCCCGCTCTGAGGCTCTTGTCAAAAATGTTCGTGTCATTCGGGACACAGTCCGCGCAGGGGAGGGCCCCTTCCACCTGTTCACAAGGCTCAAGGCCCAGGTAAGCCACGGCGAAGAAGACCTGGGCCGCGTTTACGCCGCCATGCAGGATAGCGTAGAATTCAAGCTTCGCGTTGGTGAAATCTTTTATGTTTCCGTCGATTCCTCAAACAGGGTGCAGCGTTTCCGCTACGCGCCCAACCCCATAACCGTCCATTTGGTAAGCAAGACGGACACTGGCTTTACCTATCAGCTCATCGAAAAGCCCGTAGTCAAGAAACAGTCCTTTTACGAGGGCGTACTTGAAGAAAACAGTACCCTGAACGGAATACTCTTCAAAGTAGGTATCCCTGGACGCATGGTGGGAATCGTGAGCGGCGTGCTCCAGTGCAAGGTGGCGTTCCCCCTGGCACGCCCGGGAGACCGGTTCCGCGTGCTTCTGGAAGATTCCTACTACCAGGATTCTATCTGGGTGGGCGGCAAGGTTATCTACGCGGAATTTGACGGAAGAAATGTGGGGCACCACGAGGCGTTCCGCTATGAGGATGAAGATCCCAAGAGTTCCTATAACGCCCACTATACCGAAGTGGGCGATGCCCTGGTCTTTGATGGGCTACGCTACCCGCTGGAACACCTGCGCATTACCAGTTCTTTCGGTTCCCGTATCCACCCGATTACGGGCCAGCGCAAGGTTCACTATGGTGTGGACTATGGTGCCCCCACAGGGACAGTGGTCCATGCCGTGGCCGAGGGTAACGTGATCGTTTCGGGCTACGACGATTTAAGCGGAAACAAGATTGCCATCAAGCACAGGGACAATTCTGTAAGTTGGTATATGCACCTGCAATCCAGGGGTGTTGCCGTTGGGGCAAAGGTTTCGCCGGGTCAGGCCATCGGGCGTGTGGGCTCTACGGGCCGTAGCACCGGGCCCCACCTGCATTTTGGGTTCAAGGATGCCAACGGCGCCTGGATAAACCCGCTTTCCAAGACCATGATTGCAACGCCTAAGTTGGAGGGCGCCCGCCTGGCCCGCCTCAAGAAGCAGGTGGCTGAAATTCGCAAGCAGATAGAGCTCACGCAGGCGGCCCCGGCGGTTCGTGCCAACGACACCACCGATGTGATGGTCCACATGCGAGTGGTGAATTAGGCAATGAGTTGTCAGTAGTCAGTTGTGAGTTTTCAGTTGTGGGTGTTACTCACGACTGACGACTCATAACTTACAACTTCTTCAGCGGATTCTTTATGATCTTGTAGGCTCCACCCTTGGGTATTTGATGAATGTGGTTAGCCTTTTTTGCGAAGATGTTAGAAAAATGATTAAGCCTTTGTTCGCCGTAACCGTGTGTTCTTTTGGCTTTTCCCTCTTTAGCTAGGGCTACGGCTTTGCTCAGGGCTTTCAGGGAATCGGAAATGTCATAGTCGGGAATAAATCCCAGGTCATGATAGCTGTCGCCATTTTCATCTAGAACTTTCATTGAAGTGATTATGCTATAGCCGCCAGCGGGAGTGTCTATGTAGTATTGTCCGATTCCCTTGCCATACGATATGGTGCCAACGATAGGTGATTTTAAGGAGGAGGTCATGGCTAAAATCATCATTTCGGCACAGCTTGCTGTGTTTGAATCCTCCATGAGCACATAATAGCGCCCTTTTCCTGCTCCGTCTTTATTTGCGATTAGATCTTCGTAAGCGATTGCTTGTTGTGTAGAATCACTGGAGTAATCGGTCCCTTTTATAGTGAATAGCTTATCCCCTTTTGAGAGAGTTTCCTTTGCAGATCCGATACATTGTGTCATATCCCCGCCAGGATTGCCTCTGAGGTCTATGACAACAGGGCCTTTTGTTGATTTTAAAATTTTTTCGAATTCTAGAGCTGTGCCGTGGAAACCGTCGTTGACGTCGTTACATGCCTTGGCGGTGTGCTCTGCAAATTCTGTAATCTTGATGATGGGGATGGAATCTTGATAAGAAAGGAATACGGTGGGAGAAAGATAGCAAAATAGCGGGACGGATACATTTAATATGGAGTCTCCACGGAGTATCTTTAGGGAAATACTGTCTCCGTTTGCTCCCGAAGTTATTTTTTTAAAGGCGTTTTCATCTCTGGGATTTGTTGCGCCCACGAGAAGGATGGTGTCTCCGACTGCGAGTCCCGCTTGGCTGCTGGGAGCGTTTTCGTACACTTGTGTTATGTGCCATTTGATGGGATTACTATCAGAACATTCGTTTTCGTTTGTTGCGTCGGTGTGAGTACATTCGCTAGAAATCATTTCTACTTGGATTCCTATATCCAAGTTTTGATTTGATGTATTGGAATAACTGTGAATATTGGCATAGTAAGGACCAACGTAATAGGTGTACTCATCGCCCATTTGGCTAAACATGTTGTAAATATCCGGAAATTCATAGTTGTCAGGGGAGTATCCTGCGGATTCTCCTTGCCCTAGGTAAAATTTTTTTTCTTTTAGCTTTTTGGGCGCATCTAGATAGTAGACAAAGAGCATATTATAATTGAAATTCATCTCGATGTCTTCCAAGGAAAGTTCTTGTTCAGGTAGTTCTTGTTCTGGCATTGTAATTTCGCTGTCGGCTTTTTTTACGGTACAGCCGCCAAGAAATACTAGGAACGAATAGACGAAGAGTGAAAAAATGGAAAAATGGAAAGGCTTCATAATTATTGTGGTATGATAGGGTAATCTATAAATCGTGTCGTGGTATCGATTGCACCGCCAAGTCCTACACGTGGAACCATGTCATGCTTTTTAACAGACGACTTTGTGTCTTCAAAATAGAAATTATTTAACCCGTAAAGTGTTTCTATTGCAGCAAGGGCGCAATTTCTGGAGGCTCCGGCACATTCAATATCGGGGGAGATTCCTTTTTTATGGTAAGAGATCCCCTTGGGTGAAAAAAACTCTATATTGGTGATGACGGCAAGGCCGCCTTCCATAGTTTTCCATTGGCTTTGTCCGACGCCCTTGCCAAAGGTATTTTCCCCAACGAAAGGAATGCCTGCCTGCTCCTTTACGGCAGCTATAAAGATTTCAGTGCAAGATGCAGAGCCGCGGTTCGCAAGTATGATAAACTTACCGTTTTCGCCGGAATCACCAGGCTTAGCCTCCGTGCTTGTGGATTTGTGAGTTCTTTTACCGTCTGGTGAAAGGGTGACGGAAAGACGCCTGGAAATGAGTCCCTCTTTTATAAAGAGATCCGCCGCTGGAATGCATTGGCTGGTGAGTCCGCCAGGATTATAGCGCAGGTCCAAAACACGTGGAGATTGTTCGTTTTTAGTGGAGTCCAGGTACGTTCTGAGCTCTCCCAAAGTTCCATTTTTTTTGTCTAGAGTGGATGATTTGAATTCTGTAATGGTTACGAAGGTAATTCCTTGGAGGGTGTCCAAAAAGACGGTTGGAGCGTAAACCGTCTCCTTGGTCAGATCAAACTGAAGGAGGCTGTCATTGAAAAATACCGTAAGCGAAATATTGGCACTGTAGTTTACGATGGAATCGTATACCATTTTGGCGTTGTTGCCGTCTAATGAAATACCATTTGCCGAAATCAGGCGCCCGTAGCGGGGAACCTTGGCCCTGCCTGCTGGGCTTTCGTCGTAGACTCTCGAAATCAGGATGGGGTAGGAGTGGTCGTTCCCTTCTGTGTAGATGACCATGTATTCCATACCCAAATCCCCCTCCACAATGGAGGTGTTCATTTGTGTTTCCGCGGCCTCACTCTTGGAAGGCGGGTAGTATCGGGTGTGGCGGTCTTCCAGTGCAGAGTACAACAAGGGAATGCTGTCCCCGTCAGCGGGTAAATTTTTCAGTTCTGCTTCGTAAAGATAGGTGTGGTTCAAAAGCCAGTAGTTGAACTCGTAGGCGGTGGGCTCCGGAGTGCTTTCCACCGGCTCCATAAAGTCCCCACAGGCAATGAACAAGACAAGAGAGAACAGCAGAAAAGTTCTGAGTTCTAAGTTTCTAGTTACTAGACTATTCTTGATTGTGCGGACCAGAAAATTCAATATTCCATTCCTGCTTCTCTAACAACTAATATCTAGTAACTAATCACTAACCACTAACCACTGCGCCCTTGGCGCACTACTGGTCTATCTTCAACCCCTTCTTGTCGAGGATTGCACGAGGCAGTCCGTCTTCCATGGGGTTCTCGTTAATGGAGATGGTTTCGAGACTCTTGCAGTCGGCGAGGGCCTCGGGCAGTGCTTCCAGCTGGTTTGCGTCCAGCACCAGTTCCCGGAGCTTGGAAAGCTTGCCGAATTCCTGCGGAATCACGCTCAGCTGGTTGCCGGAAATCATCAGGATTTCGAGGCTTGCGAGGTTCCCGAGGGAGGCGGGGACCTCGGTCAGGTCGTTGTTGTCCAGGTACAGCTTCACCAGGCTTTTCAGCTTGCCGACGGAATCGGGGATGGTGGTGAGCATGTTGTCGTGGAGGGAGAGTTTTACCACCTTGGCCCAGTTGCCGATTTCGTCGGGAAGTTCCAGAAGTTGGTTCTTTGCGATATTCACCGTATGGAGGTTCGTGAGTTTTCCGACGGTGGCGGGGAGCTCCGATAGGCTGTTGTAACCCAGGTACAGGTGCTCCAGGGCGGAGAGGTTCCCGATGGTATCCGGAAGCTCCATCAGGTCGTTTTCGCTGACGGAAAGGCTTTTCAGGTTTTTCAGGAGTCCGATGTCGTCGGGGAGCTCCACCAGCTTGTTCCGGTCCAGGTTCAGCTCCTCCAGGGACTGGATTTCGAAAAGTTCGGGGGGTAACAGGCGAAGTCCCTGCTGGGATAGGTCCAGGGTTTTAGCCTTTTCGGCTTTTGCTTTATTAATAATATCAAGCAGGTTCATAAGACTCTCCTATGTATACTCACTTCATAAATCATAGCATTTTTGAGAAAAAAAAGGGTTTGATTGCCTAAAATGTGCTAAAAATAGCAAAAAACTACACGTTTGTTCACTAAATATGAGTCAAAGTGGAATTTTTTTTTTAAGATTTACTATTTTTTATGCCCAAAGTAAGGCTTTTGAAACTATTTTTAATGGCAAAATATGGCAGAAGCCTAAAATTGAGGAAAAAATGGAACTGACAAAATCCCAGGAACGACGCCTAGCATTTGTGGCTAGCCTCTTGAGTTTGAACCCCAATGACCCTAATGACCGTATCAAGGCCCTTCGGCACTTGAATCTGGACGAGAACGGATGCTTTCATGGTTTCCAGTACTCCCAGGGCTTCATGGAATTCTTCATATTCCTGGACGAGGATACCCCCCTCGAGAAGGTGGTCTCCCACCTGAATGCCGACCTGAAACAGCTCCAGATTGCCGTTTTCCGTACCAGCGACCCCACCAATCCCTTCTTCATGTCTCTCCGCGAAGAAGCTGATCCCTGGGCTGTTAACAAGATTAGCGATGACGACGAGGAAGAGGACGACGATACTCCGGCAAGCCGCCCCTACATGGAGACTCTCGAAATAACGGTGCTCCGTACCCGCGCTACCCGCGACATCACCGACTCTGAACTGGAACGCACCCTCAAGGACATGCGTCGCAAACTCACCATCTGGAAAAACGAGGTGAAGGCCAAGCTCGACATTATCGCCGAACACGACGACTTGACTCGGGATTTCCGCAGTGCCGACGACAAGCTGGAAATAGTGATGGAGTCCGATCCGCTTCACCTCACAAGCGATCACGGCGAACTTTTCCTCGGTTTCTGCCCCATCCGCACTATTTATGACTACCATGTGAACCTGGGTAAGCGCCTCAAGACCAAGCACAACATGGCTATCGTGAGTTCCAACATCCGTACTTACCTGGGCAACCTGACCCACACCAACGCGGCCTTGATTGATGCTTTCCAGACCATGGAACGTAACGACGACCAGAACGTGAACGTGGACGATTTCCCCTTCTTGCACAACGGTATGACCCTTACGGGCGATGACCTGCGTCTCAAGGAACGTGACGGAAAGAAGGTGCTCTACATCGAACGCCCGAAGATTATTAATGGTGCCCAGTCCCTGTTCACCTACGAACACTATGCCAAGAAGAGCAAGAAGCCGGTGAACCCCAAGGTGCTGGTGAAGGTAGTGGTGCCGTACCCCGGTGCCGACAACTTCTTGAACCAGGTGACTATGGCCAACAACCGCCAGAACCCGGTGTTCAGTTACCACCTGCGCGCTGCCGACGACCTGCAGTTCTTCATTTGGCAGCGTTACCAGGAAGAAGGCTTCACCTACGTGTACAAGGACGGCGTGCGCCTCAAGGCCCGTACCCGTAAGCTTGAAGTCCGCATGCGCCCCGAGCTGGCCAAGACCCTCTTCATGATGGACGGCAAGCTCAGCGAATGCCGCTCTAGCGATTGCATTTTCGACAAGGAAACCCTGTACCAGCGTTGCTTTGGCGCCTTTGTGCGCGTGGCTCCCGAAAAGGAGAAGGATTTTGTGCGCAAGACCATCGCCTTCACCAAGGCATGGCAGCTCCTTAGCCGACTCCCCATCAAGATCCGCCGCGTGACCCCGGGCAAGGGCGTTTCCATCGAGGCCAACGACGATAACCCGCTGACCAAGATTACCTTCAATGGACGCCTCGAAGACAAGTTTATCTTCCGCAGCGCCGTGAAGGACCTGGTGGTAGCTCTCGCCCTCAAGCACTGGCTTGTGTACGGCGATCCTATCCAGGATTTCGAATGGCTGGTGGAAAACGAACTGAACTTCAACGATTCTATCCTCAAGTATGCCTCCCGTATCTACACGGAAGACCTGAAGGGAATCCTGATTACCGAATTCAAGGACAATCCGGCCTACTACGATACCATTACCACCATCGACAAGGACAGCGGCGAATCTGTGGAGCGCAGGCTCTGGAAGGGCTTCGCCAACACCGCCACCTACGAAAAGATGATGGATTTCCTGTGCAAGAAGAACAAGTCATGGGAAAAGGTTCGCGGAGGAATCGAGCTGTTCCTGTAATAATGCGCAAACGCAGTTTGCGCCCACACTCATAATTACCTTCCAACGAACAGTTCCCGAGGATTGGTAATTATGAGCGTGTAGGGGAGGGTCTTAGGGAGGGGCGTTCGCCCCTCCCTAGTCATTTTTTTCTAATTTCCCCGAAAATCTTGAAAAAATAGTGGATTTAGGACCCCTAAATTCAGTATTTTGTGACGGAATATTTTGAAAAGGGTCTTGCATAGAACCCCTTTGGGGTTGTTCGCTTTTGGCTTGTCCATCCTGTGGGCAAGTGTTTCCCTGTGGGCTCAGGCGGACTCCAGCGGCTATGTGCCTGTGGAGGCGGAACCGGACCCGGCAGAGACGGAGTGGCAACCTACCTACCAGTACATGGAATTACCCCCTTCGGCCACGCCTTTGAACGGCATGTTGCCTTTCGGTGGCGTTGGGGCGTCCCCCAGGCTCATGAAGAATAACAGGGGCCAGGTCTATAGCCATGACATTGACATTGCCACCCGCGAAATGGACGTGAGCGAAAAACGGGTGAATAGTATTTCTAGGGATACCACCACCCTCTGGACCGCCCACTACCCAGAATTGACGGACTACGTGGCGGACATGTACGACGTGGGCCGCAAGAACCTGTGGCTGAATGGTCTGGTGGGCCAGAAGGACGGCGGTTACGAAACGCCGGAAACAGGTTCCGTGTTCGACATTACGGTGCCGGTGACCATGCCTGCCTGGATGAAGGATTTTGGCCTGGACAAGCCTAAGCTGATGCTTCAGGGAACCATGGACATACGCCTCAAGGGCTACGCCGAAAAGGATGACGCCCAGGGGAGTACCAACACGAGCCTGGTACCGTCGCTATCGTTGCACTACGACCCGAGCTTTATGGTGAAGGGTAAGATTGGCCCCTACATCACGGTGGAAATCAACAACGTGGAAACGGGCCTCGGTATCCAGAACCAGGTGCGTGTGGTATACGAGGAATCTTACAAGGACGAGTTCGAAGACTACATCCTCCAGAGGGTGGAAGCGGGTACCACCTCCCTGACTCTTTCGGGTACAGAACTGACGGGTTACTCCGAGAACCACCAGGGGCTATTCGGTATTAAGGCGGACTGGAAGTTGGGAGACTGGAGGCTTACCACCATTGCGTCCCAGGATGGCGGCTCTCAGGAAGAATACACTATCAACGCCAACGAATCCACCACGGAATTCCAGATCCTGGACAAGCAGTTCGTGGCTTACCGCTACTATTTCTTGAACCACGAGGCCAGGGACAATTACATCAGTGCGGCCATTACCGGACGCGCCACATCCAACTACCCGGCCACGAACCTGAAACTCTTTAAGCGCAGCAACCTGAACAATAGCAAGTATGCTGTGGACAATATCATGGTGGTTTATAAGACTCCTGCAGGTAAGGTCATAGAGAAGCTGGTGGAACGTATGGAGGAAATCCCTTCTAGTGATTACACCTACGATTCCAAGACGGGTATCTTGAAAATTAACGGAGTGAGCCGCAATACGCTGGTGGCTGCCAGCTGGAGCAACGATGGTAGTGGTCGAAAAGGAACTACTATCAAGAACGGTTCTCGGATGGTGCTAATACAGTGGGATGCGACTCTTTCGGAACTTACGGATATTGACAAACTGATGCTCCGAAACATTTATTCTGTGGGAATTTCGGATGCAAGTTCCAGTAGCTTTGTGCTGCGCTTGAAGAATAAGTCCGGCATGACGGGAACCTACCTCAAGACTCTCGGGGTGGCGGATACCTCTACCGGAAGCCCGCTGGTTAATGACGCAACCATCTTTAAGAAAGATGCCTCCGGAAAGTACACTGGTGAAATGTGGCTCCCCTGTAAGCCCCTTTCTCAATATTCCGGCTCAAATGCAACGGAGCGTGCACGTGAGAATTGCCTAGAACCACTTCGACTGCTTGATTCTACTGGAGCCATGTCCCAGCTTTATTCCTTGCCCGTTTATAAGCTGAACCGCTTTACTAGTCGATTCTATTTTGAATCTGTGGGCAAACGCCGCAATTCTATCATTAGCGTTCGTGATCCTGCGTCCAGCTATTCGGTGAGTGCTGGCTCCTGTATGGATATTTCTCCAGGGACGGAAAAGTTGACCGCCGGTTCTACCACCCTTATCCGCGGCACGGACTACGAGGTGAACTATGAATTGGGCCAGATAGAACTTTTGAGCGAACGCGCCTTGGACCCCAACAAGGAAATTAAGGTTACCTTCGAATGCGAACCCCTGTTTGAGATAGACAACAAGTTATTGCTAGGTGCGCGAGCGGAACTCCCTCTGGAACGCTACGGTTTCGGTACGGGTTCCCTATTCGGCGTCACTGCGCTGTACAAGAGCCAGAGTACCACGGCTAAGACCCCGACCCTCGGGAGCGAGCCTTTCTCCAGCGTACTGTGGGGTATGAACCTGCGCTTGCAGGATACAGTGCAGGCCCTGACGGACTTCGTGAACTTGATTCCTGGAATCCAAACGGAAGCAAAATCCAGTTGGCGCTTTGAAGCTGAATTCGCTGCCAGTCGCCATAACGCAAATACCAGTGGAGATAACGAAGCTTTTGTGGAGGATTTTGAATCTACGATTTCTGGCCTTACTTACCCCCTTTCCCGTTTGTCATGGTATCACGCTTCTCCACCTGGCGGCGTGGCGAGCCAACCGTCAACCTATATCGAGAACCAGGACTATCGACATAAGGGTGAGTTTATTTGGCATAGTAACAACACGGAGCTGTATAAGTACATCTATCCAAGCGTAGGAAACTCAGATGTAGACAACCAGCACTTGACGGTGCTGAAGATGACACTCCGCGCCAATGACAATCTGGTAGGGAATTCTTGGGGTGGCATTATGCGTCCCAATAGTTCGTACTATCAGGATTTAAGCGAAATGAAATACCTGGAGGTGGTGGCCCGAGGAAACGTTGGCTCTATCTATTTGGACTTGGGGCTGATTAGCGAAGACCTGTCCATTAACGGTTACGAACCCGATGGGTTCTATCAGGGTGAAAATGATTTGGGTACAACAATTGCCCGTACTGATAATGGACTTGATGGAGTTTCCGGTTCCGACGAAAAGCGACTGGTTTGGGACTGCCGTATTTCGGGTTGTATTTCTACGGAGATTACGGCCGCCAATTCGGATGCTTCTGAAAAAGATATCGCCCGCGACAATTACGACGAAGACCTAGAAAATGAAAGTGACCCGTCGGTGCATATCAATGGTACTGAGGACAACTCCGGTGAGCGACTGTACGATACCGAAGACATTAATAAGAACGGCTCTTTGGACACGGATATCAGCTTTGTGCGTTACCGTATCGACTTGTCCAAGACAGACCACATGGATTATGAGGACCTGAAAAATGGTTGGCGTAAGTGGCGAATTCCATTGAACCAGTACGATACAATTGTTTCTTCCTCGGGAAGTGACTACAAGACTATTCTTGCCGAAGCTTTGTATTCACGTTTGTGGATAGGTAACCTGAACCCCGGCGTGGCAGAGGCTAAGGTGCAGATAGTAAGCCTTGCTGTGGTTGGAAACTCCTGGGAAGAGACTACGGTGGCCGATCTCTACAAAACAAGTTCTACGGAAAATTCTCAGGTGGTGGAAGTGAACGGCATGCCTACCCAGGTGCAGGAATCTATGGACACCCGAGACACCAGCCGCATTAAGGTCACCACTATTAACAACCGCGAAGATTCCAACATTTACACTAAGTCACCCAATACTAAAACGGAACGTGATTCTGAGACTAATGCTCCATTGAAGGAGACGGCTTTGGTGTTGGAATATCAAAATATGAATCCTGGCCAGGAAGTGGGCGTGACCCGCATCTTTGAAAACGATGTGAAGGATTTATCAAGTTATAAGTCGCTGAAAATGGAAATCCATTACGAGACGGAAGCGGACAAGGTTCCGGTGCGTTTTGCTATCCAGTTTGGCGAAGGTTCTCTGGACGGTTCTAGTGATTATTACGAATGGAGTTTCCGTCCGGTAAAGTACAACTGCAACTCTGGGGATCGGTCAAGTGACTGTCACGAAGAAAATTGGCTGGCAAACGCTTTTGCCATGGATCTTTCCGATTTTTCCGATATGAAACGGGGCCGCAAGCCGCCCTTCTTGGAACCCACAGTTCGCAAGGTGGAAGGTAGTTCTAGGGACGAACAGATTCGCTTGGTGGGTAATCCTTCTGTGACCCGTATCGACTGGATTCGCTTTGTGGTCATTGCTGATGCCGACGCTTCACCTAATGATCTGAAGGGAACTTTCTGGATTGATGATTTACGCCTTTCCAATATGGATACGGAGTGGGGCTATGCGGCTAGAACTTCGGGGCAGATTGAATTTGCTGATTTTATTTCGCTATCTGGTGCGGTACGTTATCAAGATGGAAATTTCGCTACGCTTTCTACGACGGGAGGGTCCCCAAAGCCAAAGCTTTCGGATGCTGCGTCGCAGTTGGATCTTGCTGCAGACTTGAATATTAGCTTGAATAAGTTTTTGAACGATAGTCTTGGTTTTCATATTCCTATGAATTTTGGTTATAACAGCACGACCAAGCGTCCCTATATGAAACCTACGGACGATATGCTTTTGAAGAAGAGCAGTTTTTCGAATCTGACCAAGGACATGTTCCAGAATGATCTTTCGGTGACATCTAATAAAAAAGAACAAGACCTGCGTGATAAGGCGGAGTCTAAAGGTTATGAATCCTATGTGCGTGAAAGAAGTTTTAGTGTAAGCTATAGTAAGGACTACAAGGCTGCGGATTCCAAAATAGGGGAGGCTCTTTCCCAGATTTTGTTGGAACGCCCTGCGGCAAGTTATTCCTATGCAGAATCTGAAGGTCGTGCAACTACTAGTGCAGACTCAACTTATTCTTACAGAACCATACTGGAGTATAAGCTGGGTACGTTTACCCTATTCAAAATGAAACCTTTCGATGGGCTTGGTAAGTTTGACAATGTCTTCAGCAAGACCCTTGCTAAGACGGAATTTGAACCTTGGCCGCAGACTTTTGATTTGACTTTATTCGATTTCAACTATGTACGTTATGTGGATCAGGATAGGGATCCGGACTTCGTGGAACCTCAGGTGGACAAGGTGGTGACCTACACGGCGGATTTGAACCATAAACTGAATATGCGATGGAATATCCTGAGCTGGTTAAATACCTCATACTCCCTGAACATATCTCGTGACATGCAGGGGGGTGGCGATCGCGAAGGATTCGTGAAGGAAAACTTCTTCACCACAAGAGAAGGCGGTCTCTTTGCCAGCGATTATGTGTTCGACTATGACCATACGGACCGTAAGATCTACGTTTCCAAGGATAGCGTGGTGATTGTGCCTCGGGATACGATTGCTAGAACTATGGAAGATGGCAGAGAGTGGGCAATCGACATGCAAAACCCGGAAACTTATGAAATACGCTACGATACCTCTGCTTTCTACCGCGTGGACAGTGTAGGAACACGTGAGTATGGGCGGTCTTATGGTATTCTGCGCAATGAAAGGGCTCGTACCCAGCAGTTTAAGATCGGATTCAATCCGAGACTCATACCCTTTATTCCTTTCAATACCACATTTTCTTCGGATTTCAACCAGCAAAAGACCATTCCCGACGAATACGACTTCTTGGACGCTACCGATATCGAGAAAAACTACTGGACCATATCCCAGACGAACCGTTTCGACTTTAGCCCCACTTTTAGGATTATCGACTTTTTCCAGAATTTTGGAAGGGATAATGTGGTGGTTACATCCCTTAACAAAATCAAATGGAACGAAATTCGCATGAGCTGGCAGACCACGACAAATACTGTAGGCGAAAACTTTACGTTGGCTCAGCTGTACGAGGAACAGGGCGTGACCCCCATGGAGTATTATCTGTATGGCTTGGGTCTTGGTAACGGTTACCGTAATCGTGGATTTTGGAACATTGTCACTGGCGATATGGGACTTGATCACCGTGATGATTTTACGCGTTTTGCACAGTATAGAAACCATCATGTAGACACGCTTGTCTATCAGGGCAATTTCCGCCATTCCGTTTCTCGTCAGTTCCAGATAGGTACGGGAATTGTGTTGCCTTTCTGGGATATTGGAGTTACAGGTGATTTGACTTGGCGCGAAGAATTTAACCAATCCAGAGAATATCCGTTGTATTTGGATACCACTACGGTGTGGCCCAAAATTGGTATTGGTGTGAATGTGCCGAATTTCTCTCAGCGTGTATCTTTCTTGAATGGGTTCAAGAGCGTGAGTACTACTCACAGATTTGATTACACCAAGACCACTGTAGTGCGACCTTTCCAGAGTGCCGAAGATTCCTGGGCCCACCAGTGGAACTTTAACCCGCTGGTACGTGTGTCTTTCTTGACTCAGAGTAATATGCGAATTGAGAACGCTGTGCGTCTGAAAATAGAATCTACGGACAGACGACCCAAGGAAGAAGTTATTGATTATCCCAGCTGGCCCGATAAGGATGGCGATATCCGGGATACTACGGATTATTTCTGGGATACGCCCTGGATTCATACATCTCTGTACAACGACTTTGCCATCAATGTCGGAAACGACTTGACCATTTCGTACCCGCTAAAGACCAAGCGCGGGTTCCAGCTATGGAAATGGTATTTCAAGCTGGAAAATGATATCGACCTGAAGTTTACCGCCGGTTACGACTACAACAAGACCATCCGCAAGGAATACGACCCTGACCCGGGATACAACATGTGGAACAAGGCCAGCGGTACAGACGGTGTGTTCAGACAGTGGAGTATCGATGGTTATGACTACGTGGTTTATAAGCCGAAGTTACACAAGGAAGAACGTACGGTGCCCTCAAGGACCCACGAGTGGTTTGTGCGGCCTAGCGCAGGCTACCAGTTTAACCGCATCGCTTCCATGAGCAGTTATATCGAGTACCGTCAGATTCACGAAAAACTGGACGACGAAACGCCTCACCTGCGGCAGATATTGCAGTTTGAAATCGCTCTGATGCTTAGGTTTGATTAGGATCTAGGGGCTAGAATCTAGGGGTTAGGGTCGCGGGACTCAAGACGTGTCATTCTTGAACCTCACAACTCACGACTCACGACTACTCCACGATCCCTACGTCGGAGAGCTTGACGAAGCCCTTGATTTTTTCGCCCAATTGGATTTCGGCGAAATCCCCCTGGGTGGAAAGCACCTGGAAGGACGTCCCCTCGGAGAGGGTATTCAATGTTTGGGACTTGTCGCTTGGAGCGCTGGTCACATCGGCGTCTTTTGCGGTGACCACTCCGGTAATGTCCGTTTCCAGAACAAAAATCTTGTAGCCGGCACTTGCACCAAAGACTCCCAAGATGATGGTAAGCGCAAAAACGATACCGGTGTAGATGTTTCTTGCCTTTTCACGCAGGCTGATCTTTGTAAAGACGGCGGCAATGGCTATGGCCCAGAAAATACCGAGCAAAATCCAGAGTTGCGTCTTTAAAGAGAGGGCGTGATGCGCCTGGAAAAGCGTGCTTAGAATGGGGTTTTCTTCTGAATCTTCGTCCACCTTGTCCCGGGTCATGGCCTGGGCGTATTTCAAGTTATGCTGGATGTCGCTGTCGTTTGCCCGGAGGCGGAGGGCTTTCTTGTAGTAGAAAATGGAAAATCCCAGCTTGCCGCTCCTGAAATAGGCGTTTCCCAGGTTGTAGAAAAGGTCGGCGTCGTTAATACCGCTATCGGCACAGCTCCGCCATTCATCAACGGCCCGCTCGAAATCGCTTTCGTTGTAGGCCTTGGTTCCCGCTTCGAGACCAGCACAAGATTCCGCGGCATTAGAAAAGGTGAATGCCGTTAGAATAGTAATCAGAATAAATGCAAAACTTTTCATATAAACCTTCTCGATTCCGAACTCCGAATTCCGAATTTCGAACTATCTAACTTTTTCGCAAAGTTTTTCTATATCGGCAAGCATCTGCTTTTGCTCTTCGGGCGTGGCCGTCACGGGAGTGTAGCGCACGAAGGCGCACTTTTCGAGCCAGCTGTCGATGGCGACGATGGTTTCCTCTTTCACGCCGAGCTTTGCCAGTTCCTCTTTCATCTGGGGGCGTGTCATGCCCTTGAATTCCAGGTTGGTGGTGTCGCTCAGGTAGTTCAGCAGCCCGTTTTCGAGAGCGGCAAAGAATCCCTTGCCGTCACCTGTTTCGAGAGCCTTGCGGGCCTGGACGAATTTTTCTTTCAGCTGCTTGTTGGCTTGCCCCTTGCGGACCAGAGCCGCATTGCTGTTACGCTTGCGACGGATCTTGACAAGAAGGGTGGCGACGATGTAGAAGGGAACGGCTGCGGTAAAGAGAATCCAGAACAAAACGCTCTTGTAGGGGGCGGCTGTGTCCGCCTTTGCGGTACTGGTGTGGATAAACCGGATGTCGGACCCGAGGGATTCGATTTCTTGTTTTTGCACGGCGCTTGGGCCTGCGGACCCTGCTACGGGCCCCTGGAAAATGGCTTCGGCACCTGCATCCCCTTTTTCTACTTCTATTGTCCAGGGGCCTGCGGTAGCCGTTTCATATTTTTTCTTGGCGGGGTTGAACCAGGAATAGTTTATGGCCGGGATTTCGAAGGTCCCCTTCTTTTTGGGGTAGAGGAAAACCTTGATGTCCTTGGTGGTGACGACCTTGTTCCCTGTAATCTTTTTGGAGATGTTGTTCTCAGGTGGCACGGAGCGGAACTCGCTGAAATCGGGAAGTTTCGGGGCTGTGATGGTGCCAGGCGTACCGTCGCCCTTGATATTTATGGATAGCGTCAGGGCTTCGCCTACCTTGAGGTTTGTGCGGTCGAAATCGGCGCTGAACTTATAGTCGCCTACCATGCCGCTAAAGTCTGCGGGTTTGCCCTGGGCGGGGAGAGGCTTTACCGTGATGTTTACCGTCGGGGTCTGGGTTTCGGCTTCGATAGATTCCTGCTTGATGGACTGGCTGTGGAAAGACATTCCGCCCATCTGTTTCTTTTCTTCTACAATTTTCGGTTCGCCGCGCTTGGTGTACTTGAACTTGAAGGGCGGAATTTGCAGTGTACCGTTTTTGGTGGGAGAAAGCCAGGCGAACTTGGCGCTGGCCTGCATTTCGCGGCGGGCGCCTTCGACGGGCTTGAATTCCATGGTAGAAAGGTCGCCGCGGTGGACGATAAAGTCGTTACCGGTGCTCATGTCGGTGGCCTGCAGGCCGCCTTCGAAATGTTCGTAGGTATGGAACCCCAGGGTGACGTAGAACTGTTCTCCTTCGTAGATGGATTTTTTGCTTGGGGTGAGGCTTACGGATAAGGCTTCGTCGCTATAGGCCCGCTGGATATTTATGGGAATGTTTCCGCTGATGGAGCGCACGCTTCCGTTGATGTTCCATTCGATTTGCCCAACGTCTAGGGAACCCGTCTTTTTGGGGGCGCGGATGTTGAAGCTGTAGACCCTAGCTTTGTAGGGCCTGCCGCCTCCGCCAAAGAAGGAGTTGAACATATCCTCGAAATCGGGACGTATGACCTGTTCCGCGCTATCTAGGCCCAGAAAGGTAAAACCGTTACGTGTTTCCAGCTGTGGGACGCCCCTTTCGGCGGGGAGTTCCTGCAGAGGGACGATGAGCATCAATTTGAAGGTCTTGCCGGCTTCTACGCGGTCCTTGTCCACCTGGAGCGACATGCGGGCCGTTGCGACCGCTGCCAGACAGAGAAGAATCATCAACAATCTTTTCATGGCCCCAAATTTACAAAATTTGAGGGGTGTAGGTGTTAAGTAGTAGGGGGTAGGATTTAGGATCTAGGGGCTAGGGGCGTGAGGTATGAGCTCGGTCGCCAAAGGCTCCCTTTGAGGTATGAGGAGTGGGGCTTGATGGGGGCAAGATGCTTCGAGCCAGCCCCGGACTGGAACAGGTTCGGAATAGTCCGTCGAGAAAAATCATGTAAGAAAAATAAAGTAAAAATTCCTTAACAAACACCTTGCAAGTAAGGTAAAAATTTGTTATCATTGGGCCGCTCGATTAGGAAAACGGGCAAAAAACGCCAAAAAAAGGAACACAATGTACTGCATTCTCGCCGCCCTGTTGGTCAAGAGCTTAAGAAAACGCTCCAAGCGCGCCTAATAAGCCCAAGATTTTTCAACTCTCTCTTATACTGGCCTAGCTGTAAAAAGCGGGCCTTTTTTTATTTGGGTGTGTGAAGCCGTCCCTTGCCGTTTTTAAGTGCCGCAGGCACCCCACACTTATATTTGCCCTCAAGAAATTCAAGTCCTGTTGTTGAGCAAATATGGGTGTGTCGGGGAGGGTCTTAGGGAGGGGTTTCCCCCTCCCTATTCATTTTACTCAAAATTCAAGCTACGTCGGTACGGCGTAAAACCCGCATTCCTGATGAAGCTTTCCGCCTCTTCGATAGAGGTAAGCCCGTGGTTCTGGAGCACGTTTTCTTCGATGACGATGCTGTTGATGTCGTCGGCACCGCAGTGCAGTCCGAGTTCG
>CAMHDS010000045.1 GCA_946183925.1 uncultured Fibrobacter sp. | reverse complement strand
ACACGCGCTTGCCGGCGAGTTCGAGATCTTCGATAGAGAGCTTTGCCATTATGGATTCCTCTTTTAGGGTTAAAATTTACGGGCTAAAAAGTAGAATTTTCGGTAAAAAAAGGCAATATCTACCCTAAAATAACCGCTGACGCCCCAAAAACAGGGTCTAAATGCTGTTTTGTCGCAATTTTTTAACATTTCCCGTTTTTTTTTATATATTTCAATGGGTATTTATTATTGGAGTGAAAAATGAAGCGTTCGTTTTTAGCGACGATATGTCTTTTTGTGGCCGCCGCCTTTGCCGGCCCCTACGATATTGAAGAATTTACCGCCCAGGATCCGGGGTCCCCAGACAATGTCATCGCCGCCGAATTCGGTGGCGAACTGAAGACCATTCCCGTAGAAGAAGTCTCCTCCCTCCAAGAGGGGCGCCTGGTGGTTCGCCAGAAGTTTACCGACCCCTTCGGCGAGCAACCCCCTGCCTACCAGATCTACCAGGGTGCCGCAGGAGACCTGAGTTCCATGTCCGCCCTGACCGCACCTGAAGGTACGGACTACTCCGCGCTGGTCAAAGCCAAACTTTACCCCCGTCGCGGCATGCCTGCAACCGATGATGTGGAAAAGGTCTATTTCGATGGCAAGTCTGTATTTATCCCAGGAGCAACGACGGCTATAGCTTTTATCGACGGTTCTCCAGTACAACTCAATTCCGCCACTCCAGCCAATGACGATGCCGAATTTGCTGCCGCAGAAGCCGGCGCAGGTCCAAAAGAAGAAGAAGAAGAATGCGACGAGAACGATCCAGAGTGTGAAGAAGAAGAGGAAGAAGAGGAAGAAGAATATGATGTCGCTGGCGATGTGGATTCCACCAACGAAGAGGCTGATAGCAGAGACATGTCTGCATACGACGCCTCTAGCGATGTAACTAACCGCTTCGGCGTCGCCGACGAAGTCCGCTTTTGGTCTGCCGTTGGGCTTGCCGCTGTGTTCGTGGGTTCTGCCGTTATGGGCGTGCTGCAACACATGAAGTCCAACGAAGCAAAAGATGCCTATGACGACCTGGATGATGTGGAATCTTCCATCCTTGGAGAAGTTGACAAGGCATGCATGGACAGCGAAGGAAAAGTTGTTGCAAGTTGTCGAACTGCGATTATTGAAAAGGCTGACCTCGGCGGTGGTTACACCATTGCAGAACTTCAGAAACGCAAAAAGACAAACAAGAAGACCCAAGATTCATACGCCATGGCCCGTAATATTTGGTTCGGCGTAGCTGGGCTTAGCCTAACTGCCGCCATCGTGCTCTACGTATGGTAATCGAATCCGGCTGTATTTCCATCAAAGACCTGCAGTTTGACTGCATTATCGGGACGCTTCCCTTTGAAAGGGAGGCCGTTCAGCCTGTTGTATTGAATGTAAACCTGTGGTTGGATTTTACCCTGGCCGCTCGGAACGATGACCTAGTCCACTCTATCGACTACGCCCAACTAGCGGAACACTTGCAAAAGTTCATTAAGGACAGCAAATTCCAGCTGGTAGAAACACTGGTGCTAGAAACCGCCAAATTCATTCTGGACCACTACCCCAAGACCCAGGCCGCACAGGTATTCGTGTGCAAGCCAAACGCCATTCCTCAGAGCAAGGGCGCCATGGCCAACATCAAGGTGACGAGGTAAACAAGGGCGATGTGAAATACGTAATGTGAGATGTGTAATGAAAAATCTCACACCCCAAAGGGCACAGGCCCAACCTCAAGCCCCTAATCCCTAGATCCTCTCATCCCCTAAACGCCCGGTACCGTAGCGCTTCGGCCAGGTCCGGAATTTCTACGGGCTCCGAATGGCGCAGGTCCGCAATGGTGCGGGCCACCTTCAGCAGGCGGTAATACCCCCGAGCGCTCAGGTTCATCTTGTCCGCAGAGGCGACGGTGAACTTTTCGGTCACCCCATCCATCTGGGCAAAACGTCTTGCCGCTTCGGAATTCATGGCGGCATTGCAACGGAACGAAAGTCCGGAGAAGCGCTTGCGCTGAATTTCCCGGGCGGCGCACACCCGCCGGCGGATTTCCGCCGAAGTTTCGGCACCTGACCCGCTAGCAAACTGGGAGGTTTCCACCGGTGGAACACTCACCTGGATGTCGATACGATCCAGCAGCGGGCCAGATATTTTTTCCTGGTAGCGCTTGCGGGCATCGGGCAGGCAGGTGCAGACCTTCTTCGGGTCCATGGAATACCCGCAGGGGCAAGGGTTCATGGCCGCCCCCATCATAAAGCGGGCAGGCCACACCACCGTCCCACTGGCACGGCTCACCGAAATCTCACCGTCTTCCATAGGCTCCCGCAAAGCCTCCAGCACACTGCGGTTAAATTCTGGAAGTTCGTCCAAAAACAGCACGCCGTTGTGGGCAAGGCTTGCCTCGCCGGGCAAGAGCCGCGCACCGCCGCCCACCAGCGCCACCATGGAGGCACTGTGGTGCGGCGTCCGGAAGGGGCGTAACAGTACCGGACGAAACGACTCCATGTCGCCGGAGCGCCTGGCGCAAGAATGAATGCGTGTGGTCTCCAAAATTTCTTCGTCGCACATTTCCGGCAAGATTCCCGGGAGACACCTGGCGCAAAGAGTCTTCCCTGCGCCAGGCGAACCCACCAGAAGGAAATTGTGCCCGCCTGCGGCGGCCACTTCCAGGGCCCGCTTGACCCCTTCCATGCCCACCACGTTCTTGAAGTCGGGAACATCCAGTCCCGACGAAAACCTCTGCCGGTCAAGCCCACGCGCCCGGCAAACAAGTTCTTCATTATTTTGTTCTAAAATCTCTATACATTCTTTAAGCGTGTCCGCACAGATGTAACGCAGGCCCTCCACAAGGGAAGCCTCCTGTTCATTCTCCCTAGGAATTACCAGAATGGAATCCTTGTCGTGAACCAAGTCCATAGCGATGGAAAGGACTCCCCGGACGCCCTTCAAGAGACCATCCAGGGAGAGTTCCCCAACAAAGACACACTTTTCCAAATTAGGAACGGACAACTCGTCGGTAGCGGTCAAGAGCCCAATGGCCAAAGGCAAATCCAGAGCGCTACCTTCTTTACGCAAATCCGCGGGTGACAGGTTTACGGTTGTCCGGAAACCTGTCACCACCTTGTCCACGGAACGTATCGCCGAAACGACGCGCTCCCTAGACTCTCTTACCGCATTGTCCGGGAGCCCCACCAGGGTAAAACCGGGCAATCCAAGCGCAGCATCAACTTCTACGCTAACCGGAATAGCCTTGATGCCCAACAAGCAATAAGAACGGATCCTTCGGAACATAACTATGCCACCGCGGCCTGGTATTTTTCCAGCACGCAATTCTCGATATGTTCACGAAGCTTGCGGGTAATCGGGTTGTAAATGTTGCGGTAATCGTCGCCCTTGTAGAACGGGTCGTTGGGGTAGCTCACGAACAGGCCGTATTCGCCGTCCATCACGCGGAGCCCGCGCATGACCATCTGGTCGTTGAGCACCACCTGGGCAAGGCCCTTCATGTGGCCCATGCCGGCACCTTCCTTAAAAGGAAACACTTCCACCTTGGTTACCGCCAGGCAATCAAAGGAACATTCCTTTTCTTCTGTTGTCTTTTTCGTTTCGTTTGTATTAGCCATAAGGCCTCCTTTTGTTTGTTGTTCGGTAGCCCGCTAAATGCAAGAATCGTGCCAAAGGAGATTTTCGGCTTTTTTGACAAAATTTCGGCAGTGCCTAGATTTGACCAAGTGATTAATCATATATTTTAGTCACTAAAAAGGTGATTAATCATGCTGCTAAAACCGAATCTTGACTGGAAAGCCAACCAGGGAATCACCCTGCCCGCCGTCCAGGCCAACATCGCCTGCGCAGAGGGCTTGCTCCAGGTGGAATTCCTGGTAGAAGAGCCCCTGGACTGTTTCCGCGCCGAAGTCCAAGAAGACAACTCCACCAGCTGGGAAGATTCCTGCGTAGAGATTTTTCTTAGGAACCCCAAGAATCCTGCGGAGTATTTCAACTTCGAGGTGACTAGCCGGGGCTTTATTCTGGCGGCAAGGGGAGCGGACAGGCAAAACCGGGAAAAGCTATCCGCAGACGCCCTCGCCAAAATCAAACGGGCAAAACAACTGGCCAGCGTGGCCGGAAATCTGATTTGCTGGGGAATGACGGTAACCATCCCGCCAAAAATTTTCGGCCTGGAAACTTTCGAAGGTGTTCCCCTGGAGGGAAACCTGTACAAGTGCGCTGACAAGGCCAAGTGCCCCCATTACCTAAGCGCCTTCCCCATCAATACTGAAAAACCAGATTTCCACCGGCCCGAATTTTTCCAGAAAATCCTGTAAAACGCAACACCCACAACCTGCAGACAAACAAATGATTCACGAAATCGAGAACATGGAAAAAACCATTTCGGAACTGCTCCCGACGCGAAACGAAAAAGGCGACAAGCGGGCGCAAGGTTGTGCCCTGGTGATTGCCGGCTCCAAGGACATGCCGGGAGCAGCTGCCCTGTGCACCAAGGTCGCCCTCCGGAGCGGTGCAGGACTTGTAACCCTCGCTTCCCCGAGAAGGATTGTTCCCATCCTGCAAGCGAAACTTTCCGAGCCTGTCTTTATAAGCCTTGAAGACTGCCGCGCTGGCGGCACGAATTTTGCGAAATGCGTGCCCGACGAAATCGGCGGTATCGACGAATGCGACTTTCTGAAAGACCGACATGTTCCAGTGCTTTTAAAAAGCACAAAATACCAGCAGGCGGTAGCCATCGGGCCGGGACTGGGCCAGAGGCAAGAGACCCGAACCGCTGTCCGGAACTTCGTCACCCGCTGCAGCGTGCCCATGGTCATCGATGCCGACGGTCTGAACTCCCTCACGACAAGCGACCTGAAACGGATTGGCGCACCCGCCATCCTGACACCCCACAAGCGGGAATTCGCAAGACTCTTCGGCGAACTTCCGCAAGAGGCCGCTGCGTTTCCCGAATTCCTGGCAGGAAAAGCGAAGGAATTTGGCAAGATTGTCCTACTGAAAAGTTCCCCCATTCTTATCGCCACACCCGACGGAGAAATTTTCGTAGTGCCCGCGGCGAATTCCGGCATGGCCAAGGGCGGCTCGGGAGATGTGCTGACCGGAATCATCGTAGCGATACTTGCCCAAGGGGTTGCCCCAGCCGACGCGGCAGTTCTGGGAGCATGCCTGCACCAGAAAGCAGGCCTTATCGCCCGTCAAAAACTGGGAGCGTTCTCCATGCTCCCCAGCGATGTCATCGAATGCTTGCCACAGGCCTTTCAATAAGGCCGCAGAGGTTGAGCCCGCAGTTTAGTACCAGCGGCGTTCATTGCCGATGGTAGTCATAGGCCCATGACCCGGAAACACCAGGGTGTCTTCGGGCAACACCAGCAATTTTTCCTTTATCCCTTTAACCAGGGCGTCCTCGTCACCGCCGAACAAGTCGCTTCGGCCCCGGCTCCCGGCAAACAAAATATCCCCCGGGAACAGGAGCGGGGGAACATCTTTCTGGCCGTTCACTTCGCCCGGATTCTTGCAGTAAAAAGCGATGCCACCTGGAGAGTGTCCCGCCACGTGAATCACCTGCAAGCGAATGCCAGGAACCTCCACCACGTCGCCTTCGGCAAGGTAGTTCCCCAACGCAGGAGACGGTTCATCCAAAGGTAAGCCGAACATCCCGCTCTGTTCCTCTTGCAGGTCCAGCAAGAAGGCGTCCTCTTCGTGGGCTTCGGGCTGCACACCGTAAGTGCGGGCCACAAAGGCATTTCCCAAAATGTGGTCCAGGTGCAGATGAGTATTCAAGAGACGCTGCACCTTCAATCCCTTCGTTTCAATGTAATCCGACAAGGCCTTGCGTTCCGCCTCCCGGCCAGCGCTGGGGTCTATGAGAATGGCCTCGCCGGAGTCACCACCCAGTACAAAGCCGTTCACACCGAAGGAATTGAAAACAAATTGTTGGAGGAGCATAAAGAAAAATATAGGAAATCATCTTTTTTATTTACACCCATGCGTAAGAATTTTTTCCTCTGACAGTCAGGAGGAATCCACCCCATAGGAGGATATGGAATCTTGTAAAATACAATATTATGCGTTGAGCAAGGCTGCTTTCGAATCTTACAGCGAAACCGAGGACATTGCCATAGGCGCTAAAGAAGGATTCAATCCTGTTCGCTGTACAAAGAAATAAACGGGTTTTGCTGTTCTATCTTTTCCCTGGCGGGCTTTTTTGTATATTACTAATTGATAACGTATAGGAAACCCATGCTCTTACCCTTACCCGACGATTTTCACGCGCATCTCCGACAGGGAGACCTGATGCCCGGCTACGTGCGCGATTTAGCCGCACAATTTGGCCGCGCCATCATCATGCCGAACACCGTTCCCGCCATGACCAGCGCCAAGGCCATCGCCGAATACAAAAAGAATATTCTTGCGGCGGCAGCTCCCGTGCGTCAGGACTTTGAGCCTCTCATGACCTTCAAGCTGAATCCGAACTACACCGAACAGGACCTGAAGGACATGATGGCGGTAGGCGTGGTGGCCGGCAAGTACTACCCCGCAGGCGTCACGACCAACAGCGCCGACGGCATCAGCGACTTCGAAGGAATTTTCCCTGTGGTGGCCCTGATGGAAAAGTTGGGCCTGGTGCTGTGCGTCCACGGCGAAGAACCGGGCGAATTCTGCCTGGATCGTGAACCTGCCTTTATCAAGCGGGTGGAGACCCTGGCCGAAAAGTTTCCGAAGCTGAAAATCGTCTTCGAGCATGTGAGTTCCGCAAAGTCCGTAGAAGCGGTCAAGAAGCTAGGGCCGAACGTGGCCGCCACCATTACGGTGCACCACCTAATGATGACTCTGGACGACATCGTTGGCGACGCCCTCCGGCCGCACCATTTTTGCAAGCCCCTGCCCAAGCGGCCGGAAGACCGTGCCGCTATCCGCGAAGCCGCCTTCAGCGGCAGCCCCAAGTTCTTTCTCGGCACGGACTCCGCCCCGCACCAGCTGGGCAAAAAGGAATGTCCTTGCGGGGCGGCGGGCGTCTATAGCGCTCCTGTGGCCCTGCCCCTCCTTGTGCAGGAATTCGAAAAGGCCGGCCATCTGGACAAACTTCCGGATTTTATCGCCGGTTTCGGGGCCGACTTCTACGGCATTCCCCGCACCCAAAAGCAGGTGGAAATAGTCAAGGAGCCCTGGACCGTGCCCGCCACCGTGAACGGAGTGGTCCCGCTGGCCGCAGGCGAAACATTGGAATGGAAAATTAAGCGGTAAAAACGCCAAAAAGTGGCTTGTCCGCCATAAAAAATATACATTATGGGAGTACGCTCCCTATTTGGTTTTTTATGGCTTTTATTCGCGCTGTACTTTTTTACTTGACCATTTTTTCCGGGATGATCATCCTCGGAACACCCTACATTATTTACAAGGGAACTTTCTGCAGACGCAAGAACGAAATCACCAATGTCTGCAGTTTCTATTTCAGGTACGTTGTCTTTAAGCTATTCGGTATCAAGGTCAAGGTAGAAGGAGCAGAAAACATTCCCAAAGACAGGGGATTTGTCATCGTGGCAAACCACATGAGTTTTCTGGACATTCCCGTTTTCTGGCCCACCATCGGGAACGCCGCCTTCGTGGCAAAGGCCGCCCTCTGGAAAGCTCCCGTTTTCGGATGGGTGCTGGACAGCATCGGCTGCATTCCCGTGCACAAGAATCCCCGGAAAAATGCGGACATGGGCAAGCTGATCCGGGACCGCATTGACCACAATTACAACATCGTCATTTTCCCCGAAGGACACCGCAGCGCCGACGGTAAATTGCTTCCGTTCCAGAACGGCATTTTCAAGATGGCCAAAGAAAACGGGTTGCCTCTAGTGCCCGTCACCCTCGTCGGGACAGGGAAATGCCTGTCCAAGGTCAAGTGGGCCATGAACCCCGGCGAAGTCCGCATCATAGTCCACCCGCTACAGGCTAGCGAAAGTTATGCGGACAAGACCGCGGTCCAGCTTCGGGACGAAATCCACGACATTATCGAAAAAGATTTAAAGGAGGCCTAGCATGGCTCAGTATTTACCCAGCGAAGAACAGATTATCGCCATCCTCCGTGACGAACCTATGGTAGGCAGCCAACTGCGGGGCGCCCTCGGGCTCCCCAAGAAACAGAAGATGGCATTCAAGCAGATGCTGGCCGACATGGTGGAGCGGGGCCTGTTGAAGCGCACCAGCCACAAGGAATACCAACTGGGTGACGGAGAAACGCAAGAAGAAAAGCGTGAAAAGCGTTTCAAGAAAATCGCGGAACAGGGCGGCGAAGACAACCGCAGGCCTGCCGCCCGCAGCCGCAGGCAAAAAGACAAGGAAAACGAGACCCGTATCAAGCGAGGAATCCTGCACCAGGTGGACGAAGAAGAATGGGAAGTCCACGAACTGGAAACGGGCAAGGTTTACGAGATGGCCCACCGCCGGCAAGCGCCGGGCAAGGAGGGCGAGACCATCAGCTTTACCCTGTACCCTCACCCGAAACTCAAGCACAGTTACCTGGCCAAGGTGGACCGCACCGCCGAAGCCATGAATATCTCCTGGGACGAGGTGAAGCAGAAATTCATGGACGAGAATAATCTGCCCAAGGATTTCTCCCCCGCCATCAAGAAATTTGTCGAAGGCATCAAGGAGCCGGGTCCCAAGGATTTCAAGGGTCGCATCGACTACCGCAAGCTGGATGTGCTCTGCATTGACCCCGAAGGGGCCATGGACCACGACGACGCCATCAGTGTGGAACGCCTGCCTAACGGCGGCTACAAGCTGGGCGTGCACATTGCCGACGTGAGCTACTACGTGCCCGAAGGCTCTGACCTGGACGAAGAAGCCCTGGAACGCAGCTACACCCAGTACCTGCCCTGGACCGCCGTGCCCATGCTTCCCGAAAAGCTTTCCAGCGGGGTGTGCAGCCTGCACCAGGGAGTGGACCGCTGCGCCTTCACCTGCATGATGGAACTGGACAAGAACGCCAACGTGCTCAGCTGGGATTTCCACCGGAGCGTCGTGAACATCTCCAAGGGCATCACCTACCAGGAAGCGGTGAAAATGATGGAAGCGGGAGACGAATCCATCAAAGCCTTGGCCGAAGTCACCGCCCTGCTCAAGAAAAACCGCACCAAGGAAGGCCTGCTGGAATTCAAGAGCACCGAATACGGCTGCAAGTTCAACGAGGCCGGAGAGCCCGTACAGATTGTGCCACGCCAGAGCGACGAATCCAATTCCTGGGTAGAAGAGTGCATGCTCATTGCCAACAACTGTTGCGCCAAGGAACTCAAGAAACGCAAGCTCCAGGGTATCTACCGTATTCACGAATCGCCCGACACCAAGGACATCATGGAGCTGTACTACATGTACCCCGACTTGTTCAAGGACGCTCCCGTAATGTTGCGCGATCTGGGCAAACCCCGCAGCGGAGACACCAACCTAAACCCCGTCGCCTTCAAGCTGTACCAGCACCTGATCAAGCGAGCCGGTGACGACGAAACCTTGATGAACCGCATTTTGCGCAGCATGCAGAAGGCGCACTACGACAGCAACAGTTTTGGTCACTTCGCCTTGAACTGGCAGGACTACAGCCACTTTACCAGCCCCATCCGTCGTTACGCCGACCTGTGGTGCCATCGGGAACTGGCCCGCAAGGGCGCCGAAATCAACGCCGAACGCGCCGAAAGCGTCATCGAGGTCTGCGACCTGATTTCGGCCAACGAAATCAAGAACATGAAGGTGGAACGTATTTCCATCAAAGTGTGCAGCTGCTGGATTCTGAAGAACCGCATCGGCGACGACTTTGAGGCAAACGTCACCGGAATTGAAGAATGGGGAATCTACGTCTCCATTCCGGACCCCATCGCCGAGGGCCTGGTGCGCTTCCGCGATATCGTTGGAGAAGATTTCTACGTATTCAACCCCGACCAAGGTCTTGCTTTCGGGAAGCGCAGTGGCCGCACCTTCCGCAGGGGCGACAAGGTGCTAGTGCGGCTACTCCGCGTAGATCCTCTACGCGGCCAGGCCGATTTCAGCATTTTGGAAAAACTTTCCTCCGAACCCAAGAAGCGCCGCCGTCAGGGCGAGTCCCGCGACGTTCGCGAACGCGCGGACCGAGCCGCCGCCGCCGAGGCGCTGGGCTATGTCAGCCAACCCGACGATGACGATTTCGGCGAACACGACGATTTCGATGCAAGTTACATCCCCCCTCGGGCACGTAACCGTGCTGCACGACGCAAAAGTCTACAACAAAACCGTCAGCATGGGGGTAAAAAGAGCAGCGGATTCGACAATAATCATGAAAAAGACCGTCGCAAAAAAATACAGAGGCATAGATAAAAAGGCATTGGTAGTCTAAATGGAAAACCCAAACGGAAAAATCATCCTTTATTCAAGTTACCAACTGGGAGAATCTCTACCAGGCTATATCCGTTTTGCGTTAAAGCATCTGACGGAAACAGGCTTTAAAGTGGTACTACTGACCAATCGCCGCGGACTTTCCGCCGAAACACAAGAATTTCTAAACGATAATAACATCTTTCTTTTCCAAACAGAAAACCACGGCTTTGATTTTGGAATGTGGCGTCGTTTTTTAAAAGACCTCGCTGCGGGACGAGGAGAATTTGTCTCCTTGACGGGAATAAACCGTTTGCTATTGATGAACGATTCCGTTGTCTATTTTCAGAATCGATTCAAGGAGTTCGTTGAGCTAGCCGAAAATAATGCTGCGGACGCGATTTCATTGACCAAGAGCAAGGAATATCACCCCCATTTGCAAAGTTATTTTCTTTATCTCAAACCAGAAGCTTTGGGTGCTTTTTTCATGCACCTGCTAGAAACTCCAGAACAAGAAAACTATTACGACGTCGTACACAAGCTTGAAATAGGCTTAGGAAAAGCTTTCATAGATGCCGAAGTCACCAGCGATTCTCTTTTTAAAACAGGCCCCCTGCCAGTGTTGGAGTATCCGAATTTGATCGCTCAGGGTTGCGGTTTTATCAAACGCCGCTTATTGCAAGGCAGACAATCCGTCAAGGAAAAGCTTTTCTACGTCCGTCGGGGCGCATCTGACATTTTGAACGCAGATTACCATCAAATGGTGATAAAAAGCGGGCTGGCGCCGGATTTCAAAGAGGAATGGCTTCCTAGTTATATTGGCGGGAATATTCGAAAGGCATTCGACAAGATATGGGAAAAACCCCTTGAAAAAATCGGGGCCCCCATTTACAACAAATTCGTCAAGCCGAATGTTCAATGATTAGGGAAGGCTACGCCATCCCTAAGGCTGTTATTTTACGATCTTTGCGTCTTGTACGTCTTTGCCCTTGAATTTGGACGATTCGCTGCCCTGGGCCATTACGCCCCGGTTGATGAACTTGTACTGGGCAATGCTCCAGAAATTGGACACAATCCAGTAGAGCACCAAGCCCGAAGGCATCACCGCGCTAAAGAAGAACATCATGGCGGGCATCATCCAAGTCATCATCTTCTGCTGGGCCGGGTCCATGCCGGCGCTACCGCTCATGGTCACCTTGGTCTGGAAGTATGTCGTAACCACCATGATCCAGGGGAGAATGGCAAGGCCTGCGGGCATCACGAAAGGAATCGTAAATCCGCTCCACACCACGTCGCTCTTGCTCAGGTCGGTAATCCAGAGGAAGGCGGGCATACCGCGGAGTTCGATAGCGCGGCCCAGCACAAAGAACAGGCCCATGAATATAGGCATCTGGATAAGCATGGGGAGGCATCCGCCCGTACAGCTAGCCAGCGGGTTCACGCCGTTCTTGGCATAGAGTTCCATGATGGCGGCCTGCTTCTTTTGCGGATCGCTACGATACTTCACGTTGATTTCGTCCAGCTGGGGCTTGAGCTTGCTCATGGCACGGGTGGACTTGAGCTGCTTTACCGTAAAGGGCGTAGTAAAGGCACGAACAATGAAGGTCACCAGGATAATGGCCACGCCGTAGTTCGGGATAATGGAATAGAAGAACTTGAGGAGCTTCAAGAGCCACTTGCAAATCCACACGAACCAGACGCTGGAACCGGGGAACCACTTGGAGCCCGTCACGATAATCTTCTCGTAACCCTGGTCAAGGGCTTCCACCTCGTCCCACTGGAGCGGGAGCACCATGAAGTTATAGGCCAGAGAATCGCCACGGATACCGTCCGCAATGGCAAGGCTGTAGGTTCCCGGATCCGGATTGCCTTCGGTGGCTACGTCGATATGCTTCGCGTTCACCTTCACCGGAACGGGCTTGTCGAACTGCACCGACAGGGCCACGTACTTGCGGCGCATGCCCACCCAGTAGTAGTTGGCGTTGTCAAAGGTCATGGCGTCGGTGAAGGTCTCGCGCTCCGTAATCTCGCTGTTCTTGAAAATCACCTCGCTAAAGAAATAGCTGGCGCCGCCGAAGCTCTTGCCCTTGGGCATGACTTCGGTTTCTTTCATGCCGCCCTTCCAGGACAGTTCGTAATCGGCCGGTTTGAACCCCACAAAGCGGTTCACCTGGCGCACCGCCACTCCGGCCTTGGTAAAGCCGTAGCTACGAATCACCTGCTTGCCGCTGGCATCGGTAAAGGTGAACTGCACCGTCACATCGTTTTCCACCTGGATCTTTTCGGGAGTGTCACCCAGGTCGAAAAGGGCATCGGTCAGGTCCGCCTTGCCCAGTTTCAGGTCCAAGGCGCCCAAGGCGGTATCCTGGATAATCTCCGGGAAGTTTCCGGCGTTGTCGGGCAGGGCCTTCACAATCACGCTCTGGACATGGGCGCCCTTGTTACTGAGGGTCATGATAAACTTGTCGGTCTCCACCGTCACCGTGCGGGGTTCCACGACCTTCGGGGCTTCGGCTGCTTGAGCGCTGTCGGCAGAGGCACTATCAGCGGCAGCGACCTTCGCACTGTCGCCCGCAACGGCAACTTTTCCCGAATCTAATTCTGAATTCCGAACTCCGGATTCCGAATCACCCAGCACCGGAGCAGCCTTCAACTCCGTAGTCTTGTCGCCTAGCACCAGCTGGTCTGCGGAGTCGGCACGGGCGGCCTCCATGGCGGCGGCAGCCTCTTTTTCTTTTGCCTGGGCTTCGGCCTGCTGCTTCGCGTTGTTCGACGACATGGTCATCCACCAGATGACAATTGCCGCAATCAAGATGGAGCCTATGAGGGAATTCTTGTTCATGTCTTTTCCTTTTTAGGGGGCACCGGGTCGTAGCCGCCCTTGCAGAAGGGGTTGCATCTCAAAATTCTAAAAACCGCAAGATAGAAACCTTTGAAGGGTCCGTGTACCCGCAGAGCCTCGATGGCATAGCTGGAGCAGGTGGGCTGAAACCGGCAGACCCCGTGAAAGAAGTAGGGGTGCACCAGCTGGTACAGCCGGATAGGCGCAATCAGCACCGCCACGACGGCCCTCTCAAGCTTCGCAAGCATCGCCGTCCACCGCCTCCGGGCAGGTCCATTCCATCTTGCGGAAAATCTTGTAGGCGGACTCCCGGAGCTTTTCGGAGGTCAGTTCCTGCTGGCCCACGGTCACTACCACCATGGCCCACACCGGCTTCTGGATATTCGGGACCATTCCAAAAAACAAAGGCCGCAGAATCCTCCGGCACTTGTTGCGGTAAACGGCGTTACCGTTTTTCTTTTTCGCCAAAAAGCAGAAACGACAAAAACCGTCCGGGCTCTCTATCCAACGCATGGTCAATGACGATGCTCGGACAAACTTGCCTTGGACGGCCACTGTTCGGTAAGCGGGCTGGTTCGGCAGCCTATAAGAACGCAGAGCGGCGATGAGCCACCCCCAGACTTACTTCTTATAGATGGTGTCGCTGACGGTCAGGCGCTTGCGGCCCTTGGCGCGGCGACGGCTAAGAACGGCGCGACCCCAACGGTCTTCCATGCGGGCGCGAAAACCCTGCTTGTTGGCACGCTTGCGGTTATGAGGCTGGAATGTTCTTTTCATGATAAAACCTTTCTAGTCGGAATTCAAATTTTTTGAGTTCCAAATCTAGCAAAAATACCGCATAAATCAAGGTGTTTTGCCCCGAAGTACGGGAAATTTAAGCAAAAAAGGCCAAAACAACGCGTTTTGACCAATTTATCAACAATTTATCAACACTAACCGTAAATCAGGACATCTTCCTTATTTTGTTCCGGCCCTCGGTCTTGGCCAGGTACAGCACCTCTTCGGCCTTTACCAGGAACTGGGAGAAGTGGCTATAGTTCCTGTCGCCACAGGCGATAAAGCAGCCGGACACCGTAACGGAGGCGTCGGGGAACCTGTTCCAACGGAGCGCAGCAATACCCTCGCGAATCCGTTCGGCACGGGCAAAGGCCTCCAACTCGGAATCAGCCCGAAGCACGCACATGAACAGTTCCCCGTCCATACGGCCGCAGCATTCCCCAATCCGGTCGTCACGCACTTGAATCAAAAACTTCGCCACGTCGCAGAGCACCTGGTCGCCAAACACCTGGCCGTAACTGGCGTTCACCTCGCGAAACTCGTCCATGTCAAGGAGCAGCAGGTAGTATCCCTCCCGCTGCAGCCACACGACACTTTCCAAGAAGTGCGTCATGTAGCCACGGTTGAAAAGCCCTGTCTTGGAGTCTCTCTTGGATAAAAACTCCAGGCGCTTGAGCATTTCTTCGCGGCCCTTCCGTTCGGTATTGTAGGAATAGAGGGCGAAGGAATTGATGATAAAGACCACCACACCCGTAATAAAGAAAGACACCAGGATGTCGATGAAAGCCGCCTGGTGGTCCAGGGCCACCACATACTCAGGGTAAAGTTCCGAAAGCACAAAGGCGATTTCGAAAGCGAGCATAGAAAGCACAAACACCGCCCACTTGCTCTTGCCGGGGCAATAGGCACAAAGAAACACCGCAGTAAGGCAGTAGAGGGTCATGCCGCAGTTGAACCCGCCGCACAAGAAGAACAGCATGGGCAGCAAGAAACAGCTGAGCAAAAGGCACATGACCATATAGCAGACGCTATACATACGGGTCTTGACCGCCACCACTGCCAAAATGGCGCAGATAACGCTGGTCAGCAAGCACACCGCCGAAGTCACCGGGCTAATTTGCTCATATATGGTAAAAACCGTGGAGGCAACGCTTGCCGCCAACACAATCACCAGAAACACCCAGAAAAGGGTCCGTTCCAGGGAGTCCTGCCGCTGCAGGAATTTTTTCAGTTTACCGATCATCTTATCGATTTATCGCCCCTAATTTACCCCTAACTACACTCTTTTTTTCAAAAAAGGAAAACATAATATAAAATGTATCTTCCAATTTGGAAGGGTTTCGCCCCCTTTATCATAACTTTGTTATATTATTGAAAGTAAAGTCCTATTATTTTAGCAGGTAGTGTATGGAACTGACCCCGTTAGATATCCGCAACCAGACATTCCACAAAAAGAACTTCGGCGGCATAGACCCCGACGAGGTCAAGGCATTCCTCGAGACGGCGGCTACCGCTTTCGAACAAATGTCCAGGAACCGCACCGACCTCACAGAACGCCTGAAAATCGCCGAGGAACGGGTCAACTACTACCGCCAAATCGAAAAGACCATCCAGGACGCCGTGGTCACCATGCAAAAGACCGTGGACGAGGTCAAAACCAATGCCGAAAAAGAGGCGGAACTGATTATCGCCGAGGCCAAGGCACGAGCCATCAAGGAAGTGGAGAACACCAAAAAGAGCGCCGAGGACCTGCGGGCCGAAATCGAACAGCTGAAGCAGATCCGCACCAACTACTTTATCCGGTGTCGTGCCCTTATCCGCGGACAAGAAGACCTGCTTTCGGCCATGGAAAACGACCAGCGGGAGTTGGCCGAACCGGCACCCGCCAGAAGGCCCGCCCCTGCCATGCCTACCGGGAACGTCATCGGCTAATAAAAGAGGCCTCCCTTGAAGATAAGCATCAAGGTACATGCAAGAAGCAAGCGGGAATCCGTCACGGAAAACCCCGACGGTAGCTACAAGGTAGAGGTCAAGGCACCGCCCGTAGATGGAGCCGCCAACGAGGCCATCTGTGAACTTCTGGCAAAGCACTTTGGAGTCCACAAGCGGGATGTATCCGTGGTGACGGGAGCGACAAACAACAAGAAGGTTGTTGAAATCCAGGGGCTCTAAGCTGTACTGGATTTGTAAAAGGGACGGGTTCATGAAATTTCAGAAGAAGACAATCCATTACCTGGCGAAGGCGATTCTCTTTATCGCCGTCGGTCTTTTGCTGAACATTGTCCCGGCAAAAATCGTCACCCATTTCGAACTGCCCGTCTTTTTTGACTGCCTAGGCACAATCCTTACCGCCATGATGTGCGGAAACATGGCCGCCGTCATCGTCGGTTTCATCTCCAACGCCATCAACGGACTGTCCGATGCCGTTACCCTCTACTACGGCGTCATCAACGTCCTTATTGCCGGATGCGCCTACCTTTTCTACCAGAAAAAATTCTTCTTGAGCATTCCCAAGATTCTGGTGGTGATTTTCACCTTCGCCCTCATCGGCGGCGGTCTCGGGTCCATACTCACCTATTTCCTGTACGGCTACAGTATCGGCGAAGGCATTTCTGCGCCTTTCGCGATTGCCCTCCGAGACACCTGCGGTCTCCCCGATTTCTGGTCCCAGCTTCTGGCCGACATCATCATCGACGTTTTCGACAAGGGCATCGTGGTCATTTCGGCAGTACTCCTCTACCGCTGGATCCCACGCAAGATTCGCTTTGCCTGCAACGACACCTTCCATATCGACCCCAATGTCGATGAACTGGCTGCCACCACCGGGCGTTCCCTGCTCCGCAGGGTAGTAGCCATGGTCATCGTGGCAGAACTGCTGCTTGGTTCACTTGCCTGCGCCATCGGTTATTTCTTGTACCAGAAAGTTTCCATCGACAAGTTTACCGATATCGCCAACGGGGTAACCCAGGCGGCCAGCGTGTTCATTGACGGAAACCGCATAGACGAATTCCTCACAAACGGTCGTGAAGCCGACGGGTACGCAGAAACAGAAGAAAAACTGAAGAAACTCAAGAAGAGTTTCCCACAGACAAAATACCTCTACGTTTACAAGATTGAAAAAGACGGCTGCCATGCGGTATTCGACACGCCCCTGGAAAGTGGCGAAGAAACCAGCGAGCCCGGTGAAATTCTGCCTTTTGACCCAAGCTTCGAGCCCTATCTGCCGGCGCTCCTCAAGGGCGACACCATCGAGCCCATCATCTCCGACGACACCTACGGCTGGCTCCTGACCATCTACAAGCCCATCAAGGACTCCCTGCACAAGACTAGCGCCTACGTGGCCGCCGACATTTCCATGCAGGAGATTATAGAAGACGATGCCTCCTTCTTTATCAAGTTCTTCTCCCTGTTCTTCAGCCTTTCCCTGATTATCATGAGCATCATCGTGGAGCTGGTGAAAAGCGGAATCGTGCGGCCCATCAACCGCATGGCCTACGCCTCGTCCCAGTTCGCCTACAACTTGGGAACCGACAAGGACAAGGGTCTAGAAATCCTCAGCACGCTAGACATTCATTCCCAAGACGAAATCAAGCACCTGCACACGGCCCTCCTCAAGATGGGCAACGAATCCCTGGATTACATCAAGCAGCTGCAGGAACAGACCGAACGCATTACCCGCATGCAAGACGAAATTATCGAGAACTTCGCCGAAATGGTGGAAGCCCGCGATACCAGCACCGGAAACCACATCAAGAAAACGGCCCACTACGTAGATGCCATTGCAAGGGAACTCCAGACCGAAGGCGAATTCAAGGACATTCTCACCGACGAATACATCGAAAAGTTGAAGCGTTCCGCACCGCTCCACGACATCGGAAAGATTGCGGTGTCCGACCTGATTCTGAACAAGCCGGGCAAGCTCACCGACGATGAATTCACCATCATGAAAAGCCACACCACCGAAGGCAAGAACATCCTGGTGAAGATCGAAGAAAACGCCGGCGACACCATGGACGAGGATTACCTGAAGGAATCTATCGAGATGGCTCTCTTCCACCACGAAAAATGGGACGGTTCGGGCTACCCCAACCGCATCTCGGGCGAAAACATTCCGCTGTCGGCAAGAATCATGGCGGTGGCCGACGTGTTCGACGCCCTGGTGGCCGAACGCATCTACAAGAAGCCTTTCACCTACGAAAAGGCCATGGAAATCATTACCGAAGGGGCTGGCAAGCATTTCGACCCTGTGGTAGTCAAGGCCTTCTGCCAGATTTCAAAGCGCCTGTACGACGAACGGACCAAGCTGGATCAAGAAGGACAGGTCCTATAGATTCTTGTCAATCCAGTCGAAACGTTCCCGCATCCACTGGACCATCGTCTGCACGCCTTCGTCGTAAGATTCGTAAGGGTCCTTCAGCGCCCAGTTTTCTGTATTGGAAATAATGGGCCAGCGGCGATATTCGTTCTCTACGGCCTTTTCGATTTGCCCTCTATAGAGTGGAACACTGTCTATAAGGGCGCGGAATTTTTCACGATGTTCTAGCCAGTAGGCCTTGGCCTCGCCCTTTATCCAGTCACTCCAGAAAATGTGGCTGTACAGGCGGTAATTCCGGATGTACCAGTCATCTGCAGGCTTGTTCTTTTCCCGGGAGGCGTTGCCGAAAGCAAGATCGAAATCCCACAGGGGACCAAAACGGACAGGACCGCCCTTTTCCCAAGTGAAAAACACGCTGCGGGCGTAGTTACCGTCTTCGTTCTTGGAAAATTCCTGAATCCAGTAAAAAGGCAGAAAATCTTCCATGGACAGCCAATTCTGAATGTCTTCAGGAGTCATGTGGTCAAAACGCCGGGCAGCATGTTCAAAGTCGTTCAGGTAATCCAGTAACAACTGCTGCGTTTTTTCGTTCGGGTTCTTGGGGGACTTGATATGGTAAATGTATTCGTTGTCCGTAATCACGTAGGGCGGGTCGTATTTCTTGATGTCTTCTTTTTCAACCAGAAAGGTGGTGTCGTTTTCGGCAATGTCCACCCGGTCATGGGCCACCTTCACCGTTTCCGAAAAGAGGTAGAGCCCCATGTACTTGCGGTTCAGAAAAACCTCCACAAACTGCATCTTGGGAGTCCACCTGGAACCAAGCCATTCCGAAAGCCGCCCCATCATGTAGTTCCGCAGGTGAGTCTTGTCTCCATAGTTGGCGATAAGCGCGAAGTCCCTGTTCTTGGGCATGCCGAACAGGGAAACCTTGTCATCGAATTCCAGTTTCATGCCGTACTTGGGCATCTTGAAGCTGGAGTTTCCGCGTCCCCGGACCGTAAGGCTATAGACTTCGCTTTCGTAATTGTCCTTGCCATAGATTTGCAGGCGGGAAGGAATTTCTGTTTCACGGTCACGTATCTCGTGAAAGTCCTCCGTCTCGATGACAAGGCGCGGGAGCCCCGCATAGGGATACCTGGAATCGTCCAGGGGCAGGTAGGCTGGATTACTTTCGGGACTTTCCCAGAAACAGCCTGTCAGGGACAACACGAACAACGCAAGAGCAAGGTGCTTGACGCCAATGTAAAAAGTGGCGCCAGTTGAGAACCTGTTGCGGCTTTGAGTTGTGATTTTCTGAAGGGCCGAGTTCATTGGGACTATCAAAATATAAATTTTGCCTATGCAAAGGAAAGCGGCCTACCTGTTACTCGCACTTGCCGGTCTATGCCTATCCAAGGTATATGCCACCGAAGGGCTTGTGCCGCTACATTTCCCTACAACGGCAATCTCCCTAGAAGAAGCAGAGGAACTGGACGACGACGTTTACAGCAACGATCTGACGGTGTCGGCGGAATACGCCCTTACCGACTGGTTCAGCTTTTACGGTAGCAGCTCTTTCCGGTTTGCCAGTTACAGCTACGAGTATTCCACCGAAGGTTACATCCATAATTACTGCAACCTGCACGTGAACGGTTTCAACGAGAGCTATCTGGGTGTCCGGACCCTGTTTTACCGGAATTTCGGGCTAGATGCAGGCTGGCGGTTTCCGCCCGGCGAAGGCTCCCAAAAGGACCGTTTCCACCGGCTGAACGCGGAACCCTTCGTGCTGTTTCCGGCGACGCGGCACCTGCTGCTCGGAACAGCCCTGCGTTACAACAAGTTTCTCGAAGACCAGAATTTTGAACCCGGCGACGAAATCGGGTTCAAGACCAGCCTACTTTGGAAGTTCTGGTGGAGCGATTCGGAACAGACCGGCTGGAAATTCAGCGAAGTTCTGCTTTACCAGGCCCGTTTCCAGGAGTCGGAGAACCACAACCTGGCAAAAAACTGCCGCAAGATGGACGACAAGTACAAGGGCATGAAAATCGCCTTCGCCCTGGCACGGGACTTTCGGCTATTCGGCACACCGCTGGAACTGGGGATAAACTACACCATCAACAAGGGAACCCTTTTCGGGTTCGAGACCGGCCACCGGGTAGGCATCAAGCTGGGGCTAGGCCCGTTTTGAGCGACCATCCCACCAGGCGAAAATGTTAGCCAGCACCGTTCCGCTGATGGAATGATAGGCGCAGCTCAGGGCGCAAGGCACCATACAAAGCACCGCCTTGGGGTTGGCCGCCACATTTTCGGGGTTCGCAAAGAAGGCCATGGCAAGCACGGTGGCCATGCCGGCATTCTGCACACCCACCTCGATAGCGATGGTCCGCTTCTTGGCGGTATTGAACTTGAAAAGCTTACCCACGCTGTAACCCAGCACATAACCCAGCGCATTGTGGCAAAACACCACCGCCAGCACCAGGAAAATCAGCGAAAAGCCGTTGGTCAACAGCTGCGGACGCACCGTCACCACCACACCGCCCACAATGAGCATCAGGCCTATGACGCTTACGGCAGGCATGTTGGACTGGATTTCTTTAAATACGGCACGCTTGCCCAGGAAATGGTTGCAGAGGAACCCGATGGTAATGGGCGCGATTGTCACATACAGAATGTTCAGGAACATACCCTTCGCATTCACGTCGATACTGGTGTCAGCAAGCCAAAGCACCAAAAGCGGAGTCATAATCGGCGCAAGGAGAGTGCTCACCATGGTCATGCTCACGGAATAGGTGACATCGCCATGGGCCAAAAAACTCATGACGTTGCTGGAAACACCGCCCGGGCAGCACCCCACCAGAATGATACCCACAGCAAGGTAGGGGTCCAGCCCGAACACCTTCGTAAGCCCGAAGGCCACAAAAGGCATAATCGTATACTGCGCCACAGCACCCAACAGAATGTGGAAAGGCTGTTTTAGCAGATTCCGCACATCATCCATGGAGATGGTAAGGCCCATGCTCAACATGATGACGCCGAGAATGATGGAGGATACATTCCCGTGAACCCAGCCAAAAGCGATTGGCACAAAGAATGCGACTATTGCGCTTGCGATGACAAAGGGTGAAGCGTAGTTCGAAAGCAGACGGCTAATAGCCTTGATTATCTTAAGCATGCTATAAATATAAAAAGACTGCAGCGGTTAGGCTACAGTCTTTAATTTTATGCTTGCGGCTACTTCACCACAATGTTCATCCCAGAACAAGTCCGGGGCAGGCTAAAGGCTAATCCTTACGCCGGTTTAACGACGATGTTGACCAACTTACCCGGCACAACAATTGCCTTGACGACCTGCATGCCCTTGGTAAATTCTTTTACTCTTTCGTTTTCAAGTGCGAGCTTTTCGAGGGCAGCCTTGTCCATGTCCTTCGCGACGGAGGCCTTCGCGCGGACCTTGCCGTTCACCTGGAACACGACTTCCACGGTGTTTTCCA
>CAMHDS010000044.1 GCA_946183925.1 uncultured Fibrobacter sp. | reverse complement strand
GATCCCGGTTGCAGAATACATCTACACCGAAAACCGCTACAAGCAGCTCACCCGAAGCAATCCGGAAGTGGCTAGAAAGCTCGCCGACGACCTCCAGAAGGAAGTTGACGCCCGCTACGCATTCTACGACGCCATGTCCAAGGATACGGAAGGGTTGATCAGCCTGTAAAGAGGTATGAGGTCGCGACTTCGTCGCTTTGAGCGATGAGGTCGGCCTTACGGCCTTTGAGGTTATTAGTAAGACGAGAGTCGAAGAAATTTCGGCTCTCGTCTTTTTGTTTAATATGTCATTCTTTGACATTTAAAGAATATATATTTGTCTATATGGATACAAATGAAATTCTAAGCAAATTGGCCTATCTAGAGAAATTAGAACGAGAATTTAAAGAAGCTCACTCAAATTTGAGTCCTTCTGATATTTTTGATTTTTACAAAAAAAATAATTGGCCGATTGTCACCGAACTGCAAACTCCATTAGGAGTGTTGACTGTATTGGATGAAACGGGAGCTAAAGTTCCTTTTCTTGTATCATACAGTTATTGGTTTTTACAACGAGAAGACGAAGAACTTGAGCGATTTAAAAAGGTCCTCGATAATATCTCGGCAATGTTGACGATAAATATAGATGTTGCCGCACTTGAAAAACGCAAAATATACAGAGTTTATGTTTCTGGTGAAAAATTGCAATACGAGGATGGCGATGAGTTTGCAGAATGCTATACGAAGATAATGGATAATAAAATTTTGGCGTTGCAGCGTCCTGTTCCGAATGATTTTGACTATTGGGACACAGATTCGTTAGTGAATTTCAATTTTGAAGATAAAAATTGGAAAAAAGCCTGGCGGTATATAACTATATGTGACGAAAATGGTTTCTATTTTATTTTAAAAGAAAGAAAATATCCCGTCAAATTCGATATAGCTTGGATGAATATGGATGGGATCGGAGAATATGATTGTTCTGATGCGTTATCATTTTATTTAACTTAACTATGCAGATTCACAATCATTAAAGAAATCAGCCCTAAGTCACTCTCGCTCCCATTGCGCAAACGAGCCGAATAATGTATATTATGATAGATAGAACGGAGGCCAATATGACTAATGCCGCATTTGCAGATCTTGAAACCCAGGTGGAGGAACTCCCCCTGTTTCAGATTATTGTCCTTCGTCAGAAATTGGACAATATCCTGGAAGAACGAAAAGCCGAGAGAGATGTTTCTGTCGGTCTAGCCCTGCTTGACGAAATCGCCGGTTCCGTCGACCGCGAAATCGATTTCAAAAAAGAACGTGAAGCAAGCAGGGACCCCGAATGAACCTGCTCATTGACACGAACGTCATACTCGACATGGTGCAACGCCGAAAGCCGTTTTCCGCCAATTCCAAAGAAATCATCGCTAGTTGCATCAAGCAAAAGTATCAGGGGTTTGTCTCGGCACATTCGCTTTGCGACATCTACTATATCCTTCGGAAAGACCTATCCGTTCCCCAAAGACTAAAACTGGTCGAGATGTTCTGCCAGTTCTTTACAGTAATCCCTGAAAAGGCGAATGATTTTATTGCGGTAGTCCAGAACCCGAATACGGATGATCTTGAAGACGGACTGCAAATCCAGTGTGCCACTAAATGCGATTTGGACTACATTGTGACCCGGAATATCGACGATTTCAAGAAATCGTCTGTTCCCGCAATACAACCGTCCGATTTTCTCGCAAAAAAACTGTAAGCAAAGCATTCCTTCCCTGCATCTGCGTTAGGGATAGTGACCCCTTGGGGCGGAGACTTGCGGAGTGAACGAAGTGCGCGGAACAAGGCTCCGTTTTAGGAGACTGGCGACGAGCGAAGCGACGACGGCAGCCCCTAAAATATAGCCCGACCGCACATATTTGTGCGGGAACGCCCAAGAGACTTCGGTTACGGTGGTCTCGACCACGCTGTGAGCCGTAGGCGATTCGTCTTAACGAGTCGTCGGAGGCGACCTTTGACCACTTGGCAACTGTGTTGCCTTAGTGGGCATGGCGACCTTTAGGTGGGAGTAAGGCGTGAGCCGAACGGTCGTCATAGTTGGGCCGTATCGCCCTCGGCGCAAACGACGCTCAGGCCCTGAAGGTTCTCCAGGAAGCGGAAGCACTTTGCACGATCGCACAAGTCAATTGCAAAAGGGATAATGCGACAGACTTGTGCTCTCGCCTACGACGACAACTTGACAGTTGTCGCCTCCAGCTCATGGTGGTCCGTCGCTGATCATCTGCTACTGCCCCTGCATCAACCACGGCTTTGGCGCGAAGTGGCCAAGAAGCTCGCCGACGACCTCCAGAAGGCAACCAAGCGTAGGAGGCTACTCTTAAGTAGCCTTCGAAGCGCGGAGCATTCAACTTCCATCGGTTCCTGTATGCGATAGTTGAATGCGGAGTCTCATAACTGACGCCCGCTACGCATTCTATGACGCCATGTCTAAGGATACCGAAGGGTTGATCAGCCTGTAAAGAGGTATGAGGTCGCGACTTCGTCGCTTCGAGCGATGGCGTCGGCCTTTCGGCCTTTGAGGTTATTAGTAAGACGAGAGTCGAGAGAAATCTTGGCTCTCGTCTTTTTTATGCCCCCCCAAAAAACATTATGGGTTCAGATTCCTGATAACAGTCATTTGTACATTTCCATATTTCAAAGGTCTTAGCGTGGAATTGCCTGGTGCGTATTGGGAGAATCAATTTAATGCATGGACCTTAGCTACACCCACTCTCTGCGGTTATCGAGCGTAAAAAAAGGTGAGGGATTATTGCGGAGTATAATGTAATTGTTAATGCCTGCCCAACTAACCACTATCCCAAATCATGTAATTCAACCGCTGATCATTTTTTTCTACATTTGTGCCCACTATGAGCGAAGAAATTACCGAAGAGAAGAAAGAGGAAAAAATCAATCCGTTCTTGACGCCGGTCAAGATTATCGAACCGAAGAACAAGCTGCCCGACTATACATTCGACCAGCTGCCCGACGAACAGAAGAACATCTTGAGAGATCACGGCTGGACGGAGCTGATGCCCGTACAGCGCAAGACCATCCCCTATATGCTGGCCGCCCGTGACATGCTGGTGCAGTCCAAGACCGGCTCGGGAAAGACTGGGGCCTACGTGTTGCCCCTTCTGCAGGTCATCGTGCGGGACCATCCGTATCCGCAGGCTTTGATTCTTGTGCCGACCCGCGAACTTTGCATCCAGGTGCAAGACGAAATCGAGAAGCTTTCCAAGGGCACGGGCATTAGGTCCGTGGCCATCTTTGGCGGTGTGGCCTACGAGCCCCAGCTGAAGGCACTCCGCGAAGGCGTGCACATCATCGTCGCGACCCCTGGCCGCCTGATGGACCATGTGCAGCGTGGCAACGTGGACTTCTTGGACATCCGCGACCTGGTGCTGGACGAAGCCGACGAAATGCTTTCCATGGGATTCTACCCCGACATGCAGAAGATTCGCCGCTACCTGCCCAAGGCCATTTCTTGCACCATGTTCAGCGCCACCATCCCCCAGACGGTGAAGAGCCTCGCCCGGGAATTCCAGCGCCCCAGTGCCGAATTCCTTTCCCTCAGCTACGACAAGGTGATTGCCAACAACCTGGAGCACCGCTGGTACCCCTGCGACGTGATGGAAAAGGATTCCATGACCATCAAGGTGCTGGAATACTACAATCCCGACAGCTGCATGATTTTCTGCAACAAGAAGAGCGACGTGAGCTACCTGGAGCAGGTGCTTTCGGGCTACGGATTCCAGGTGGGTGCCTTGAGCGGCGACGTGGCACAGTCCATGCGTGAAAAGACCCTGAACGCCTTCCGCGACAAGAAAATCAAGATTTTGATTTGTACCGACGTGGCCGCCCGCGGAATCGACGTGGACCATGTGACCCACGTGATTGTGTATGACCATCCCGCCGACCACGAAGTCTATGTGCACCGTAGCGGCCGTACCGCCCGTGCGGGCAAGAGCGGGCTCTGCATCTCCCTCATCACGCCTGTCGAAGAAATCGAAATCAAGCAGACCGCCGCCGACTTCGGCATCAACTTCATCAAGATGGAAACACCCACCGACGAAGAAATTGCCAAGCGTGTCAGCGACCGCCTGCGTGTTCGCCTGGAGCAGGAACGGCAGCATTTCGGCGGGCAGAAGGCTACCGAACGCATCAGCAGGTTCTTGCCGCTGGTGCGTGAACTGGCCAGCATTCCCGAAGACCAGATGCTGCTGGCATTCTTGCTGGACAAGTATGCGTGGAGAAAGTAGGTTTGTGAAATGGCTAAAATCAAAGTAAAATCTGCAAAAGAAATCGAGCTTATCCGCGATGCGGGGGCTCTTGCCGCCGAGACCCTGATTCTCGCCGGCGAAATGTGCAAGCCCGGCGTTTCCACCCTGGAAATCGACGAGTTCATCGGGGACTACACCAACAAGCACAAGGGCCGCTCCGCCTGCATGGGCTACCACGGCTACCCGCGCTACGCCTGCATCAGCATCAACGAAGTGGTGTGCCACGGCATCCCCCGTGCCGATACCGTCCTTAAAGACGGCGATATCGTGAACATCGACATCACCACCATCCTTTCGGGCTACCACGGCGACACCTCCGCCATGTTCTGCGTAGGTAAGGTCTCCAGCCTCGCCCAGGAGCTGGTGGACACCGCCAAGTTCTGCATGGAAGAGGGCATCCGCGCCGCCGGCGAACCCAGGGCCCGTTTCTGCGATATCGGCTGTGCCATCCAGGACATCGCCGACGAGCACGGCTTCAGCGTGGTGGAAGACTACTGCGGCCACGGCATCGGCCGGGGCTTCCACGAAGAACCCACGGTGCTCCATTTCCGCAACTCCGAGCGCACTCCCTTCATCGAAGTGGGCAACGTGTTCACGGTAGAACCCATGATCAACGTGGGCAAGCCCGGCACCAAGACCCTGAACGACGGCTGGACCGCCGTGACACGCGACGGTTCACTTTCAGCCCAGTGGGAACACACCATCGTCCGCACCAAGGACGGTGTGGAAATTTTGACGCTCCCGAGATAAAATAATTCAGACTTCGGAATTCAGATTTCGGAGTTAAAGTTCAATTCAATATTAACTCTGAATTCTGAAATCCGAACTCATAATTGAAAATGTCGCTGTTAGGTAATTTACGCAACAAGGCTGTTGAAACCTTTGTCAAGAACAACGAGATGGTGAAGCGATTCGGCGACGTGCAGTCCATTTCCATCGATTCGGACATGGGCACCGCCGACGTGGTCGTGCTCCTGCACGGAGAAGACAGGCCCATCAAGTTCCGCGGGTACTACTCCTTCGAAGACGGCGACACTGGTACCGACATCGTCATCCGGAAAATCACCTGCGAAAGGGAATGGATTGACGCCGCCCTCTCTATGTGGGTAAACGGCAAAAACTACCGCTACACCCTCCCCGGCCTGGCAGGTAGCATCGCAAAGATTGTGTTTTAAATCGATTTATGTCGGGCAAACAGAGTTTGCCCTATTTTATTACAGCCCGGTCACAAGGCCGCCGATTTGGCGGGCCAGGTAGGTGGCGTAGTTGTCGGTCATGCCACTCACAAAGTCCAGCACCTGGTGGTAGGCCTCGGCGGTAGTGACGCTCTGGCCAATCTTGGCGTTTCCAATCAGGCGCACGATTCGACTAGCCCGGTAGGAGCTCTTCACGTTCACCCGGTAATCATGAACGCCGCTGATAAAGGCGTCCAGCACGGTACTCAGGGTGGTGTAGCTCCCCACTTCCAGTTCGGTCTTGCGGCGGTCGGGGTAGATGCGTTCACGGCCCAGGCGTTTGGCAATAAAGATTCCACGCATGGCATCGGAACGGGACAGGTCTATCAGGTGCTTGTCCAGAGTGCCTTCCATAATCTGCTCGTAATTGTTGGCAAAAACTACCGCCACATCGTCGATGAGGTTCTGGATGGCCTTGCCCCGCACGCTAGAGAGAAAATCCCTGAAGTTCTGGCCGTTCTCTTCGTATTCCTTGTCGATGTTGATGTCCGGACCGCAGAGGTAACTGAACATGTCGCGAACATCGGCAAAGGTAAGGATACCCAGCTCGATGGCGTCTTCTACGTCGAGAATGGAATAGCAGATGTCGTCTGCCGCTTCCATCAGGTAAACCAGGGGGTGCCTCACCCACTTCCCGTTCCCGATTTCGGGGAGGCCCAGGATTTCGGCGGTGTTCCTGTACAAGTCCGCCTCAGTGGAGAACAGGCTGGTGGGGTGACCGTAGCACGCCAGAGACGGGTACTTTATCATGGCCCCGATGGTGGCGTAGGTCAGGCGCATGCCTCCGTCCAGAAAGTGGTATTCCAGCTTGGAGAGAATGCGGTGGCCCTGGGCATTGCCGTCGAAGTTCTCGAAGTCCGCCAGTTCCTTGTCGGTCATGTCCTTCAGAGGGTCGGAATTGCGGTTCTTGCGGAACCATTCCCGAATGGCGGACTCCCCCGCATGCCCGAAGGGCGGGTTCCCGATGTCGTGGGCCAGGCAGGCAGACTGGACGATGGTCCCAAAGTGGTACTCGTTGATGCTCTTGGGCAGGTACTTCTTGATCAGGTGATAAACTGTCACCGCAAGGCTGCGGCCCACGCTGGCCACCTCGATACTGTGGGTCAGGCGGCTGTGCACGTGGTCGTTTACGGAGAACGGATGAACCTGGGTCTTGCGGCCCAGCCTGCGGAACGCCGTCGAAAAAACGATGCGGTCAAAATCCCTATGAAAGTCCGAACGGTTGGGGTCACGGTCTGCGGGGTGCCCATAGCGTGTAGCCGAAAGAAGAGTTTCCCAGTTCAGCATCAGAATACCACCAGGTCGTTCTTGTGAATCAGTTCGTCGGGCACGGAACTGCCCAAAATCTCGTGGACTTCCCGAGTCTTTTTGCGGAGCACCAGCTTCAGCGTTTCGCTGTCGAAGCCTGCTACGCCGCGGGCGATTACCGTTCCGGATTCGTCCAGGACCTCAATCAGGTCGCCCTTGTCAAAGTGCTTCTTGACCGCAAGCACACCTACGGGAAGCAGGCTGGAATGCTTTTCGCGCAAGGCCTTGGAGCCGCCCTCGTCCACCACCACACTTCCCCGGGGGGTGGTAATAAAGCGGAGCCAGCGCTGGCGGCTGTTCAACTTGTTCTTGGAACCGGCAAAGAACGTGCCCACCGCATTTTCAAGAACCACCTGATGGGGCAGCACCTTCATGCCGTTGGCAAGGAATGCGTTGGCACCGCTCCGGGTCACGTTACGGATAGAATCCAGCTTGCTACGCATGCCGCCGGTACTGACCGCAGAACCCGCCTCGCCGGGCTTGCCTGCAAGGGCAAGGATAGCGGGAGTAATTTCGGGAACAAAGCGCAACAGGCGGGCGTCGGGATTCTTTTTCGGGTTGTCGTCAAAGAGTCCGTCTTCGTCGGTGAAAATCAAGAGCAAATCGGCATCCAAGAAGAGGGCCACGTCGCTGGAAAGCTTGTCGTTGTCCCCCACCTTGATTTCGGCCACCGCCAGGGAGTCGTTCTCGTTGATGATGGGAACAATCTTGCGGGCAAGCATGGCCTTGATGGTGTTCTGCAAATTCTTATAGCGCGTGCGGTCCCGGAAGTCGTCTGCCGAAAGGAGAATCTGGCCCACGGAAAGATCCACCCAGCGAAACATCTCCCGGTAGGCGTACATCAGGTCGATTTGCCCCACGGCGGCGCAGGCCTGCTTCTCGGCCATGTTGGTGGGCTTTTCCTTGTAGCCCAGTTCCGCCATGCCCGTACCCACGGCACCGCTGGTGACAATCACCACTTCCTTGCCCGCTTCTATCAGGCGGGAAACGGAATCGGCAAGCTTCTGGATGTAACGGCTGCGGACACCGCCCTTGGCGCTGTCCACCAGAATTCGGGAACCGATCTTTACAACAATGCGGCGGGATTCATTAAGGATGTTCTTACGAAGTTCACTCATAGGATAGGGGCTAGGATCTAGGGGTTAGGATCTAGGGGTTAGACAGATGGTTTCAAGAGGTGTCATCCTGACGCTATTCATTTTCCGTTCCTTACCTGCAGACCAAAAGTCGGATGGCGTCCAGACGGAGCTGCGGGGTGGAAACAATCTTGCGGCGTTCCGTCACGTTCTTTTTCATCTGCTGCAAGGCAGAAGAGCTTCCGCCGTGGCCGCGCATCAGCATCAGGTGGTTCATGCGCTGGTATTCCTGTTCGGTGCGTTTTTCCACCAGGTCGGCGGCCTTTTCGGCATATTCCTTCGCCATGGCGTTGATGGACTGACGGGCAAAGCCAAGACCTTCCTTGGCAAAGAACCTGAGGGTCGCATCGACGGCCTTGTTCCCGCGAGGCACAGCCACATCCCTGAGGCTTGCCGTTTTTAGTTTATCGAGAACAGAAGACATGTCCTTGCCAGTAGGGTCAATCAAAGCAGAAGCATAGCAGGGCCCAACGATATCGGACATGCCCCACTCTTCGGGCACGGGCAGTTCCACCACAAAGTTGTACTGCATCATGAGCCCACGCAGGCCAGAGTCCTGCCAAATGGAGCAGGCCACCGTACCGTGGTTCACGCCGGTCTCGTAGTCGATAACGCCCTGGGCCAACGGGTGTTCCAAGCTTACAAAGTCCACCTCGTCGTGAATCATGGCCACCTTGCGGTCGAAGGTCACCGTAAGCGAGATGGCTTCGGAACCCTGTTCCTCGTCTTCGCTCTGGGCGGCCATCATGGCGCGAGTGGGCATACCGGGAACTGTGCCCGCTTCGATCTGGGGACCCATGGTAATCACGGAACAGCCGACAATGGCGCTGGGTTCAATGTCCAGCCCACGGGCCTTCAGGGAATCCAGCAGCAGGTCCTTCATCTCCGGCTCGGCGTCAATCTTCTCGATGGCGTCGGTAATCTCTTTCGCCTTTTCCGGGTTGCGGGAGTTGAACTCCAGCAGGCGGTCACGACCCTTCTCGATTTTCTTGCGCATCTGTTCGGAATCTTTCTGAACCGCGGGAATGACCTTGGCCATAAAGTTTTCCATGCTGTTCAGAGGATCCGCCAGAGCTTCAATCAGGCTGTCCGTATATTTGAGGAACAGCTCGCCGCCGCCCATCAGGGGCGCACCAAAGGCGTTCAGTCCTTCGTCGTACCAGCGGAACATCACCTCCTGACCAGAACCCTTCACGTAGGGCACATGCACGTAGATGTCCTTGGTCTGGCCGATACGGTCTAGACGACCGATGCGCTGTTCTACCAAGGCCGCATCCAGGGGCAGGTCGAAAAGTATCAGGTGGTGTGAGAACTGGAAATTGCGGCCTTCGGCACCGATTTCAGAAGCGATAAGGATGTTCGCTCCATTGGGCTTGCTAAAATTCGCAGCCGCCTTGTCGCGAGCAAGAATGCTCATGCCTTCGCTAAACACGGCAAGACCGCCTTCGCCCAAGTATTCCGTAAGCACGGTCTTAAGGGCCATCAAAACGGATTCGCTTTCGCAAATCAAGAGAATCTTGTCTTTCTGGTGCTTTTTCAGGAATCTCTTGAGCCAGACAATGCGTTCGTCCTTGTCCCAGGCGTCGGAATACTGGGTACAGAGAAGACCGTTCTCCTGAATGTCCGTGGTCAGGTCGTCGCCAGTTGCACCCTCTTCCATGTAGAGGTATTTCTGGGCGGCAATTTCCACCATGTCACGGTATTCGGGATTGGGTTCCAGCGGAATGGCGTCCAAGATGCGTTTCGGGAAACCGCCCACGCCCTTGCGGGTGTTCCTGAACACCACGGAACCGGTACCCATGGCATCCACAATCCGGCGAATCCACTCCCCTGCCGTCAAAGACTTGGAGCTTTCCTGCTCCAGCCAGGGGCGAATCTTGGAATTCTTGGGCACGGCCTCGTAGAGGTCGTCCCAGCTCATCTGGTGGTTCGGGTCTGTGGGAATCTTCTTGAGGTCGTTTACCAGCTTGTTGTAGGCCTCCTGGTCGGCGATAAATTCCTTGTAGTCCGTAAAACGGGTAGGGTCCAACATCTTGAGACGATTGAACTGGGACTCCGGATTGAGCTGCAGAGGAGTTCCCGTCAAGAGCAGCAGGCCCTTGGTCTTTTTGGAAATGGCGTTTACCAGCGTGTATTCTCGGCTGGTAAAACCGTCTTCGCAAACCAGGTGGTGAGCCTCGTCTACGATGGTCATGTCCCAGTCAATCTTGAGCAGGTCTTCGATCAGGGCGACCTGCTTGATGAGAAGCTCCACGGAAACGATAAAGTTGTTGCCCCGCATAAAGGGGTTTGGCTTGGCCTCGTCTTTTTCTACGTTCACGAATATGCTCTGCATGTAACCGTCATCTACCAGGGTGAACAGCTGGTTGAAGCGGCGCTTCATTTCTACCATCCACTGGTGTTTCAGGGTATCGGGAACGAGAATCAAGGTCTTTTCGATACGGCCACGGGCCTTGAGGGCATGCCAAATCATGCCCGCCTCGATGGTCTTGCCCAAGCCCACCTCGTCAGAAAGCATGAGCCTCGGGAGTGCCGTGCTGGAGCAGGCCCTATAGCACAGGTAATACTGGTGAGGAATCTTATCGACACGGGGGCCAATCATGCCACGCACCGGAGAGGATTGCCACTTGCAGCTTAAAGCCAGAGCTCGGCTACGGCGGTCAAAAGCCTTGGAAGAAACGTCACCCTGGGAATTACCACCGTAGATACCGTCGGCCCCCACATTGGAAAGGGCCTTGAAAAGGTCAACAACGCGGGCCCCCTGTTTTGCCACCAGGTCAGATTCCTTGATTTCCTTGCCGCCACGGCCAACATAGACAACTACACCAGAGGATTCCCGGAGGGATTCGATAACGAAGGACGCTCCCTTCTCGCTTTTGGCGGTCTCTCCCGGATTCAACACGAAACGCTCGACAGGAGCGCTATCCGTGCGGTAAATTCGAGTTTGGTTTAAAAGGGGAAAGCGGAAGACGACGTTGCGGCCCTGCAATTCCGAAACAATACCGAGACCCAAGTCCGGCTCCGATCGGCTCACATAACGCTGGCCAGGCACAAATATATTCATAGCACCCAAATCTAGAATTTTTTTGGACCAGTGATTAGTGGTTAGTGGCTAGTGGTCAGGGGTTTAGGGTATGAAATTTCCTATATTTGTAGCGATATGTCATGGTTTTTTATAGATGAATCCATCACCGAGGGTGAAAGGCGGCAAGGCCCCTATACCCTGGACGAGATTCTCGGTTTTGTAGAAGCAAAAAAGATTACGGACGACACCCTGGTCTGGCATTCCGGCGAAGAAAACTGGAAGCCCTGGAAGGACACCCTGGAGGCAAAAACCCACGCCTCCCGTGAAGATGCCCTGCAAGACGCCATCGAACAGCTTTTGAAGCAGACCCAGACCGGAAAGCATTACGCCGGATTTTTCGTGCGGCTGGTAGCCTATATCATCGACAACTTTATCGTTGGGCTGTTCGGCGGAATTGTGCTGTTCATCATGAGCCGAACAAATTCCATAGACCTGGACAAAATCCAGGGGCTTGCGGCCGCGTTCCTGGATGATCCCACCTCCGCAGAGGCCATGAACAACTTTTTCAACGCCCCCGGAATGTGGGAATTCATGCTGATTTGCTCTATCCTCCAGGCTATCTACTTTATCTTTTTTACCGGAAAATTTTCTGCCACGCCGGGCAAGATGCTCCTTAAAATCCGCATCGAATCGGCCCAAGGCGAAAAGCTCAGCTGGGGGCTTTCTTGTGTGCGCTACATGGCGAGCATTTTTACACAGTTTACACTTACCTTGTACGGGCTCGGTTACCTCATCGTATGCATCGATCCCAAGCGCAGGGCGCTCCACGACTGGATTGCGCGAACCCGCGTGGTTTACAAGGACTAGGAGATTTGTATGTACCGTTTTGAAGTCCATCAAGTAAAGAAACCTCTGGAAGGCGAAGTAGAAATTTCTGGAGCGAAAAACGCCGTACTGGCGGTGATGGCGGCAGCACTCCTCGCCGATGGCGTTTCTGAAATCACCAACGTTCCCCACCTGAAAGACATGAAGACCATGAGCGATGTGCTCAGGGTCATCGGCTGCCATATAAGCGGTGAAGCCCATGTGTTGAAAATTGACACCCGCCAGGCAGATCACCTGGAAGCTCCCTACGAACTGGTAAAGACCATGCGCGCAAGTTTCTATGTGCTGGGGCCTCTGGTGGCAAGGTTTGGACGCTGCCGCGTCTCGCTGCCCGGAGGATGTGCCTGGGGGCCCCGTCCTGTAGATTTGCACCTAAAGGGCCTTGAGGCACTGGGCGCAAAGATTACCCTTACCCGCGGCTATGTGGAAGCCACCTGCGAAGGGCGGCTCCCCGGCGGAAACTTCAACTTCCCCATTTCCAGCGTTGGCGCTACGGTGAACGTGCTGATGGCCGCCACCCTCGCCAAGGGTACCAGCGTGCTCCAGAATGCGGCGCTGGAACCGGAAATCGACAACCTGGTGGACTTTCTCGTGTCTATGGGTGCAAAAATCCAGGGCCGCGGCACACGAACCCTCACCGTGCAGGGCGTAGAAAGCCTGCGCCCCGGCAAGTGCTTTACCATTCCCGACCGTATCGAGGCAGGCACGTTCCTGTGCGGCGCGGCCATCACCCGTGGCTGCGTCAAGGTGAACAAAATTATTCCCGAACACATCGCCTCTACCCTGGATGCCTTCCGCGAAATGGGCTGCAAGGTGGATGTAGGCCCCGACTGGGCCCAGGTAGATGCCCGTGGTATGGAGCTGAAGCCTATCAGCATATCGACGCTCCCCTTCCCGGGATTCCCCACCGACATGCAGGCACCCCTCATGGCCACCCTGGTCTCCGTGCCCGGCAACAGCCTGATTCAGGACACCGTCTATAACGACCGATTCAAGCATGTGGCAGAACTGGAACGCCTGGGCGCAAATATCCAGATCAACGGAAACACCGCCACCATCAAGGGCGGCACGCCTCTCGAAGGCACCGAAATCATGGGCTCTGACTTGCGGGCCACGGCAGCCCTAGTGCTTGCGGCCCTCATTGCCGACGGTGAAAGCACAGTAAGCCGCGTGTACCACCTGGACCGCGGTTACGAAGATTTCGAAGCCAAGATGGCAAAGCTGGGCGCTACCGTCATCCGCCACAGCGACGACGAAGAAATGGAATAGACTACAGGGCTATTTGCCCATTGGCTTTCCGCCCCTGGGAGGTGGATTCGGCCTGTCACCCATGGGTTCCCTGTCATTGAAATCAGGGCGACCGTTTCCGCGATTGGGGTCAAACATCTCCCTTTCGCGGGGCTGGTTTTTCGGGAATTCCCCTTCGAAACGGGGCCTTTCGTCACGATTTTTCAATCCGTTTTGACGCATCTGATTGCGTTCTGAAGGCGGAGCTTCGCGAAGCTTGGAAAGAATCTGCTCCCTGGCCTGCTTGCGTTCTTCGCGCATACGCTGCCAGTCTGCACGCTCCTGCTGGCTTAAACCCGGGGTTTCCTTGGAGAATTCCTGCTTTTCGGCAGGGGTCGGAACGTAAGATTCAGGTGCAGAGGATTCGTCGGCGGCAAAAGAAATTGCCGTCGCGAAGAGAATTGCGGATATGAATTTAGTCTTGTTCATACCCACAGATTTGCAAATTTCGTGCCAAAGTTCCATATTGACCCCTTGTCTCACTTAAAGTCTTCCTTTTTCATTCCCAGCCGTTCCATGATTTCTCGCAGGACCTTGCGGTCAATGCCGAGAATGGTAGCCGCCAAGGTCAAGTTCGCGTTGGAGTCCCGCAGGGCGTTGCCTATGACTTCACGCTCAACGGCCTCTCTTGCCTCTTTCAGCGTCCTGGGCGATTCCTTCGCGTCTTTCTGGATAGTTTCAAGACCCAAGTCCGCCGGCTGTATCACACCGTGAACCGCCTGGACAAGCGCCTTCTGGATTTTATTTTCCAGTTCACGGACGTTTCCCGGCCAGTGGTAGCTGAGCAGGGCCTTTTCGGCATTGCGACTGAGCTTGAACTTGCCTCGCCCATACTCTGCGCCGTAGCGCTTCAAAAATTCCTCAGCCAAAAGCACCACGTCTTGCCCCCGTTCCCGGAGAGGCGGCACCTGGATAGGCATGACCTGAATACGGAAATACAGGTCTTCGCGGAATTTCTTTTCTTTGACAGCTTCTTCCAGGTCCACATGGGTAGCAGAAATCACCCGCACGTTCACGGGAATTTCCCGATTGTCCCCTACGCGGGTAATGTGCTTTTCTTGCAGCACCCGCAAAAGTTTCACCTGCATGTTCAGAGGGAGTTCGCCGATTTCGTCTAGAAAGATGGTGCCACCGTCGGCTTCTTCGAAATACCCCTTGCGGTTATCGACGGCTCCCGTAAACGAGCCCTTAGCATGCCCGAACAGCAGGGATTCGATAAGGTATTCCGGAATAGCCCCGCAGTTCACCGCAATGAAAGGCTTGTCGCATCTGGGACTGTGGTTGTGCAGGTAGCGGGCAAAGACCTCCTTGCCCGTGCCCGTCTCCCCGCGGATAATGACCGGCAGGGGCAGGGGCGCCAAACGATCCGCCAGGGCTACAAGGTCTTCCATGACCTTCGACGAATAGACGATGCCGTCTTTGCGGACCACGTTCTTGAGCACGTCCAGGGATTCCTTGTCCCGCAGGCGGTCAAAGGCGGCAAAGGTAATCTTTTCGCAGACCGTAACAAAGGAATCGAACAGCTTGCTGTCGGCCTCCGTAAATGGTTCCGTACGTGCGGCCCGCTGCAAATACAGGTACCCTGATTCGGAATCGGGAGTCCGGAAAGGCGAAACCATGATGCTTGTCAGCTGGTTCTGCACAATGGACTTGGAAAGGTCTGCCGAATCGTCGTCCAACTGGTTCCAGACGATGGCACGGTTCTCGCTCTTGGCGTGCCGAACCGCAGATATAGAAATGGAGACCTTTTCCGGGTCCGAAAAATGGAGAGGGACTTCGCCGCCAATATCCAAGACGGCTGCGTCTGCATTCAAGACTTCGCGGGCAATGTTCAGTATTTTCGGGAAAAGGGTATCCGGCTCCTGTTCGTCCAGGAGAATCTTGACCACGTCAAGCATTTTCTCTGTGGCCACAAGGGAATCCGGATTCATCATTCACCTTCCTCGGGTTTCAATCGTTCCAGCACGCCCTCCAGGTTCGGCATTTCCACCGAATCGGGAGCGGCCTGCATCTGGCTATCCCTGGTCTTTTGCATCAGGAGCGCCCCTGTTTCATCTACAGAGGTTTCGCTCCTGCCAAAGAACGCAAGGGCGACCAGAACCAACACAATCAAAATAAATAGACAAGCCCCAAAATAAAAGCCTTTTTTGCCTTTTTTCGGAGAATTTCCCGAATTCAAGAAGGGCAAATCCGCTTTTTCGAGAGTTTTTGTCTCGTTTTTTTGCAAAATCTCGAAAATTCTTTGGCCAAAATTTTCCAGGGCGCGGGCCAGCTGAACCCCTACACAGCCATGCTTTTCTAGGGCGATTTCCAGCAGTTCGTCCAGCTCTTCCAGGTCTTCTAGGCGGGCATCTGGACTGGGCTCAAGAAGCCCTTTCCAGAGAGGTTCCAGCAGGGACAGGTCTTCGGGAGAAAGGCCGACTTTTTTCGCCTGGATTTTTTCCAGAAGGGAAAGCCCGATTTTTTCGGGACCCAGGTTTTCCATAGCCCCGCGAATTTCTTCGAAGGTTTCGCCTTCAAGCAACGGCTCTCCTGCAACCCAGAAGTACAGCAACGCCCCAAGGCTGAACAGGTCCGACTTTTCGGAGGGGGCAGCTCCCGAAAACCGCTCAGGAGCAGAATAATGCAACGCACCCGGCCCGACGATTCCAAAGTCCATCAGTACAGGAGACGCTGAACGGTCAAAGAAAACGTTGGAAGGATTGATGTCCCCGTGGGAAATCCCCGCCCCGCGCAAGGCCTGCAGGGCCGCCACAATTTTCCGTAAGGAATGGAGGGCCACGCCAAGGGGCATAGGGGAAAGCTCTTTCGAGGAAACACCATCGACATAGTCATAGACGATGTAAGGCCTTCCCTCCACCGCTCCCGATTCCAGGATTCGGCAGACTCCAGGCACGTTCAGCTTCTGGAGTTTTTCGATAACAGAAGCGTCATAAGAAACGCCTGCATTGTACCATTTAAAGCTGTAGGTCTTGGAAGATTCTCCCTGGACCTTGTAAATGCAAGCCTCGCCGCCCTGATGAATAAAGCTTGCCGATGTAAAGGAACGGACCAATTCCATCTAAAGCTTTCCCGATTCTATCATGGACTTGAGGGAATCTTCGGCGACGGCGGTCCAGTGCCTGAGCGCCCTGCTGGTCGAATCCCGCTGGAGGCCCATGGACCAGATGTCCCAGGCCGCCGGAACATCTCCTTCGTTCCAGTACAGGTTCCCAAGGTTCACGTAGGCCGACATGAAGGTAGAATCCCTGGTGATGGTATAGATGTAAATGTCCTTGGCTTCATCCGTGCGGCCCAGGTTTTCAAAGATGAGGGCCTTCAGGTTAAAGCTGTAGAAATTGCTGGAGTCAAGAGCAATGGAGCGGTCCAGCAAAGGGAGCACGTTGGCCCTGGAATTTTCGGACAACGTCGCCCGCGAAAGGTAGAACAGACTGTTGGAATAGGCCTCGCGAATCGAGGCCGTGCTATCGACGTTCCAGAGAATCCGGAACTCGGCAACCGTGCGCTCCCAAAGCGGAAGCGTCTGTCCATCCAGTTTCTCTTTTTCTTCGGCGATGGCGTAATACGAAAGGGCCAGTCCGTAGCGGGCATCCCTGTCCAGGGGATTTTCATCTAGCGCTTTTGAAAAATTGACAACGGCACGGTCAAAGTCGCCTATTCGCAAGGCGTCGTTCCCGCGGGAAACGGTATCGCCCCTGCAGGCAAAAAGAAAAAACGCCAAAAAAAAGAGCGCGGCTATTGCATACGACCTTCGAGCCATGTTACCAATATATAAAAAATTCGTCGAAAAAGTCCTTATGTGCACGAAAAGTCCCGGAGGGGCAACCTCCAGGACTTCCATGATGTCATTAGCTTGGGGATAGGGTTTGCTTTTCAAGACATCACTTATAATAGTAGGTCATGCCGTTGGCCAGTTCCACCGTACTCATGGAGCCCACATCTACGGAGGATACGCTGGAACCAACGTCATTGCTGAACACGATCATGCTGCCCGAAACGCTGGGCTTGAAAGCCGCCTTGCTCGAGCCGTAGGCCGTGCCCGCCGTAAAGGAGACGGAGCTGCAGTTCACCATGCTTTCGGTCTGGCTCCCGAATCCGAGCAGGACACCTCCCGTCACAGAAATTCCGGAATCCGTATCGATAATGCCGCCGCTCATGTTGGTGGAGCAAGAACCGCTTGTGCTGCCACCCTGGCTTCCGGGCCTGCTGCTGCCGCTCATGCCGCCACCCATTCCGCCGGAACCTAGTTCCAGAATCACCACGCCGCCGCTCATCTTGACAGAGCCGTTGGCATCCAGCACGTCCACATCGCCACCTGCCGCATAGAGGTAATGGTATCCGCCGTAGATTTCGATATAGCCTACGGACTTGGAAGCCGCTCCCCCGCCACCGGGACCGCCCCACTGGGAGCCGCTTGCGGTAGTGGCGTCCGCAGAACCGCCAGCGGCGTTCCAACCATCGTCACTCGTGGTTACGGCAGTCTTTCCGCCCTTGGCAATAATGTACCAGCCTTCAAAACCTTCTACCGCCTTGGTCACGTTCACAATTCCGTTGTTAATCATGAGGGTAGAGTCCGCATGCACGCCGTCGTCCCCGGCGGAAACGGTGGTTTCGCCGCCGTTGAAATACACGTTCATGTTGGAATGGATGCCGTCGTCGCTTGCGGTAACGTTCACAATACCGGCGTTGATGTAAATCAAGTTGTCAGAAACAATTCCCTTGCCACTGGACTTGACCGTAATCTTGGGCGTAGAAACAGAATCGGCCAGAAGCAGGTAGTTGTAGGCCTGGATACCGTCGTCACCAGCGGTAATGTTGAACTCGCCACCCGTAATGACAATCTTTCCCTTGGTATTGTCGGTCACGTAGCCCTCATCCTCACCTTCGTCACTCTTGATCCCATCACCATTTGTAGCCTTGATGGTGTAGATACCGCCTTCGATATCCACGGAACCCTTGCCCTTGATGGCGTTGTTCTTGGCCGTCACATTCATGGTGGGCACATCCTTGATACGCAGGTCGTTGGTGGTATGGATGCCGTTGTTGTAATTGCCGGTCACCGTCAGTTTTCCGTTGCCCTTGAAGGTGATGTCGTCCTTGGCGTAGATGGTAGCCGAAGTGGTATCTTCCTTGGCAGAACCGTTCTTGGTGTATTTCCAGATGGTGGTGCGGGTAGAAGCGTCGGCCAGCTTGTTTTCTGTGCCGTCCACCAGCATAAAGAACACCTTTTCGGCACTCTGCACATAGAAGGGAGCTTCAGAGGCACTTGTCAAATCCAGGCCGTTCAGGTAGAGGTAAACCAGGGCATCTGTACTGGCGGCCACCACCACCTGGAAATTGCTGGACTTGCCGGAGAGGTAATAATTGCCGGCGCAGCTGATGGTCGCCATCTTCTTTTCGTTGTCCACGGTAACGCAGGAATTCCCGTCGTTTTCAACGGTAAGGCCCGACTCGCTAAAGGTGAGTTTCAGGTCGCCTTCGGCTTCTTGATAGGTGACCGCCTCGGCCACCACCTGCTCAATAACTTCCTGGCTAGAGGTCGGGTCGTAAACGTTGTCGTTCCCTGAAGTGGCGAACTTGCCCGAAGCGCTGGATTTTCCGGCTACGGTGGCGGCACAATCGCTTGCATTTGCAGTCTGGGTGCCATCGCTGCAGACATACACCGTCGTGGTCGTAGAATCGGAAACCCCGCTTACACATTCGTCTGCGCTGTTGGCTACGGCTCCGTCGTTGCAAGTATAGGTGGTCACCTCTTCGGTAGTGGCGATTCCGTCGTCTTCTGAGGCCGAAGTGGTGGTATTGTCGCTACAGGCCGCCATCAGGGCAACCGATACGACAGAAAGTGGATAAATGAGATTCTTGATATACATTTTAAGCTCCTTTTCTACAAAAATATCTAGAAAAGGAGCTTAATTGGGGCGTTTTTTCGCCTTTTTCAGAAAACTGAATTTTTTATTCGGAACTTTTTGTTCCGTTCGCAACCAATGGTTCCAGAAAATGGACGAATCTAGTCGTCCATTCCAACGAGCTGGAACTGTTCGTTGAATTTCAGTTCCAGGTCATTGGCAAGTTCCACGTCGTAACCGTAGCGTTCCTTGTCCACCTTGATGACAGGAGTCGTGGCGTAGTTCGCCTTTACATAGTCGGCGATTCCCTTGGGAATGAAGCTTGCAGGCACACCCTTCTGCTTATTCTCCACCTTGTTCCAGGTGCCGTCCTTGAAAAGCTCAATCTTGGTACCGTCATCCAGGCGGACTTCGTACTTGGTCTTTTCGAAGAACCCGGAATCCTTTTCGGCAAAGAGAATCTTCTGGGCGGGGAACTTTTGTGCCACGAAGGTCTTGACGGCGGCGGGCAACTGGTCCACGGCAATGGGAGTGTCGTCGGCGTAGGCGGCAACCGACAGGAACAGGGCACAAACAATAGCCATAACGAATTTGCGAGCGTACGACATGATAAACTCCTTATTGACCCCCTCTAAAAATTCATTTTCAGAAAATTTGGCTGCAACACATCGTGCAGTTTCGTCACTCAAAGTGGTAAAGACTTCCAGTATTCCCCACTTTTCGTTCCTGCCTGCACTTGGTTTCGCTCAAATTTTCTTTATCAAAGCAATTTTTAGAGGTTGTCTGGTTAAAGTGTTTTCTCGTTTACATCTATAATATACATCAAAAATTCAATAATGTCAAATATATAATTTTCATTATTTTAATCAAAAATTTTTATCAATGATTAAAAACCGATCATATACTACATTCATGAAAAAATTACAAATTTATCTATAACATGGAAAGAAAAATGCCCCGTCAAGCGGGGCATAAAAGGTTTTACTCCTATTTTTAGCGGATTCGGTCAAGCCGAGCAGCCATTACCCGTGAGCCGTAGGCGACTCGTATTGACGAGTCGTCGAAGGCGAGAGCGAGGCGATTCCGAAGATTCAGCTACAAGAATGAGCCGAGCAGCCATTATAACGGCACGTTGCCGTGTTTCTTGCTTTCCGTAGGAATGGGATTGTTGGCCTCGAGACTGTTGAAGGCCGCGATAATGCGGGCGCGGGTTTCCGTCGGGGATACCACCTCGTCGATAGAGCCCGTGCTTGCCGCAATATAGGGGTTCAGGTGCTCGTTTTCGTACTGGGCGATAAAGTCCGCACGGGCCTGCTTGGGGTCGGCGGCGGCGGCGATTTCCTTCTTGTGGATGATATCCACCGCGCCTTCGGCACCCATCACCGCAATCTGGGCGATAGGCCAGGCCAGCACATAGTCAGAGCCCAGATGCTTGGAGTCCATGGCGATGTAGGCGCCGCCGAAGGCCTTGCGCATAATAAGCGTAATCTTCGGGACGGTGGCTTCGGCATAGGCGTAGAGCAGCTTGGCACCGTGACGGATGATGCCGTTGTATTCCTGTTTCTTGCCGGGCATGTAACCCGGAACGTCGGCCATGGTGAGGAGCGGGATGTTGAAGCAGTCGCAGAAGCGGATAAAGCGGGCAGCCTTGTCGCTGGCGTCGATATCCAAAGTGCCTGCCAGGTACTGGGGCTGGCTGGCCACAACACCCACGGCCTTGCCTTCGATGCGGGCAAAGCCCACCACCACGTTCTTCGCGAAATCGGGCTGGACTTCGAAGAAGCTGTCTTCGTCCACCAGGATAGAGATGGGCTGGCGCACGTCAAAGACACGCTTTGCATTTTCGGGAACCAGGTCCTGAATCTGGGAGGAACGGTCCTTGTAGTTGAACTTGGTGACCGGGCTACGCTCGAAAGCACTCTGGGGCAAATATCCCAGGAGCTTGCGGACTCCGTCCAGGCAGGATTTGTCGTCGCTGTAGGCGAAATGCACCACGCCGGAGGTGGCCTTGTGGACCTGGGCCCCGCCCAAGTCCATGGCAGAAATCTGTTCGCCGGTAACGGCCTTTACCACACCCGGGCCCGTGATGAACATCTGGGCGGTGTTTTCCACCATGAAGATGAAGTCGGTAATGGCCGGAGAATAGCAGGCACCGCCTGCGCAGGGGCCGAGCACCACGGAAATCTGGGGAATGAGACCAGAGGCGTGGGTGTTGCGCTTGAAAATTTCGGCATAGCCGTCGAGAGCATGGACGCCTTCTTCGATACGGGCTCCACCGCCGTCATTGATGCAAATAAAAGGAGCGCGGGACTTGACCGCCAGGTCCATGGCGTGGCAAATCTTCTGGGCATGCACGGCACCGAGGGTTCCGCCGTTCACGGTGAAATCCTGGGAACTGGCATAGACCAGACGGCCATTGATCTTGCCGTAGCCGGTCACCACGCCGTCTCCCGGAAGGCGTTTCTTTTCGGGCAGGTAGGCGGCTTCGGACTGCTGGAAAGCACCGATCTCTACGAAGGTGCCCTTGTCGAACAGGTATTCGACGCGCTCGCGGGCGGTCATCTTGCCCTGTTCGTGCTGACGGGCCACACGGGCTTCGCCGCCGGCAGCGTCGCGGACAGCGTTACGGTTTTCCAGTTCCTTGATATACTTTTGGTCCCACATGTTTTCAGATTTCCTTTCTTATCAAAATTCGGGTTTTAGGGCAGAGCCCTAGGAGAGGGGGTAGCGGATGCGGCTAGGAGATCCCCGCCTTCGCGGGGATGACA
>CAMHDS010000043.1 GCA_946183925.1 uncultured Fibrobacter sp. | reverse complement strand
CTTCGATGACGATGCTGTTGATGTCGTCGGCACCGCAGTGCAGTCCGAGTTCGCCTAGCGAAAGTCCCATTCCCAAGAGCGATACTTCAATGTGGGGGATGTTGTCCAGGAATAAACGCGAAAGGGCAAGCAATTTCAGGTATTCATCTCCCCGCACGTGCCTAATGGGGAACTTGTCCGTTTGCGGTTGGAAGGTCCATACCACAAAACTCTTGAATCCGTGCGCGGCGTCCTGCGTGTGGCGCACGTATTCCAGGTGTTCGACGATTTCTTCGGCGGTTTCGCAACTCCCGAACACGATGTTGGCGCTTCCGGGGAGTCCCTTCTTGTGGCAGGCGGCAAGAGTGTCACACCATTGTTTGGCGGGGAGTTTTTTCGGTGATAGGATTTGACGCATGCGGTCGCTGAGTATTTCGGCTCCGGCGCCCGGTACGGAACTGAGGCCCGCCTCTTTCAGAATGTCCAGCAGTTCGTCGAGCTCCATCTTGTTGAATTCGGCGATACGGACAAGTTCAACTGGAGAGAATCCACGCACCTTCACGCCCATTTCTCGGGTGAGCATGTTCAAAACATCGGTATAGTAGCTAAGTGGAATCTCCCTGTTCACGCCGCCCTGCAAAAAGATCTGGTCTGCGCCTTTTGCCTTAGCCTCCAGCGTCTTTTGGCGGATTTCGTCCAAACTAAGCACGTAGGCCTCGGGGCTCTTGGCCGGTCTGCAAAAGCTGCAAAAACTGCAGGTGACCTCGCACACATTGGTGTAGTTTACGATGCGGAAAGCCGTATAGCCTACTTTTTGGCCTGGATTGATTCTGTGGCGCACCATGTTGGCGGCCTCTGCCACCTGGGTCCACGGGGCGTTTTTCAGCAAATCCAATGCCTCGGCGGGAGAGAGGCGAATGCCTTCGATGGTTTTTTGCAATAGGGGGCTCATTGATGTGCAAGATAGAAAAGAAGGAAGGGGGCCGAGGGTGTGTGTGGAATGTGAAATGTGGGGTGTGGGGTGTGAAAATAGATGTTGAAAATACGCAATCTTTGCGTAAAAACATATTTGATAATAGTAGGGAATACCTTTCCCGTAAAAACAGATAATGAAAGCTGGTAGTGGGTGTGTTGGTCAAAAGGTAGGTAATGGCGTCAAATTTCATGATTTTCAATAAAATTTGAACAATCTACGCAAAAACAGCGTAAAAAATAAAGAAATTTTGTCAAATTCTAGCAAACCTGTTGATTTGGTCTTTCCCTTATTCTAAATTCCCCTCCGAACGAGAAAGTACGGACCTTCCGTCCCAATCACTAACCACTAACCACGGCCCTACGGCCTAACCATTGTTTTACCATGTACTACGAAACCATTAAAGTTCTTGACTGCACCATCCGCGACGGCGGCCTGGTCAACAAGCACGACTTCTCCCTGGAATTTGTGCGCCGCCTCTACACCCTCCTCTCTGCAGCCGGTATCGACTACATGGAAATGGGTTATAAGAATTCTCCCGAACTTTTCGACCCCAAGGAATACGGCCCGTGGAAGTTTTGCGACGATGACCTGCTCTGGAAAGTGAAGGATGGAATCGAATCCAAGATGAAGATGGCGGTGATGGCCGACGTGGGTCGCGTGAACATGGACGCCGTGAAACCCGCCAGCGAAAGCCCTTACCAGATGTTCCGCGTGGCAAGCTACGTGAAGAACATCGACAAGGGCATCAGCATGGTGAACACCTTCCACGAAATGGGTTACGAGACCACCCTCAACATCATGGCGGTGAGCCGTGATCGCGGCCCGGAACTGGACGAGGCGCTGCATCAGGTGCAAGAAGAATGCAAGGCCGACGTGCTCTACCTGGTGGACAGTTTCGGTGCGTTCTACCAGGAAGACATCGACAAGGAACTTGCCCGCTATAAGGGTATCGTGAAGAACAAGAAGTTCGGTTTCCATGGCCACAACAACCAGCAGCTGGCCTTCAGCAACACCATCCAGGCCATCATCAACCATGTGGACTACCTGGACGGTTCTGTCTCTGGTATGGGTCGTGGCGCCGGTAACTGCACCACTGAGCTTTTGCTCAGTTTCCTCAAGAATCCGAAGTACGATTTGCGTCCGGTGCTTGACGCTATCCAGGAATTGTTCTTGCCGCTTCGTGACAAGTACGAATGGGGCTACATTATCCCGCAGATGATTACGGGCATGTTGAACCGCCATCCGCAAGATGCCATCGCCATCCGCAAGACCGAGGACAAGGACAACTACCGCAAGTTCTACGACCATATGATGAACGACTAGGAGCCGAGTGTCGCAGGAACAAGCATGCTTGTTCCTATGACCGAGGCGACGCGTCGTGGACTTGAGCCTGAAGGGCGAAAGTCCCACGATTAACGACCTGGAAAAAATTATATTAAGGTCTGTTGGCAAGTTTAATTGATATTTTCCGCAAGGCGGCGAGCTTGAGGGCACCTCTGGAACAGGTGACCGACGCTTACCGCCTTTTTAATGGGGTAGGGGACGGTGTTCCCGGTGTGACCCTGGATCGTTTCGGCGACCGCTACCAGCTGCAGTTCTTTTCTGCCGATGCTGTGAAGAATTATGAACAAATTATCCGCGAGGTGAGTGAACTTTTTAATCCGGAATTTCTGGTGGCCAAGTTCCGCATGGATCCCTCGGGACGTTCGCTGGAACACCCCCGTATGGACGTGGTGGTGGGTACTTCAGAACAGGCCGCAGGTGTTGTCCGCGAAGGTAAGGCCCGCTTTCACGTGGACCTTCTGGACACGGTGAATCCGGGGCTGTTCCTGGACATGCGGGATGTGCGTCTGGAAGTTTGCGAGCGTTTCGGCAAGATGTCTTCGGAAGGTGCGTCCGGTGATGGCAAAGACGCCGATATCTCCAGCCGGGGGCTGCGATTCCTGAACCTGTTCAGCTACACCTGTTCTTTTTCGGTTCATGCCCGCCTAGGTGGCGCCGAAGTCGCCACCAACGCCGACATCAGCGGAAAGATTTTGGACAAGGGCCGCGAGAACTACGCCTTGAACGGCCTGGACCTGCGCCCCGGAGAATTTTTCAGGGGCTCGGCCCTGGAGTACGTACCTTGGGCCTTGAAGAAGGGAATCAAGTTCGACGGGATTGTGCTGGACCCGCCCAGCTTTGCCCGGTTCAAGGGCGGCAACTTCAACGTGCGGAAACACCTGCTACCTCTGGTGTCACAGTGCGCGGGCCTCTTGAACGCCGGCGGATTTTTTATGGTGAGTTCCAACTACAGTGAATTTGCGCTGGATAAATTTTCGGCAGATGTCCTTTCGGCGGCCCGTAGCGTGTGCTCCAAGGCCCGTACGGCCTGGAAACGCTCCCAGGGCGTAGACTTTCCCGGTGCAGGACTCTCTAAGGAAAGTTCCCTGGTGGCAACACTAGTGGAAGTTTAGTCTTCTACCGCAATCTGCAGTTCTTTGAGCTTGCGCCACAGGGTGGCGCGGCTGATGCCCAGTCGCTTGCAGACTTCGGTCTTGTTGTTCTTGCAGACGCTCAGGGCGTGCAATATGTGCCTGCGTTCCATCTCTTCGAGGGAAAGGATTTCGCTTTCGTCTTCGTCGTTTTCGCTCTTGTTACGACCTGCGTCTTGCTTGGGAGCGGTGTTCGAAGGCTGCAACGGGATGGCGGCCACTTCCTTCGTTTCGCTTTTCTGGTGGGCGATGGCCAGCGTCTTTTCGCGAGCTTCTTCTTGCACGCTTTCGGGCAAGTCTTCTAGCCTAATTATACCGTCTTCGGAAAGCACGATGGCGTGTTCCACGATGTTTTCCAGCTCGCGGATGTTTCCGGGGTAGGCGTACTTGGAAAGGGCGTACTGCGCCGCCGGCTCCAATTCTTTAATCTCTTTGCCGGTAGCTTCCTGGTTCTTCAAGACAAAGTAACGCACCAGCGTCGGTATGACCACGCGCCGTTCCCTGAGGGGCGGCAGGTGCAGGTGGAAAGTGTTTAGCCTGTAGTACAGGTCTTCGCGGAACTTGCCCTGTTCCATGGCCTGCTGAAGGTCGCGGTTGGTGGCCGCCACGATACGCACGTCCAGGTAGCGGGCCTCGGTCTCGCCGACGCGACGGATTTCGCGGCTCTGTAAAAAGCGCAAAAGCTTGACCTGGGTAGCGGGGGAGAGCTCGCCCACTTCGTCCAGGAACAGCGTGCCGCCGTTGGCGGATTCAAAAAGGCCTTTCTTGTCGGCGGTAGAACCCGTGTAGGAGCCCTTCTTGCTACCGAAGAGTTCGCTTTCGATCAGGTTTTCGGGAATGGCGCCGCAGTTTACCGCCACGAAGGGGGAACTAGCCCGCTTGCTGTAGCGGTGGATGACGTTGGCCAAAAACTCCTTGCCCGATCCGGATTCGCCGGTAATCAAGACGGTACTCGTGGTGGGGGCAATCTTGTAAACCGTCTTGAGGATTTTCCGCATCTCGGGGGTGTCTCCCAGGAGGCTGTCCAAAACCTGGGATTCCATGAGCTGGTGGGTGGAGTTGTTCTGCTGTTGCGCCTGGATTTTCTTGGCGATGTCTTCCAGCTGCTCTACGGTAGCGGGTTTCATCAAGAAACTGTTGGCGCCTCTTGCTATGGCGCTGGTGGCGCCCGGCCAGTTCTTGCTGTCGCAGAGCACAAAAATCTCGATGCCGGGGTTCTTCTCCTTCAAGAAGCTGACCATGTCCATGTTGGAATGGGTCAAAAGAGGAACCTCTATAAACGCAAGGTCTATAGAGTCCTTCTTGACGAGAGGCATTAGGGATTCCCTGTCGCTGCAGAGGACGAGTTCCGTGTCCTTTAAGGACCAGGAACGCCGGATGTCGCTGATAAAGGAATCGTCTAAATCGGCGATCAGGATATTCATGGATTAGCTGTGACTCTTGATGATTTCGTCCACCTTGTCGCGGAGGGCTTGAAGGTCAATGGGCTTATTGAAGGTGGCGGCAACGTCAAAATGCTGGGCGGTCACCAGGTAGTCGTCAGCGGCAGTGCGTCCGCCACCGCTCACGGCGATGGTCCGGTCGCTCATGCCCATGCGGCGTAAGTCCAGAATGACTTCGTAGCCGTCAACGTCGGGCATGATGATGTCGGTAATGATGACATCGTATTTCTTGTTCTGGTAGAGCGCCTTGCCTTCTTTTCCGTTGGCGGCAGTTTCCACTTCGTAACCTTTGATTTCCAATGCGGACTTGAGCATCAGATTGAACTGGGTGTCGTCATCAATAATCAGTACTGTGGACATTTTGTTCCCCCTGAGATTCGTTATACAGAGACCAATATAGATTAAAATTAGTTCCTTCGCCAAGCCTTGTCTGCACGGTCAGATAGGCATTTCCCTCTTTTAGCAGGCGAAGTGCCGAAGAAAGTCCTAGACCTAGGCCCTCGCCAGGTGCCTTGGTGGTAAAGAACGGCGAGAAAATTCGTTCTAGCGTGTTGGAATCCATGCCGGTACCCGTGTCCGCTATGGTGAATTTGGCGTAATTTCCGGGCGGGATTGGCGGGGCGTAGGGCGTAATCAGCTGATGGACCAAGGATTCTTTTTCTAGCCCGAAGGTCAGGGTTCCGCCCATCTCTTTCATGGCGAAGAGAGCGTTGTTGGAAAGATTGCTGATAATGCGGTCCAGGGCGGCGGGGATTCCCGAAATGCGGATGGACTTGTCCATCTTGCTGGAACTGATGGAAATGTTTGGTGGAAGGGTCAGGGAAAGTTTTTTCTTGACATCGTCGATAATCATGTAAGGGGCGAACACGATAACGTCGCCCGAACTCTTGGCCTGGCCGCGGATGGTGTTCAGCAGTTCTTCTAGCGAAACTTTTCCGCGCTGGGCTGCCTTGGTGGCTTCTGCCACGAAGTTTCCGGCGGTGGAGACCTTTTTCTTGATGCCGTCGTCAACTTCTTCGGACTGGATGGCGCCAAGCATCTCCGATGCCAGCTGGCAGAATCCGATTTGGGAACCCAGGATGTTGTTGTAGTCGTGGGCGAAGGCTCCGCAAAGGGTGCCCAACTCTTCTAGACGGGAATGGATGTTCTTTTGTTCCTGGAGAATGTTCCTTTCACGTTCTACGCGCTTCTGGTCGGTCATGTCAATCTTGATGCCGATAACCTTGTAGGGCGAATGCTTGGAGAGGATGGGAATGAACATGTTCTCGAATATGGAAACGAACTTTCCGGCATTGATTTGCACGTTGGCTTCGTCTTCGGAAATCTCTTCGCCGTCCAGGAGCTCATAGCTGGTGTGGCTGTTCGGGTTTCCCTTTTCCCGGGCTTCCAGTTCGTAGCTTGAAATTTTTTCGGTGTCGTCTGTGGTGTGGAACAGGTTGCCCCGCTTTTGCAAGTCCTGCTGGTTTTGTGCCATATAGACGCCATGTTCGTTCTTGGCCCAGAACTGGAAGGGGAGCGCGTTGATGAGGGTGTTGAGGAACGATTCGTTTTCGTTGGATTTTTTCTGGGAACTGTCCAGACGGTCCTGGTAACGCAACAGGTCTTGCTTGTATTCGGCGAACTGGGCGTTCAGGGATTCGATGCGTTGCTTGTAAAGCAGGGAGTTGCTCTGGTCGCTAAGCAGAAGCACGTTGGTGAAGGTAGTCAAGGACTTTTGAATACGGTAGATGCTCATGTTGAAGGAGTGCTGCTCGTTCAAAATCTTGACATTGATATTGCTCTTGGAACCTTCGCGCTTGATATCCAGTCCGGGAAGCAGATCTTGGATTTTCTTCTTTTGCATGTCGCTTTCGGTCATGCGGAAAAGGGTTTCAGCCGCAGGGTTTGCCGTGAGGATGTACCCTTCGTTGTCAAAGGAAAAGTAACAGTCGCCTACGTCTTTCCTCAACTTGTCCAAGAACCAAGAGGCACTTTTGTTCCTGAAAGATATGGAAGTGTAGTACTGCCCGCAGATAATGGTCAGGAATAGGTACGAGAACTGGTACCACAGCATAAAGTGATTGGTTTGATTACGCTGGATGAAGGGAATAAAAAAGTCAAAGAGCAGGGGGATGATGACGAAGAAGGCGAGGGCGCCTGTCATGTAGATGCTGATCTGGCTTTGGGCCTGGTCGCTAGTGCGCAGGGCGTTCCGTAGCAGAACAAAGATGCTGCGGAGCAGTTCCGGGAAAACGAAGATGAAAAAGAAGATGCTGAAGAGAACGAAATTCGGCCGGTGGGCGAATATTTGATGCCCGAATAGCGACAATTCGGTAATGAAGGCCGGGTGCAGGCATAGAATTGCTGTTGAAATGGCTACTAAAACGACACCGAAGATATTGAAAATGTTCCAGAGAAGATTGGATTTTGAATGGAGGTTCAATAGGGCCACCTTGTAGATGGTATTGCCCGCCTGTATCCAGACCATGGCCTGTAGCCCAAATACGATTTGTCCGCCGAGTCCCGGATGGCTACCGCTAAAGAACAGCGTGCCTACAAAGGCAAGTATGTTCCAGGCGATGATGGTGATTACTAGGTAGCGGACGGCAAAGGGAAGTGACGAAACTTTGATTTTTTGCCCCATCATGGTGGAATACGAGGCGGCAAGGATTATTGCGACCAGGGAGAGCACCAGGGTGATGGGCGATTGGATAAAAAGGGTCTCGTTCATAACTATTGTAAATATAATTTCATTTTGACAAATGTGATGAAAATCGCAATGTGATTTCTGTTACATTGAAAAATGGAATATTCTTTCTAAAATTGAGTCATGCTCAAGAACCTGACAACAAACACATTTCTTGCGAACTTCATTGCCGTTTTCTCGGGTCTGGTGCTTTTTTTGGTGACTTTCTAGGCGTTTTTCACTTGAAACGCCTGCAAAAAGAGCAGTTTTGGCACAACGGGTGGCGCAATTCGTGCTTTTGAAAGCCTTCTCGCAGATTTTGGGCGAGGGGGCTTTTTAATATCTCGGTCAGGGACTGTTCTTGGATGTTTCCCAGGGTGATTTGCCCCTGGTAATCCAGACAGCAGGGCACAACCCGCCCGTCGTGAAGGATTCCTACATGGGTTTCTAAGCCGTGGCAGGTTCCCTGTACACATCTCTCGTCTCTCGCCTCTCGTCTTTCGTCTAAACTAGGCCATTCAAAGCGGGAATCCTGATGCAGGTAGAGCCTGCCCTGGACGGGAAAGCTCTTGTGGCGGCTGCAGAAATGCTCCGGGTCCAGAATGTCTTTGCCGTCGAGGCCGAAGGTCTGTGCGACCCGGGCAAGCATCAGGCGGTTCCAGTCCCGCTGGAGGCCTGCGTCGGGAAAGTCTCCCGCGTTCCAGAGCCTTAGATTGAGGTACAGGTCGGGTCGCTCTGCAAGGGCCATCCGGCAAAAGTCCAGCACGTCTTGAAGGTAGGCTTGTGCCTGGTCTGGCCCGAATTCCCCGTAGGCGTGGGTGGAAAAGTTCACCTGCCGGAGTGCCCCGCTTTGCAGCAGGTGCTTGCCTGTGCGGGCAATGGTGGTGCCGTTGGTGGTCAGGTTCAGCTTTAAGGGTGTCGCCTCCAGGGCCCTCAGGTAATGCACGAATCCGGGGTGGAGCGTGGGCTCTCCCAAAATATGGAAATAGACGTTTTCGGCATGGAGGGCCGCCTGCTGGATACACCGTTCGAAAAGGGCGGAACCCATGAAACGGCGGGCGTCAGAGCCTGTTGGTGCGCTTTTTGCGACAGTTTTGTCACACGACGAATGAGCCGTTTTTCCGCAGGGGCAAAAACTGCAGTTCAGGTTGCAGGCGTCGGTAATCTCGATGTAGATGGATTTCAGCAAGGCTTTGCCCGCTCTTTTTTATTGCAGGTCGCACTGTAGCACTTCGCATCGCTCCTTTTTCCACTCTTCAAAAGTGTCGTTAGCGATGTGCTGCTTGGCTTCCCGCATCAGGTGCAGGTAGAAGTGCAGGTTGTGGATGCTGGCCAGCGTAAAGCCCAGGGATTCCCCAGCGTGGTGCAGGTGGCGGAGATACGCCCGACTGAAGTTCCTACAGCAGTAGCAGTCGCAATTCGGGTCTACCGGCTTGTCGAATTCCTCGGCATGGCGCGCCGCTTTGTAGCGCAGCACGCCTTCGCTGGTAAACAGCATGCCGTTGCGGGCATTGCGGGTAGGCATCACGCAGTCGCACATGTCCACACCGCGCTCGATGAGTTCCAGCAGGTTCCAGGGTGTGCCCACACCCATTACGTAGCGGGCGTGGTCCTGGGGTAGAATGTCGGTACAGAAATCCGCAATCTCGTACATGGTCTCGGTGGGCTCGCCTACGGAGAGGCCTCCCATGGCAAATCCGTCGGGCCCGAGTTCCGCGATGCGTTCGATGGCCTGCTGCCTCAGATTCTTGTGCATGCCCCCCTGGATAATTCCGAAGAACTGCTGGTCGTACCCGTGGATGGGCGGGTACTCCCCCAGCCATTGCATGGCTTCTGCGGTCCACTTGAGGGTGAACTTGAGGCTGTGTTCTGCCTCTTTGGCAGTGCTGGGGAATGGTGTGCACTCGTCCAGGGCCATGATGATATCGGCACCGATTTCCCGCTGAGCGTTCATGACGCTGGCGGGGCTAAAGAAGTGTTTTGAACCGTCCAGGATGCTCCTGAATTCCACGCCTTCGGGGGTAATCTTGCGCAAATCCTTCAGGCTCCACACCTGGAATCCACCGCTGTCCGTGAGCACCGGGCCGTCCCAGGCCATGAACTTGTGGATACCCCCCGCCTTGGCAATTCGGGGCGTTGTGGGCCGCAGGTACAGGTGGTACGTGTTTGCAAGTATTATTTCTGCCTTGATGTCCTTGAGCTGGGCGGGGGTTACCGCCTTGACGGTGGCCTCGGTACCCACCGGCATAAAGATGGGGGTGGTTACGTCACCATGGTCGGTATGGACCACGCCCAGGCGGGCCTTGGATTTCTTGGATGTCTTTAAAAGTTCAAAGCGGTTCATGGAATAGGGGGTAGGATTTAGAATCTAGGGGCTAGGATCTAGGATTTAGGGGATAGGTATTAGGTGTTAGGTATTAGGGCCGCTGGGGACAAGAAGCGTCATCCTGAGGAGTGCAGCGACGAAGGATCCAGTCCAAATGAATAGTAAAAGGTGGTTGATGTTCGTTCAAAAAATAGAAAAAAGAAAACCCGGCGGTTAAGCCGGGTCTCTTCTGCGGTCGGACAGACTTGAACTGTCATGAGATTGCTCCCACTAGCACCTCAAGCTAGCGTGTCTACCAATTCCACCACGACCGCGTGGTCCTTAATGGAACGGGTCAAATTTAGATTAAAGTGACCCGCTTGTAAAGGGGGAATTCAGCGCTTTTTTACGAAAATATCCCGATTTTGAGTGCTGAATTCCGAATTAAAGGGCCTCTACCAGCCTGTCGAAGGCCTTCCCCCGTTCCTTGTAGTTCTTGAACAGGCCGAAACTGGCGCAGGCGGGGCTCATGATGACGATGCCGCCCTTGCCGATGGACAGGCTGTCCTGGAAGGCCTCTTCCAGGGTGGGGAAGATGGCGGCCTGAATGCCGCTCCCGTTTTCGCCAGCCGTTTCGAGGCCGGCCTGCGACAGCGATTTCAGCATGCGTTCGGCGGTGGCTCCGATGAGGGCGATGCGCCTTAGGTTCGGGCGTTCTTTTACGAGGATGTTCGAAAGTTCGGTAAAGTCCGCGTTCTTTTCGGAGCCGCCGAGAATCAGCGCGAAGGGACGGTCCATGCTGGCGGTGGCGGCGATGGTTGCGTCAGGACGGGTGGCGTAGCTGTCGTTGAAGAACTCGATGCCATTCTTTTCGCCCTTGAATTCCATGCGGAAGGGGAGGGTCTCGTAGGTCTTGAGGGCCCTGAAGGCGTCCGCTACCCGGATTCCCAGAGCCTTACAGGCAAGCGTCGCCGCCGCCATGTTTTCCAGCTGGTAGATTCCCCGGACCTTGCAGTCGGAGATGAACAGTTTTTCGCCGTCGATGGTGAGGGTGGCGCCATCGATGACGGCGTCGCCATTGCCCGCGCTCGGGCCGTCGGTAAGGGCGACGGCGTACTTTGTTCTGGCGGGGCTTTCGGAAGCGATTTTGGCGGTGGGGGCTGCGTCCTTCAGGTACACGCAGGCCCCGTCCCGCTTTTGCCAGCGGACCAGGTTCGCCTTGGCGTCTCGGTATTCCTCTACGGTCTTGTGCCAGTCCAGGTGTTCGGTAGAGACCCGGAGCACTACGGCCACGTCCGGCGAAACGGACAGGGTCATGAGCTGAAAACTGGAAAGTTCTAGAATGCTTATGCGGTCGGCCGTTTCCGTTTTCAGCAGGTCTAGGGCAGGCACGCCGAAGTTTCCGCCGATTTCGTTCTCTACGCCGCACTTGGTAAGGATATGGCTGATCATGCTGACGGTAGAACCCTTGCCGAGAGTCCCTGTGACGCCTACCGTCTTCTTTGATTTAGTTTGTTCTAAAAATAGCTGAATTTGGCTGGTCATGAGCCCGCCGTTCATCTGGAACTTGAACAGCTCTTGGCTCATGGGGTAAACCCCTGCGGAACGCACTACGGTCACGCAGTCCTTGAGACCGTCCAGGTAGCCCTCTCCGCTGAAGGTCTTGACGTTCACTCCCGCTGGCACTTTCGGTAATGTTACCGGGTTCTTGTCCATCACCACAATGTCCTTGATGCCCATGCGGATCAGGTAGTTAAAGGTGCTCTGGCCTTCGACGCCAAAGCCCAAAATGCCAACAGGAGCGACTAGATTGTTTTGCATGATAAAACCTCTGGGAGGAAAGGTAGAAAACGATGTGTAATGTGAAATGTGTGGTGTGTAATGAATAATGAGTACTACATTTCTCATCCCACACTCTACACTTCACACTCCACACTGTGCCAAAGGCACAAAAAAATCCACCCCGCAAGAGCAGGGCGGACTTCCATAAGCGGTTGGACTGTCGGGATTGCTCCCGCAAACACTTACTCTGCGGCGGGTGCAGCTGCAGGCGCTTCAGCCGGGGCGGCAGGAGCGACATCGGCTGCAGGAGCGGCAGGAGCCTCGGCGGCAGGAGCCGCAAAGTCACCGGGCAGGGCCGGAATGGTGGGAGCCTGCTGTGCGGCGTTTTCGCGGGTTGCCTTCTGCATCGAAGATTCTTCTACAGCCTGGTCCTGCTTGGCAGTAATCAGGCCGAGGGCGAACACCACGATAAAGAACAGCACGGCCACGCCGCGGGTGAGCTTCTGGATGAAGGTGGCAGCACCTGCAGTGGAGAATGCAGACTGAGAAGTCATTCCGCCGAGACCTGCAAGGCCTCCCATCTTGTCGTTCTGCACGAGCACGAGCAGCATGAGGAACAGGCAGAGGAACACGTGGAGGACGATACCAATCCAAAAGAGTGTTGTCATAGTCTTTTACCTTAGGTTAAATGTTTGTGGCTTTGCCGCAGCGTCTTAGCGGGCTTCGGCAGCGTCGATGATACCCTTGAAGGTGTCGGCCTTGAGGGCTGCACCGCCGATGAGGCCACCGTCGATGTCCTTCTGGGCCAAGAGTCCGGCAGCGTTACCCGGCTTCATGGAACCACCGTACTGGATGCGCATGCCTTCGGCAACGGCTTCGCCGTAGATTTCCTTGACCACGGAGCGGACGAAAGCCTGGGTGTCCTGGGCCTGTTCGTCGGTAGCGACCACGCCGGTACCGATTGCCCACACGGGTTCGTAGGCCAGCACGCACTTGGCTGCGTCTTCGGCGGAAACGTCCTTGAAGGCGCCCTTGACCTGGGTGCTGAGAACGGATTCCAGCTTGCCGCCGTTGCGTTCGTCGAGAGTTTCGCCGATGCAGATAATGGGCTTGATGCCGGCGGCGAGGGTCTTCTTGACCTTCAGGTTCACGGTTTCGTCAGTTTCGTGGAAGTACTGGCGCTGTTCGGAGTGACCGATGATGATGTATTCGGCGCCGATTTCCTTGACCATGTCCACAGAAACCTTACCGGTGAATGCGCCCTGGTCCTTCCAGTGGATGTCCTGGATGGCGAGCTTCACGTTGGTGCCCTTGATCACGTCGGCGACCTTGGCGGCGGCGAGGTAAGTCGGGGCGATGACCACTTCGGTCTTCTTCACGTCCTTGACGGCTTCCACGATGGCCTTGGCGAGTTCAACAGATTCGCTCACGGTCTTGTTCATTTTCCAGTTACCAGCGATGATATACTGACGCATAGATACTCCTTGGAGGGTTTAAATTTAACGGGCGTAAATTTAGAAAAAAACGGGCAAAAAGAAAGGCCTAACCCCGGGGTCAGGCCTGAAATATGGTCTATTGCTCAAATTAGTAGTTGCTGGACTTGCTGGAAGTGGGAGCAGGAGAGCCACCGTAGCGGTCGCCCTCGATCTTCACCAGGATCCATTCCTCTTCGTAGCCCTTGAGGCGGGCTTCGTCGGGGTGCTTCCAGAAAAGGCGGGTAATCAGGTTGCCTTCGCGGGTGTAGTATTCCCACACGCTGGTGGAATCGTCGGTCTTTTCGTGGTCAGGAGGTCCCCACAGCAGGTTCACCATGTCGTTGGTCATGCCTTCTTCGATATAGCCCTGCTTGAACACGTCTTTCAGGCGCTTGTCGATGCCCATGCTTTCCTTGATGGCGAAATATTCACGTTCGTATTCCTTGCGGCCTTCGCCACGTTCGATAAGGACCGGAGAGGAATAGCGGCTGGCGCAGCTCCAGAACAGCATGGCGGAGAGCCCCAGGAGGCAAATATGTGCGAGTTTCATAGATTCTCCTATAAAGATTTATTTGACCCTAATAATAAGAATTTGTGGAGCAAAAGTGGCAATTATTTTTATTTTTTTGCTGAAATGATTGCGATTCGCATGACATTGGCCCGTTTTCTCGTGGTGCTTGTGGTGTTTGCCGCACCGGCCTTGGCCAGCGACTTCAACCAGAGTGCCCAGAACGGCTTCAGGTATGGCCCCAACCTGTCGTGGCGGCTTATGGGCAACACCCCCTTCGTGTGGGGGCAGTGGCTTCCCCAGGCCGAGGGTTCTTTGCGTTACACCTGGCTTGAACCCCTGGATAGCCTGAATTACGGCGATGCCCTGGGCGTTACGCCCACCTACCTGAAAATGGCGGCCTCCTTGGAAGTATCTCCTTTTTATGGCGGTTATACTGCAGGTCTCGGCCTTAGACCGCTCAGGACGAATCCCCAGCTGGAGGTGTCATTCATGTACGAAAGCTACCTCTATTTCAATTCCAATCTGGAAATGGTGACATCCGACGTGGAAGGTTCCGGACACATTGCGGAAACCTGGAATGCCGACTACATCTCCGACAATGTGCGGCAAAACGATTCTGCGGCCTGGGACTACTCCCAGCTGTTCGACTTTGGCGCTTCATTGGAATACTTCTTCAAGGCCGGTTCACTGCTGGGGGTTGGCCTCCATTACGTGCTGTCGGACATCACTACGGACTTTGAAGCCAAAAGCTACGACTATAAAAGGAACATGCCCATATTCAACAGGGATTTCTTGATGGAAGTGCAGTTATATGGTCGTCTGGCCTTCAACGAATACTTTGCGGGAGTTTTCGAAACGAACTACCTACGTACGGGGTATTTGCGCAAGGGCGGTTCCGTAGAAAAGGAATCCCTGGGTTATGGAATGATTAAGGCCGGTCCGCAGGTGTCCTGGAACAAAGGGCTGAACAGCGTCACGCTGCAGTTCGGCGGTTGGAAACGGCACAAGTCCAGATCATACGACGGCTCAGTTGCGCAGGAGTTCCTGGTTCAGCTTGAGTATGAGGGGTATTTTCCGTTTCCCCTCTCCCGGAACTTTTCGGAATAAACCGTTGAACCCGTTCTTGTAGCGGGACTTTATGGGGTCTTCTTTCAGGGCCTCGGCGGTGTAGGCGGAACGCACCCAAAGGTCGCCCCGGTATTTTTCGCTTGTAAGCTTGATCAAGGTCGGGAGCCTCGTTCCCGAAAAGTCCTTCCACTGCCCGATTCTAAAAAGCCTGCTTTCTTTGTAGGCGCCCCTCATGGAGACGCTGTCCGGTTCTTCTAGTCGGTTGACGGACATGGACCACCACATGTTGGAAAGTGCGGTCGAGAGGACGGTGGCGGGCTGCTCCGTAGTGTCCTTGCAGAGGAACGCCCCGTTGGCGAGGAGCTCCAGGTCGTCTAGCCTGAGGGGGGTATTGCCGATGGTTTCCCGCAGGTGGTGCAGCCCCAGCTGCCGCTTGATTTTCGGGTTCTCGAATTCCATGTAGCGGTAGGCCCCCGCGGTAATAAAACGGAAGGGCTTGGCGTTGGGGAAACTCACGTAAAAAGTGTCCAGGGCCTCCGGATGGTGCCTCCACTGGATGTCCATGCTGGTGCGGCTCTTGGCCTCGTTTACGAACCTGCCTTCTACGTTTACTATCAGGTCCTTGTCCAAAAGAAAATGCGGACACAGCTCCTGGGCAAAGGCTCCGGAACAGGCCAGGGCCATTGTGAAGATGATTCTTGTAAACGTCAGACGCATGACTTGAAGTTATGAATTCGGATTTCGGAGTTAAGAATTATAATAATTCTGAATTCTGAAATCCGAACTCCGAATTAAAATTTCGGTACTACCACGTCGTATTCCGCCTTGTTGTGGGCTTCGTCCTCTAGCTGGATATGGAGCTTGTCACCTTTTTTGAGGCGGCGCCCGTCCAGCACGATTTCGCGGGGCTCGGAATCGTATTCGGTAGGAATCCAGTTGCCGTTCACGGTGGTCTGTATGGAGTTGCCGTTCTCGAATCCGTCGTAGCGGAACAGGGTCGGGATACGCAGCACGTCCTGTTCCTTGCCCAAGATGAAGGACTTGCCCCAGTAGGGTGTACCCAGGGTGGGGGCGGTCTTGTTCAGGATGTTTGCAAGGTCCCTAAGTTCGTTCACCTGGGCGCAGCGCTTGTCTGTGCCCTCCTGCTTGCTGAAAATGAACCAGCGGCGGCTGGTCTCGCCCAGCCAGTAGAGCGGAGCGGATTCCTTGCCCTGGTCCAGGCAGACTTCCCAGCTGCCCGTAAAGTGGAGGCCCTTGGGGTGGAACTCGTAAAAGTCCAGGCTGTCGGTGTGGGTTTTGGTGACTGCCAGCACCTGGGTTTCGCTGCCGAAGGCACTGCGGAGTTTGGTAATCTTCTGGGAAATGGACACGCTGTCTAGGGAAACGTTCCACTGCACAGTCTTTTCGTCTTGGTGCACGACGTGCAGGGCGATGGTCCCGCCGCTATGTTTGATGAACCTGGCCTTGGGGTATTTCTGGACGATTTTCCCCAGGGTGATTCCCTGGTGGGGGAATGTCCTGCATAGATCTTCGTCGAGGTTGTTCTTGGAACTGTCCTGCACCGAGAACTTTTGGCCCTTGTCGCAGAGGGCGAGATCCAGCATACTCCGGCTCATAAAGCTGTACAAGGGAGATTCCTGCACCTGCTTTTGCAGGATGGGGGTGTTCCCTACGCAGGAATCCTGGAAGGTGAATTCACGTGAGACTTTTCGGCCCACCAGGTCTTCTACCTCCACGCGGTACTTGGAGCCTGCCTTCAGGGCGGCATCTATAAAGTGCCAGTCCCCGGCGGTGTCCGCCTCTTCGGCCCACAGCAGTTCCTTGCGGATTTTCAGCATGTTGCCGTAGGTCAGGGTGTCCTGGATTTTTTCGTAGGCCTTCTTTTTGCCCTCCCACAGGGTGAGCCTGCGGATAGACATGGGGTTCTCCTTGGGGTGGCGGCTGTAGTCGGCAATCTTTACCGCCAGGTAGGCCTTCTCCTTTTTCCAGCCCGGGTATTCCACGCAGCCCTTGTCCAGGGCCTCCGGGCTAGTGATGGCCATGTCGTCTTTTTGCCAGACAGCCATGCCGAAAATTTGCGGATCCAGGGTGTCGCCGCAATAGACTCCGTTTCTGCAGGGAGAAATCACGTTGTTTTTGCCCTGGCGGATTTCGAGATGCAGGTGGGGGTTTCCGATGCCGGTGCTTCCGGAAAAAGTCAGGGTGTCGCCCTTCTTGTAGGGGGCGTTCGGTTTTAGGATGACGTCGTTGCTCTTTTTGCTGAACTGTTCTGCGATGTAGAGGCTGTCCAGCTTGCCGAAGCTGCTCTGGTGGGCAAAGACCCAGGTCTTGCCGCTTTCGCCCTTGAAGAACATCACCTTGCCGTAAAAGAAGGGGGAAACCCGGATTTCTTCGACCTTGCCGTTTTCGGGAGCGTAGATGACCCAGCCCTCTTCCATGAGGGTGGAGTAGTCCACACCGGCGTGGTAGCGGGTGCCGCGGTTCTCGCCGAAAGAGGAGGTGAGGTAGGCGTCTTTCTGGAAGGGGGAATAGACGGGTTCTGCAGCGGGAGCAGGACGGACAAAAGTGGCAACCGCGAGGCAGAGGATGGGGAAAATGTTCTTGGATAAGCGCATAAAAAAAAATTAGAAAAAAGCGGTGAAAAAACTTTTTGGCCCGCAGCCTATTTTCTACAGCGTCATGGCGAGGCTTCTTAATCATTTCTAAAGGTTATTGCTTGGTCTCGAAGAAAATACCTGCTTTTTTATGCGTTCCAATGCGTTTTTTTTGATTAAAATCAAATGAGTTTGCGTAACGACAAAAAAGAATATATATTGTCGATATGAAGTATTTGTGCAAATTCTCTGTTTTCGCGGCCTTGGCCGCTTCGGCAATCCTCCTTTACGGCTGTGGCGGAGGCGGAGGCGGTGGTGCTGCTGCCGAGACTTCGGACGACGGCCTTCGGGAATATCTCGAGTCTGCTGAAATGCGGAGCGACCTGGACAATCTGGCGGAATTCGCCTACCTTGCTGAATACCTCAAGGCGGCTCCCATTGCTTTCATGGCTGGCGAAGACGGCCTATTTACCGACGAGGTGGACAGCTCCGAAGCCGCGGAGTATTTCAGTGTCATGTCCTTGATGGCTGAAAAGCTCGACCAATATGAGGCCGCCTGGGCTCGTATCGACAGCATGCAGGCCCTGGTGACTGAAACTCCGACTTCCTTGCAAAAAAATGAGGTTGGCTTGTTCTATTCATTTTATGAGTTCTGTTCCTCATTGGGGAGTGCGGGAAAAGAATCCCGTGAAAAATCAATGGCGGTAATCGCCCGGTTAAGCGACCAGGACAGAAAGGACCTGTTTGATGGTTTGAGCAGGAACTTGCAAAAGGGAGAAACGGACTACAAGACCTGGTGGAGAAACTTCAACAGTGGCGAATATGACAAAGCTGCACTACAAATTTACAACAACTTTGTCCACAACGAATACAGTGATTTTGGAGCGGAGGCGGAAACTATTACACAAGTGGTGGCCACGAAGGGCAAGGAAATGACTGAAAAGGGTGTCGCTTTCCAAACGGAAGTCTTGAAAACCGTGATGCCTGACCCCGTTACAGACGCCATGGAAGATTTTGATACCGCAGACAAGATACACACTATAGTCACCAAGGGCAAGGACATGTCGCCAAGCGAGCTGAGTGAAAATGTCATGAACCTTATGGTTGACGGTTATGAGGATGCAAACAAGGTTGCAAAAATGACCACAGGGTATGTGGAAGATAACAGCACCAACGCAGACAACTACAGGGAAAAAGATGCGAGCATGATTACTTTCGAAAATGCCGGCAAACCCACGGAAGGCGGAATGATGGCCATTGCAGTTGCCTCGTCGGGAAAGGTAACCATTGCCCTAGGCGCAAACGAAGACGGGAAGGGACAAATTATAGTCAAGGAAGAAGGACCGCACCTGGTGTCATTCCTGACAGGTCTGGGTGAGAAGTTTACCAAGAAACTGGATGTGGCGGCAGGGGAATTTTACAAACTGGTTGGTGAGATGAACGAAAAGGCCATCAGGGATTCCCTTGCGGCAAAAAGTTCTACCAGTAGAAAGTCTAGCAAAATCTCCAGTTCATCAAAAGAAGAACTGTCTTCTAGCAGTGTCGAAGAGGAGTCCTCCTCCTCGATGGAAGTGAGCAAGGATGTCAAGAGTATTTACGGAAGGTGGGTTGCAGCTAAAGATGTGTTCATCTATAAAGTTACGGATGAAGCCCAGTGTCAGGAATTAAAGAATGCCATGTCGGAAATTTACGATGGCGTATACGATGGCTTATACCAGGGCTTAGGTGAATATGCTTCCATGATGACGGAAGATTGCGAGAACAAGGAGGTTCCGCAAAATACCGTTTCTGGCCAGAAGATCCTGTTCTACTCCGATGGAACCTTAGATTGCCTGGATGGCAGCGGGGATCTTCTTGGGTCCTATGATTATACCTTTGACGAGTCCACGGGAATCTTTAGCTACGAGAGTAGCGAGGGGGAAATGTCCACGGGGCAAGTTTCTGCCGACGGTACCACTTTGGTTTTTGAGACGGTGACCGACATGGGCTACAAGACCATAACCCACAGGGTAATCTTCGAGAAGGAATCTGGCGATATCGAGTAGCTCGGCGATTCGCCTAGTGCATTTGCCTTGATTAATTTCTGAATTCAAAGTCCCGCTGCCCCAGGATGTGGATAAGACTGGGGGGGGGTAGGGGTCCCGGCACTAGGCCGGGATGACAGACCTAAGTGACGGCGTTCGCCGGGGCTGCAATCAGGGGGAGGCTTCCCCCTTTATAATAATATAGAAGATGGGGAAAAAGCGAGCACAAACTTGAGCGGCTCTGTCGGGCTAGACTGTACTTTTTCCCGAAAATTGCGATTTTGCTGCGAAAATGGCAAATTGGCTCTGCTGGGCCAGTCTGTACTGCTGTAAACTTGCTGCGACGGTCAGGGCGGGCTGGATAGCCAAAACACTACGGTTCCGCAGCGAATAAACAGCCTGGAAGGGGCTTACGAAACCCCAAAAGTTTGCTAGCCGAGGGCGCCTGTACAGAATAACCCGACAGAGCCTTGCACAAAAAAAGCACACTTTTCTTATTGGACAACTTGAAAAACATATATATTTATAAAAAAGCCCCTAATAAAAGGAGTTCATATGGGTTTAGCAAGCAAGGTCGCAAACTTTTTCACGTTCGGACATACCAATAGGAAAAAAGCAAAAGATACTATTGATTATGCAAATTACAGGCAAGAGCGCGCTAAAGAAGAACTCGAAGATCAACGCACCTCCACCAAGAAACATATTGACTTGCTAGCGCAAACGAAAATCGAAGCGTTTGACAACTCTCTTTACACATTTCTAAATAAGTGCAAAAAAATAAGCAAAGCAGAACTCAAGGCTGCAGATGTAGAAAGCTCGACAATTTCATCCAACATCACTTTGGCCACAATGAACACAGGCATAGCTTACCAAGCCAAAGAATTTGAAAAAGCGGGACTAACGCTTACAGGGAGTCTGACTGCGGGGGGCATTGCAGCCGGAGGAACTTTCACGGCAGTTTCCACATTCGGAATCGCAAGTACCGGAACCGCGATAGGTTCATTAAGTGGCGCAGCTCTTACCAACGCAACCCTTGCATGGCTTGGTGGTGGGTCTATAGCCGCCGGTGGATTTGGTGTTGCTGGCGGCATGGTGGCTCTAGGAGGCATAGCTCTGGCGCCCGTCGCCATTTTTGGCATGTTTATGGGGGCAAAAAAAGGGAACAAGGCTCTTGCCGAAGCAGAAGAATACGAAGCAGAAATTGACGCTCTCGTCGAAAAAATTGAAACACTAATCGAGGAACTAAAGCTGATTGATAAGGCTAGCACAACATATACAAAAACCATTAAATCAGTAAACGCATTGTGCATGGTTCTCAATAATCGCCTCGATCCAATCATCGAAAGACTCGAAGCAAGATCTCTTTGGCAAAAAGCAAAAGACAGCCTAAACAGGTTATTCAGAAAGAAATCATACTTAACAAATAGTGAAATGGCCGATTTGCAAAATGCAATAAATGCAGCCAAATTACTCAAGGCACTAATCGACAAGCCTATAATGGCAGAAGATGGCGGATATATACAGGACTGTCTGCAAATCATTGACAAATCCAAGCCAGAAATAAAAAGATTGAAACTAATTGCAGGCTAATATGTTCTTTTTCGATTCAAAAAAGAAAGACGAAAAAAATTATAACAGAGAATTCAATGCAGCCTTCGGCGCTACGACGAATGAGGTATACTCAAATGCTGTCGCAGAATTTATTAAAAGCATACCAGAACTTAATAAAATCAGCAGCAGCAAGATCAATCCCTTATATGCGGACGCCAATTTAAATCAACAGGCCGGTTTTAGCGCAGAATCAATGCATGTTGCAAAAACCAACGCAAAAAACATCCTAAACCACAAAACTATCCGAATTCAAAGAACCGATAATTTAGGATTCACAAACGATCCTCTAGCCGATTACTGCATTGTTGACAGCAACGGGAAACCCATAAGAACTCCATCAGGCGGCTTTTTAGGAGCAACTCAATCCAAATTTTTAAGTAATCCAAGTAAGTACAAGAAACTACTGACCGACAAATGGTACTATAAATACAAAAAAGCAAATATCGACATACCGAAGGATCACTATCCTGATGTTATGAGTGATCTTGGTAAGGAAGAAGCAAGTCTTAAAAAAGCCTTGGCATCGCAAAAAGGAAATAGCGACGCAATAAAAGAGAGATTAAACCGTGTAAAAGATTTAAAAAAAAGAATCGGTCCATCGAGCCTAACCAAAAGCGAAGCTTTGTTCGCTAGAAAACATCCAACAATAGCAGCCTTCGAAGAAGCTGGCTGCGTAGCACTGAATTCCGGTTTGCATGCCGCAGGCACAGCTGCCGCCGTTGGCGGTGTAGTTTCTGGAGTTCAGAATCTAAATCGACTCGCCAAAGGAGAAATATCTTTTGACGATGCAATCGCTAGCATCGCCAAGGATTCCGCCAAAAGTGCCGGAAACGCATTTGCCACGCAGGCTTCCGCGACGATGCTCGGAGGCGCCATGAAGGCTTCTCAAAATTCGATGCTGAAAAGCCTTGCAAAAGATGGTGGACCAACAGCAATTGTTTTAGCGGGTCAAATGCTTGCAAATAACGTTGTTGATTTAGTAAAGGGAAAGCTAACCCCCTCTGAATTTGTAGAAAAAACTAGTGCAGACAGTATGACTCTTGGAGCATCTTTATATGGGAGTAACATAGGGGCCGCCATAGGAACAGGGATTTGCCCAGGTCTTGGCACCATAGTCGGAGGTCTCATTGGTGGTATGGTCTGCTCAGCAGCAATGCAAGCTGCAATCGGCCCCCTAAAAAAAGCTTCTCTGGACGCAAAATTAGCCGAACAGCATCGTGACCAAGTGAAACAAGTCATCCAAGAATTCATAAAGCAAGAAAGACATTATCGGGAAACAACCTTAAAATACCTTGATCAATGTTTAGAAAAGAACGAGCGAGATGTTTGCCAACAACTCTACACGATTTTTAGCAATGTCGCCACAGGAAAAGATATATCGCGAAATCTCGAAAAAATTTCTCAATCACTTCATTTAGACGTCAATTTTTATTCAAAAGCAGATGTCAAGAGAATGATTGTAAATGGCGAAACAATTCAAATTTAGTCCATAAGCCCCCAAATGCTGCTTTCAGACTATTTTTTCAATGTTTCCACAGCTTCGCCCGAAAAATACGATCTGACCCAGCAGAGCTTGCTTAATGGCTCTGTCGGGTCAGTCCGTTTTTTTTCCCGAAAACTGCGGTTTTGCTGCGAAAATGGCAAATTGGCTCTGCTGGGCCAGTCTGTACTGCTGTGAACTTGCTGCGACGGTCAGGGCGGGCCGGATAGCCAAAAAACTACGGTTCCGCAGCGAATAAACAGCCTGGAAGGGGCTTACGAAACCTCAAAAGTTTGCTAGCCGAGGGCGCCTGTACAGAATAACCCGACAGAGCCACCTGAGCTAATATACAAATGTTCACTAAGAAGTGGCCGGACCTAGTGGTCCGGTCGTTCTTTTTGGGGTGGATTTTGTAAGAAATCCATAATTTTTGTTGCCGGAGTGGTAGAAAGTGGTATATTTGTACTGTGTTGTGGTAAAATGTGTCAAACTAGTATGAACTTTACGTCTTT
>CAMHDS010000042.1 GCA_946183925.1 uncultured Fibrobacter sp. | reverse complement strand
GCGTGATTCTGCAGCTGGTGGACGGCAAGTGGGAAAAGGGCAAGACCCGCACGGGGACTGCAAGCCTGCTTCGCGATGTGATTGAAGCCGCCCAAAAGAAGATTCTTGAATTCATCGACCAGAAGAATCCGGGCCTCGAAAACAAGGAACTCATCGCCCGCCAGATTGGCATTTCTGCCCTTACCTTCAACGACCTGAAGAACAGCCGCCTGAAGGATGTGCGCTTTGACTGGGATGCCGTGATGAGCTTCGAAGGCGATACCGGTCCGTATGTGCAGAATGCCCACGTGCGCCTCTGCAGCATTATGCGCAAGGCCGGCATTGAACGTGCCGACCTCGCCGCCGCAATCAAGGACGTGAACTTCGCTGAACTTGGCGACGATGCGGCCTACAGCCTCATCAACATCCTGTCGAAGAAGGGCAAGAAGATTCTGGATGCTGTCGCCGGTGACGAACCGAGCGTGCTCGCCCAGTACGCCCTGGAAATCGCCGAAGCCGCCCACAAGTTCATCCACGAAGACCGCGTGCTCGGCTCCGCCGAAGAAAAGTCCCGCCTGTTCCTGGTTCAGGCCACGCAGATTGTGCTGGAAAACGTACTCGATCTGCTTGGACTGTTCCCCATCAGGCAGATGTAGTAGCAATGTGGGATGCGTAATGTGAAATTATCCATTACACACTACATTTCACATCAGCCGAAATTTATTTCCTTAAGATACCTGGACAGGGCGTCTTGCCAGGTGGGTAGCGGTTTGAAACCTGCTTCCACCAGTTTGGACTTGTCCAGCCTGCTATTGAAAGGGCGGGCCGCCTTGGAGAGCCCGTATTCCGCTGTAGTCACGGAATTCACGACAGTTGAAAGTCCGGCCTGGCGGTAGATTTCCTTAGTGAAATCAAACCAGCTGATAAAGCCGCCTTCGTTGGTGGCATGGTAATAGCCGTACTTTTCCGTCTCGATCATATCCACCAGGAGCCTAGAAAGATCGTAAGTGTAGGTGGGCGTTCCTATCTGGTCGTTCACCACCCGCACACTGTCGTGGGTCCTGCCTACGTTCAGCATGGTCTTGATGAAGTTCTTGCCGTTTAAGCCGAACACCCAGGCGATACGGACAATGAAATATTTTTCCAGAAGGCCGCTGACCGCAAGCTCCCCTTCTAGCTTGGACTGCCCATAAACATTCAGGGGCTTGTAATCCTTGCAGTCGGGCTTCCAGGGTTCTGTCCCCTGGCCGTCAAAGACATAGTCCGTGCTGATATAGACCATCTTGGCGTTAATTTGTTTACAGACTTTGGCGATATTTTCTGTACCGCGGGCATTGATGGCAAATACCTTGTCCCGCTTGTCCTCGTCTTCGGCCAGGTCCACGGCGGTCCAGGCGGCGCAATGGACGATTACATCGGGCTTTACCCGGTTCAGCACATCTTCCACCGCAGCCGCATTGGTAATGTCCAGCGGTTCGTAGGGCATCTTGGTTACAAGGGAACCGTCCTGCACGCCGGCGTATGCAGGGGCAATATCGCTCCCAACACCCTCGTAGCCACGTTTTGCAAGCTCATTCATCACGTCATGGCCAAGCTGGCCTGCGACACCGGTCACAAAAACCTTCATATTCTTCCTTTTTTTGTAAAGATAAAAACTTTGGAGATTCCCGCCTATGCGTGAATGACAACAAGGGTAAAGTAAATTGTAAAAAGCACAAGTCTCTAACATTTCTATATTTCTCCATATGGAAAAAACACCCAAGACTGTCAAAGAATCCGCCATCGTTACCCACGACATTGTCCATCCGGGAGATAGCAATTCCTACGGAATCGCCTTCGGGGGCTACCTGATGGGGCTCTTGGACAAGGCGGCCTGTATTGCAGCCCGCAGGCACTGCGAAGGCCGCGTGACCACCGTAGGCATCGACGGAGTCCGCTTCTTTAGGCCTGCAGAAGTGGGCATGATTCTCGACGTCAAGGCCTCCATCAACCGGGTGTTCAATTCTTCCATGGAAATCGGCGTCAAGGTGACGGGTACTCCTCTGGAGCAGACCGAAACCTACGACATCTGCCATGCCTACATGACCTTTGCCGCCCTGGACGGCAAGGGCAAGCCCACCGGCATCGCCCAGGTAATCCCCGAAACCGACGAAGAAAAGCGCCGTTTCGAGGAAGCCCTTGCCCGTAGGGAATCCCGCAAGCAGTTGAAGAGCCTGTTTACAAGAGCAAACACCTCTCCCGAAAAACCCTAGCGAAAAGCCCTCCAAATTGCTAAAATTGGGCCCATGACTGGAAAACAAGTCAAGGACCGTTCCCTTATCAGTCTTTCTTGGCCGCTTATCCTGACCTTTGCCGTCGGGATTTTCCAGCCCATGATGGACAGCTGGTTCCTTTCCCGCACCTCGGAAACGGCAGCCGCAGGCGTTGGCGCCCTCATGCCCATCATCGCCACCATCTTTACCGCCCTCCACGCATTTTCCCAGGCAGGCGCAAGCATCACCTCCCAGTACATCGGCGCAAGGCAAGGCAGCCACGCCAGGACTACCCAGACCCTGGTGCTGGTGGGCAGTTTTTTGCTCGGCATTTCCATCACGCTCCTGGTGTTTCCCCTTTCGGGCACCATCGTCTCCCTCATGGGCCTTACCGACGACCCAGCCCTTTACGCCAACCAGTTCCTTTCCGTGGTGGCCTTCGGCTTTGCCTTCCGGGCCCTGCAAGCCACCCTCATCGCCCTTATCGCCACCCACGGACTTACCATCTGGAACCTCATCAGCAACGTGCTTACCATCGCAAGCAACGCCGTGCTGAACTACATCTTCTTGGAAGGGCTTTTCGGGCTCCCCAAGATGGGCGTCTATGGCGTGGCCCTGGCCACCGCCATTTCCTGGGGACTTGCCTCCCTGATGCTCTGGATTGTGCTGCGGTTCAAGGTCCACCATGTCACCCAAAAGCGTGACCTGATACGTTCCAGGGCTATACTCCCCGACTGGATCCGCATCGGACTCCCCGCCGCCGCAGAACCCATCAGTTTCCAGCTGTTCCAGGTGTTCATCACCGCCATGGTGGTGTACGTAGGCACCACCGCCATGACCGCCCGCGTCTTTGCAGGGAACTTCTCTGCCGTCTCCTGCATCTTGGGCATTGGTCTTGGGAGCGGAAACCAGATTCTCGTAGCCCACCTGGTAGGCGCCCACGAATACGACCGCGCCTCCAACCAGATCAAGCGCACCTTTATCATCGGAAGTATCAGCGGACTAATTTTTTCCGTGCTGGTGGCTCTCAGTGGCGAACATCTCATCGGCATCTTTACACAAAACCCCGAAGTCATTCGCCTGGGCTGCATTTGCCTCTGGTGCGACGTGGCGCTACAGCCCTTCAAGGCGGTGAATTTCATTATCACTTCGGCCCTCCGGGCCACAGGAGATTCCAAGTTCCCCGCCATCGTGGGGAGCGCCATGATGTGGACCCTGGGCGTGGGCACAGCTCTATTCCTCGCCTTCGGCCTGAAACTTGGACTGGCGGGGCTCTGGCTGGGCATGGCCAGTGACGAATTTTACCGCTCTATCGCCAACTTCTGGCGCTGGAAAAGTGGCCGCTGGAAAACCAAGGCCGTGGTATAAAATCGCAAAGCGAACACTCGAACGAAGTGAATGTGTGAGCGTGCAAAGTACCTCCCGAAGCAAACTTTTTTATAAACTTTTTTGCCGTTTACATTTGACCCGAGTCTCGCGGAGGGCCGCAGGGACTAACAGCCACAAGGTCCTCCGCAGTGCCTTCCCTTGCATGGCCTGTGACGGAAACTGTTTTATTCTGGAAACCACGTTATTTTCTTTGCGGAGGGAGGAACTTCGCAAAGCGAACACTCGAACGAAGTGAATGTGTGAGCGTGCAAAGTACCTCCCGAAGCAAACTTTTTTATAAAGATTCCTGCAGTTTTCTAAATTTGGGCCATGCCCTTCTACCCTAACGAAGTCATCCAGCAGCTCAAATCCGAAGCCGACATCACGGCCGTCATTGAGCAGTTTTTGCCCCTGAAAAGGTCGGGCAACGGACGCTACGTTGGGGTGTGTCCCTTCCACGACGACCACTCCCCCTCCATGTATGTAAACCCCACCCTGGGCATCTACAAGTGCTTTGCCTGCGGTGCCGGCGGAGACGTGTTCAAGTTCGTGCAGGAACACGAAAAAATCGACTTTAACGCCGCCGTGAAATGGGTGGCGGATTTTTGCAGTTTTGAGCTGCCCAACGTGGACAACCCCGAACGAGCCGAAATCACCGAAGAGCGTGAACTGGTCCGCAAGTTGAACGAACTGGCCTGTGAGTGGTTCGAAGAACAGCTGACCCGCAGCCCCAAGGCTCTTCAATACCTGAACAGCCGCCATATTTCCGAACCAACCCGCAAGCAGTTCCACATCGGCTACGCTCCCGACGGCCGCGAAGGTTTCGTAGGCTACGCCGCCAAGAAAGGGTTCTCTCCCAAGGAATGCGTCAAGGCGGGCCTTGCCGTAGAAAAGGAGAACGGCGGTATTTCCGACAAGTTCCGGGACCGCCTGATGATTGCCATCCAGAACATTTCCGGCGTGGTGGTGGCCTTCGGAGGGCGCGACCTTTCCGGCAAGAGTCCGGCAAAATACATGAACAGCCCGGAAACTATCCTTTACCATAAGAGTGACATCCTTTTCGGGTTGAACCACAGCAAGAACGCCATCGCCAAAGAAAACGCGGTCATCATCGTAGAAGGATACTTCGACCTGATAAGCCTTTATCAGGGCGGCGTGCAGAACGTGGTGGCGGCCTCCGGCACCGCCCTTACCGAGAACCACGCCAGCATCCTTTCCCGCTATGCAAAAACCGCTTTCCTGGTCTTCGACGGCGACGCGGCAGGCCAAAAGGCCACCCTCCGCTCCCTGGAAATCGTGCTCCCCAAGGGAATCGGCCCGAAGGTATTTGCCCTTTCGAGACCCGACGGCACCAAGATCGACCCCGACAACTTCGTGAACGAGCGGGGCGCAGACGCCTTCCGCGACGAACTGAAGAATGCCGAAGACTGGCTCAGCTACCTATCCCACATGAAGGACCTTTCCAGCATCGAGGCCCGGGCAAGCTTTATCACCTACGCCAAGTCCCTCATCAAGAGCATCGGGAACACGGAACTCCGTAACCAGTACGTAAAGCTCCTTTCGGAGCGTTTCGACACCAGCAGGTCCTTAAACGACGTCCAGCAAATCCACGTGAAGCACAAGCCTTCCGCCGAACAGGAACAAGCGAAAGAAGTCCTTCAAGAAGAAGCGGCCATGGTCCAGTGGAACCTGATTCCGCCCCTGGAAATCCGGTTTGCAAACCTACTGTACCGAAACCCCACGTTGCTGGACAGGGCCTGCGAATTCTTTGACATGAACCTGGCCGAAAGCGGCATCCAGCTTTTGGAATCTTCCGTCGTAGACGAATTCGTGAACACCGCCATCGCCCACTACGCCGAAACGGGCTACTTTTCGCCCCAAACGCTTTACGAAATCCTGCCAAGGCAGGGCCAGCTCTTTATGGAAGGCCTGCCCGAAGAAACCTGGACACCGCCCAAGGAAATCAACGAGTTCTACGACACCCTCATGGTGCTTATGTTGCGTTTTTGCGACAGGGAAAAAAAGAACATCCAGCTGGACAGCGCCGAAGGAATCCAGAAACGCATGGACCTTTACGCGTTCACGCAGGAATTGCAGAAACTGGACGCCTCCTACAAGAAAGGCGGCATCGACATCAACCAATTTGCAGACAGAATTATCAGCAGCAAGGATAGGCTCATCCATGTTATCCATTAAAGACTTAAAGGCAAGCATCGAAGACGGAACCCAGATTCTGAAAGGAATCAATCTGGAAGTCAAGGCGGGAGAAGTCCACGCCATCATGGGCCCAAACGGCTCCGGTAAGAGCACCCTCTCCAAGGTCATCGCCGGTCACCCCGCCTATCATGTAGATGGCGGTTCCGTCACTTTAGACGGCAAGGACCTGCTCCAGATGGAAATCAACGAGCGGGCCAACAGCGGGCTGTTCATCAGCACCCAGTACCCTACAGAAATTCCCGGCGTAAACAATGTGGAATTCCTGAAGATGGCGCTGAACAGCAAGCGGGCCTTCTTGGGCCAGCCCGAAATCGGAGAAGCCGAATTCAAGAAGCTCATCGACGAAAAGATGGAACTTCTGGAAATGGACGAACGCTACCGAGACCGCGGCGTAAACGAAGGCTACTCCGGCGGCGAAAAGAAACGCAACGAAATTCTGCAGATGGCCATTTTAGACCCGAAAGTTTCCCTGCTGGACGAAACCGATTCCGGCCTGGACATCGACGCGCTGCGCATCGTGGCCGGCGGTATCAACCACATCTTGGGCCCCGACAAGGCGGTGATTCTGGTGACCCACTACCAGAGGCTCCTGGACTACATCAAGCCCGACTTTGTCCACGTGCTCCGTCACGGGAAAATCATCTTGAGCGGTGGCCCGGAACTGGCCCTCGAACTGGAAGAAAAAGGTTACGACTGGATCGAGGAAAAGTAATGGACGCTATTTCCCGCATCAAGCAAATCGGCATGCCCCGCCGCAACAACGAGTTGTGGACGTTTTTCCCCGTGGCAAAAATTCCTATGCCGGAATTCCCCGAAACCTGCAACGATACCGCAGACTATTCCGACGAAGACGACTTTGCGGCACTCCTGCCCATAGCGTTTAATGCACGGACCATGAAGCAGGATATTGCCGACGGTGCAAACGAAATGGCCATGCTCAAGTGCAACAACGACTTTGGCCATACCGTGCTGGACATCGGCAAGAACGCAACGGCCAGCCTCGAGATTCTCGACAACAAGGTGGCCCACGAAATCTGCGCAGAACGGTTTGACATTCACGTAGGCGAAAACGCTTCCGTCCACATTTTCTTTGCAAACCCTGCCGACGGCGTGCCCCTGAGGTTCCGCCATTTCCGAATCGTGCAGGAGGCGGGATCGAAAGTTTATTTCTCCGAAATCGAGCGGGGCACGGGAATCAAGCGCACCAGCCTAGACGCCTTCTTGAAAGGAAACGGTGCCCGGCTAGAAATCCGCTCCCTGAACGTACTCGATGGAGACGATTCCGTACACCACCGCATCACCATCAGGCACGAAGCGCCCGAAACGGAAAGCGTCCAGTTCGCCAGGAACCTGCTGAACGGAAAGTCCAATGCCAGCTACGACGGTAGCGTGGTGGTGGGCGCAAACTGCTCCAAGGTGTTTTCGTCCCAGCTGGTGAACACCATCCTCCTTTCCGAAGACAGTTCCGTGTCCGTAAAGCCAGTGCTGAAAATCTACCACGACGACGTGGAATGCACCCACGGGAACACCTGCGGGGAACTGGATGCCGAACAGCTTTTCTACCTGACCAGCAGGGGAATACCCGTCGAAAAGGCCCGGGAACTCCTGACCCAGGCATTCGCGAAGGAACTGTTCATGCCCATGCCCGACTCCCCCGCCAAGGAACGCCTGGAACAGGTGGTAGCGAGCTTATAGGAAATTTTTAGTCTTTCGAACAAACCATTCCTCTTTTTTATATCTTTATCGATGTATTGTTTAGAGTTCAGCCCCAGGTGGGCGGACAAAAGAGGTTCATGTGAACGGAAAAACGGAAACCCTTTGCGTTTTCGGGCACCCTATTGCCCATAGCAAATCCCCCCTCATGCACAATGCGCTTTTCAAGGCGCTTGGAATCAACGCGGCCTACCTGCCCTTTGGACCAGAACCGGAGAATTTCGCCCTGGCTATCCAAGGTTTCAAGGCCATGAAATTCAGGGGGGCAAACGTTACCATTCCTTACAAGACTCCTGTGATGGAACTGGTGGACGAACTTAGCCCCATCAGCAAGTTTACCGGAAGCGTAAACACGCTTTACTGGAAAGACGGGACCATCGGCGGCACACTCTGCGGAACCACAACGGACCCCTACGGTTGTATCCGCAACCTGGAAGAAAACGGAGTGCAACCTGCAAACACCACCGTGGCCCTTCTCGGAAACGGCGGAGCGGCAAAGGCCATCGCCTACACCCTGATGGAACAAGGCAACAGGCTTGCCATCGTGTGCCGCAACAAGGACAAGGGCGAAGCCCTGGCTGGTTCACTGAACCCGCTGTTCAAGGACGGCGAAAAAATTTCCGTATTTTCTTTCCCGGAATTCCCTAGCGTTTCCAGGGAATACAAGATTATCATCAACGCCACCTCCGTGGGCATGACGCCAAACGAAGACGAATCCCCTCTTGACAAGGACAGTCTGAACCCTGGGCAAGTCGTCTGCGATATCGTCTATGCACCGCCCAAGACAAAGCTCCTGAAACTGGCCGCCGAAAAGGGCTGCAAGACCGTTACCGGCGAAGGCATGCTGGTGCATCAGGGTTTGGAAAGTTTCAAGAAATGGTTCCCCGAGCAAGTGAAGGGGCATACCGACGAAGAACTGTTGAATATCATGCGCAAGGGAATGGAGGGTATCTAATGAGAAGGCATATTTTCTTTACAGGTTTCATGGCCAGCGGCAAGAGCCGCACCGGCAGGGCTCTGGCAGAACGACTTGAGCGCCCCTTCGTTGACACCGACAGCCTTATCGTGGAGCGGGTCGGAAAGTCCATCTCCGAAATCTTTGCACAGGAAGGAGAAGCATTCTTCCGGGCGAAAGAAAAAGAAATCATCGCTGAAATCTGCAATAACGAAACGCCCCAGGTGGTCTCCCTGGGTGGCGGTGCCCTCACCCAGGCCGACAACATCAAGATCATCCGAGAAAACGGCCTCATCATCCGCCTGTGGGCCAAGCCCGAAATTCTTTCGGAACGCATCGGGCGCAAGAACACACGGCCCCTGCTTGCCAACCTGAGCGACGAGGAACGCCTTGCCAAAATCAAGGTCATGCTGAAAGAGCGTGAACCCAACTACGCCCAGGCGGACTTCAGCGTAGAAAGCTCCAACGACTACACCGAAGCCCATGTCATCGAAAAAATCCTGCACATGAAAAAGTTCTGGAGCAACCATGCCCTGGACGTGTGCCCCTCCAGCGGCGGGCGGTACCCCATCTTTATCGGCAGGAACATCATTCCCGATTCCAAGGCACTTCTAGAAGGACTTCGGCTGTTTCCGTCCAACGAATTTCTGGTCTGTACGGACACCACCATCGCAAAGGTCCAGAACGAGATGCTCTCGCAACTGCGGGGCCAGGCGGGCCGTTGCCCCATCTTTAAGTTCCAGGCCGGAGAGCGGAACAAGACCCTCCACAACCTGAACCAGCTTTTCAGTTTCTTGCTGCACCGGAACTACACCCGAAAGAGCTGCCTGCTGCAGTTCAGCGGTGGCGTGGTAGGCGACATGGCGGGCTTCGGAGCGGCCACCTACCAGCGGGGAATTTCATTCATCCAGTTCCCCACCACCCTCCTTTCTATGGTAGATAGTTCCGTAGGCGGCAAGGTGGCGGTAAACCACCCCGAAGGCAAGAACATGATCGGGGCCTTTTACCAGCCCAAGGCCGTGGTGTGCGACCTGGCCGTGCTTGCCACCCTTCCCGAAAACGAATACCTGGCAGGCCTTGCCGAAATCGTCAAATACGGAGTCATCTACGACAAGGAATTCTTCCGCTACATCGAAGAAAACGTAGAAGGCATCAAGAAACACGACGACGGAGTGCTGCGGCACCTCATTTTCAGGAGCTGCCAGATCAAGGCCGAAGTCGTGGGCATCGACGAGAAGGAATCCGGTCTCCGGGCCATTTTGAACTACGGCCACACCTTCGGACATGCCATCGAAAAGCTCACCAACTACAACATGTTCAGCCATGGCATAGCCGTAAGCCTCGGCATGCGGGTGGCCGCCCGTGCGGCCGTACTCCTGGGTAAGCTCTCCGCCGAAGAAGAATCCCGGCAGAACGCCCTTCTGGACCGTCTCGGATTCCCGAAAACCTACAACGTGGATACAGAGCAGGCCTGGAACGCCATGGCCGTGGACAAAAAGGCCGAAAAGGGCACAAGAGTTTATATTTTGCCTACAGAGATTGGGAAAGTCGAAAAAGTTGTTAATATTGAAAAAGAAACGATAACAAAGGCGTGGGACGCGATTAGAGGTTAGGATCTAGGGGCTAGGGATGCGGGACGCAAGAAGTGTCATCCCCGACCTGGTCGGGGATCTGCTTGATGTTTTACCGGTTAGGAAGGCTTTACTGATAACTGAGGACTAAAATGAGCATTTTGGTAACAGGCGGCACAGGGGCTCTGGGATTTCATATTCTCTCCAGCTTGAGCGGCACGAATCACGAGCTGTTCAGCTTTAGCGACGAACAGCCCCAGCCTTGGCAGAAAGTAGACGGTGTGCAATACCTCACCGGAAACCTTCTGAACTTCAAGGACGTCTACGAGATGCTCCAGAAGGTAGCTCCTACCCACATCTACCACTTGGCAAGCCAGTCTTCTGTAGGGCTTTCTTACCTAAAACCTTACGAAACCCTGAACATCAACCTGCTCGGAACCCAGAACCTTCTGGAAGCGGCACGACAGGCATGCCCCAAGGCCCGAATCATGCTGCTCAGTTCCAGCGAAATCTACGGACGTACGGAACAACACCTGACTTACCTGCACAAAGAAGAAGACCGTCCGAACCCCATGACGCCCTATGCCACCTCCAAGGCCTGCATGGAACTCCTGGGACACCAGTTTATCAACGCCAGCGGGCTCCACATCGTGTTTGTACGGCCCTTCCACTTTACAGGGCCCCACCACAGCCGCCGTTTCGTGATTCCCTCCATCACCTACCAGCTGGTAAAAATCAAGTTCTACGGGAGCGAGCCTGTAATCTATTCCGGAAGCCTCGACATCAGCCGCGACGTGGTGGACGTGCGCGACGTGGCCCGCGGTATGATTCAGGTGCTAAACACCGCCGAATCCGGCGAGACCTTCAACATCTGCAGCGGCAAGTCCTACACCATCCGGGAACTTGTAGAAATGCTGGTGGACATCGCCGACGTGAGCGTGGATTTCCGTTTCGATTCCAAGTACGAACGGGTCAACGATATTCCCCTGCTGATTGGGGACCCCACCAAGATGACGAACCTGGGCTGGAAACCCATGATCAGCATCGAAGACAGTCTCACGGACCTTTTCAACGAAATGGTAATCCGCCGCCGGACCGAACTGAAAATGGGCCTCGGGAAAGACCTGCCTCTGTAGCGCTCCCACCATTTTTCTAAATTTGAGCCCGTAATATTCATCCACTTTTAATAAAGGTTTTATCATGAAAATCAAGACCCTTTTGATTACCCTGTCCGCTTCTGCCATGGCCTTTGCCGAAGAGGCTGCCCCCGAGCAGCCCAGCGCCATCGCAAGTTTCTTGCCCCTTATCCTTTTGTTCGTGGTCATGTGGCTGTTCTTTATCCGCCCCAAGCAGAAAGAAATGAAGCAGATGGACCAGATGCGCAAGGAACTGAAGAAGGGCGACAAGGTGATGACCACCGCCGGCATCATCGGCACCATCACCTCCATGGAAGACAACATCGTCACGGTCCGCACCGGCTCTACCACGCTGATCGACTTTGAAAAGAGCGCCATCCTCAGAATCATGAACGCTCCTGCAGCCGACACCAAGACCGAAGAAAAGAAGTAATCATGGCGATTTTACCTATCCGCATTTACGGTGACCCGGTTCTCCGCAAAAAGAGCGAACCCGTTACCGAAATTACTCCGGAACTCCGCCAGCTGGCCAAGGACATGCTGGAAACCATGTACGACGCGCCGGGCTGCGGCCTTGCCGCGCCCCAAATAGGTAAGAACATCCGTTTGGTGGTCATCGATACCGCCATTCCCGGCGAAGAGGATCCCAAGCCCTACATCATGTTCAACCCGGAATGGGAAGCGGAAGAAGACGCCAAGCCTGCAGATTACGACGAAGGATGCCTTTCTTTCCCGGACATTTTCTGCAACGTGGTCCGGCCCGACAAGGTGTGCGTCCGCTTTTTCGACATCAACGGAGAGCCCCAAGAAATCCACAACTGCGAAGGCCTTTTTGCCCGTTGCATCCAGCACGAATCGGACCACCTGAACGGTGACCTTTTCGTGGACAAGATTTCTACTGCCGACCGCACCATGAACCAGTCCAAGCTCCGCAAGATGGCCAAAGAGACCCAGGCGAAGCTGAAGAAGAAGTGATTAGTGATTAGTGGTTAGTGGTTAGGACCGATGGTCCGTAGACCGTTATCTGTTGGCGAAATTCAGAACTTAGTAAAGAAGGGACGGCTATACGAGCGTCATCAGGGCAACATTTCTTTTTCTTCTGGCGCTTATCGTAACGACAAGTGCCGCAGAGGATTTTGAGCTGCCGGACATGCCCGCTCCTGCGGTCAAGACCGTCAAAAAAGACTCCAGCGCCGAAGAACCCGAGATTGTAGATTTCAGGCCCATCGAAGCGACGAACGTTTCCGACGTCCAAGCGAAAGGCCCGAGGGAAGCCCCTGCGTCCACGCAAATCAAGACGGAATCCGGAGATACTTTGGCCCGAGTCCAGGCGGAAAAGATACCGACGAACTTGAATAGGCCTCTTCGTGTAGGGGTCTATACCGACGTCAAGGAACTGTACCTTTCAAAAGGCGGAGAGGTTATCCACATTACCGTCAAGGGCAAGGAGTTGAAATTCCAGGGGAAGGAAAATTCTTTTAACGCCGTTAAAAAGGATATCGACGACGGCAAGTGCGTCTCTATCGCGCCGACCCAAAAACAACTTGCTAGTTCCTGCTATCCGGGATTTTTTACCATCTCCTACAACAACGGGAAAATCAACGCCATCAATACGGTGGACATGGAAGACTACCTGCGGGGCGTGATCCCTTACGAAATCGGACAGCTGGACAGCAGCCGTTTCGAGGCGCTGAAGGCCCAGGCGGTAGCGGCCCGCACCTACGCCTACAAGCATTTCGGGAGCCGGGAGTCCCTAGGCTTTGACGTGTTCGCCGACACTAAGGACCAGGTGTATAAAGGCCTCCAGAGCGCAACGGCCCTGACAGACCGCGCCGTCAAGGAGACCAAGGGCGAAGTCATGATGTATAATGGCGAGTTCATTACCGCCTACTACCACTCCACCTGCGGAGGCATGTCCGAGACGTTAGACACCTGGGAAAAGCCGAACCTGCCCTACCTCAAGAGCAAACCGGACCTGCGAAGCGATGGAACGCCCTGGTGCAAGGAGTCCAGCTACAGCAAGTGGGAACGGACCTTCGAAAGTGACGAGCTGGTGAAACTCTTTGTCCAAAACGCCAGGGATTCCAAGGCGAAAGTCGCTCCCTTCAAGAAAGTCAAGGACATTACCGTCAAAGACCTGCTTAAAAGCGGGCGCATCTTGACTCTTGCGGTCACTACGGACGCGGGAACTTTCGAAGTCCGCGGCGACAAGGTACGCTGGCTTTTCCGCAAGGGCGGCGTAATCCTCCCCTCCAGTTTCTTTACCGTCAAGAAGGACGGCAGCAAGTGGATTCTCGAAGGTAGGGGATTCGGCCACGGCGTAGGCATGTGCCAGATGGGCGTGCGGGCCCGGGCCCAGGCGGGTCAGAGCTACATCGAAATCCTGAGCCATTACTATCCGGGAATCACCCTGGAGCGGTTCGAAAGATGAGTTCCGCCGCATCGCCTGTCATTGCAGTCCTCAGCCAGGGCTGTGCCGCCAACTTCGGCGACGGAGAAAAAATCGCCCGGGCGCTGTCCGCACAACATCCGGATTGTTCCATCTCGTTTGAATTCCCGACGGAGCAGCCTATTGCCTTTTACCTGAACGTGTGCACCGTCAAGGGAAACGGAACCGCCCTGAAGCTTTTGCAGCAGGCGGTAACGACTTTTCCGCAGGCACCCGTCTTTATAACAGGATGCGCTCCCAAGGATTTCCAGGAAGAAGCCCGCAAGATTTCAGACAAGGTAGCATTCACGAGTTTGAAAGCGCTAGAGTCCTTGGATTCTATCGCCCCAAAGGGGCTCCAGAATGACATACGAATCCTTCGGCAGTCCCCCTTCGTAGGCATCGTGAACATCGAGGAAGGCTGCCTGGACGCCTGTGCCTTCTGCTCCACGAAGCTGGTAAAAGGACGGCTCCAAAGCCAGCCCGAAGACGCCATCGTGGATCAGGTCCGGCGCCTGGTGGACGACGGATGCCTGGAGATTCAGCTCAGCGGGCAGGACTGCGCCTGCTACGGTTTTGACACCGGCTCGAACCTTGCAAACCTCACGCAAAAAATTCTCGCCCAGGTTCCCGGAAACTACAAGATCCGGTTGGGCATGGGAAACCCGAGGCACATCCTCGGCTATAAAGATGCATTGCTGGAATGTTTTCAGGACGAACGGCTCTACCAGTTCTTGCACGTTCCTGTCCAGAGCGGGAGCGAACGCGTTCTGCAGCTCATGAACCGCAAACACTCCGTAGAAGACTTCCGTAACTTTGCGCTGGAGTTGCAAGAAAAGTTCCCGCTGTTCACCCTCAGTACAGACCTGATTGTAGGTTTCCCTGGAGAAACAGATGCCGACTTTCAAGAGACTCTTGACCTGCTGAAGGAGACCCGCCCCACCGTCTGTAACATTACGCGGTTCGTGGCCCGCAAGGGAACTGTTGCCGCCCGCATAGAAGAAGCAAACGCCGCCGACACGCCTGCCGTTCCTGACAGCGTAAAGCACGAACGCTCCGCACAACTGTTCGACGCCTTCCAGCAAATCGCCCAAGAAAACAACCAGCGCTGGGTTGGCAAGACCTGCACGGTTGTGACCGAAAAACAAGGCCACCGGGCAGGTACCACCATCGCACGGAACGGCGCCTACCGCCCCGTGGCCCTGCAGGGGAACATCCCGGCAGGTAAAGCTCTACAAGTGCGCATTACAAAAGCAGAGCCCTTCGCCCTTATAGGCGAAAGGCTCTAGAGATTTCAGAAATAACCTTTACGACAAATTAGACGTCGTCAGCAGCGGAGGCACCCACCGCCTGTTCCAGCGTGGTGTGACCGTCCAAGGCCTTCTGGATACCGTCCATACGGAGCGTAATCATGTCGCATTCCTGCATGGCGGCACGCTTGATGACGTCACCGGAGGAACGCTTGATAATCAAGTTACGCACGGTTTCGTTGGGCACCAGGAACTCGTAGATACCGCAACGGCCCTTGTAACCAGAACCGTCGCACTTTTCACAACCCTTGCCGTGGTAGAACTGCATGTCGGGAGACAGGTGGAGTTCTTCGCGGAGGGACGGAGATATTTCTACAGGTTCCTTGCAGTACTTGCAGATGCGTCGTACCAGACGCTGGGCAAGCACGCCCTTGATGGCGGTGGACACCAAGAAGGGTTCCAGGCCCATTTCCAGCAGACGGGGGAATGCACCGGCAGCATCGTTGGTATGGAGCGTACTGAAGACCAAGTGACCCGTCAGAGCGGCTTCGATAGCCATAGACGACGTCTCCTGGTCACGCATTTCACCGATCATAATCACATCCGGGTCCTGACGGAGCAGGGCGCGAATGCCCGCGGCGAAGGTAAAGCCTGCGGCGTTGTTGATTTGACCTTGGTTCACACCGTCAATATTAAGTTCCACAGGGTCTTCCATCGTAGAGATGTTGATGGTGGAATCCAGAATTTCTCGAATAGAAGCGTAAAGCGTGGTAGACTTACCGGAACCCGTAGGACCGGTCACAAGCACAATGCCATTAGGAGCGTTAATGGCATCAATAAACTGTTTGAGAACACGGGGGTCAAAGCCCATGTCCTTCAAGGGGAACTGACCCGAGTTCGGGTCCAAGATACGCATAACGATCTTTTCACAAACACCGCGCTTACGGAGTGAAATCGGGAAAGAGCTCACACGAAGGTCCACCTCGGAGCCCTTGTAACGCACCGTGAAACGACCATCCAGGGGTTTACGCTTTTCGGCGATGTCCATCTTGGAAAGAAGCTTGATACGGGAAAGAATCTGAGGCATCAAGCGGGCAGGAATGGGAGACATGACCTGCAGGTCGCCGTCAATACGGTAGCGGAGCTTGAGGAATGTCTCCTGGGGTTCCAGGTGAATATCGGATGCGTGACGGGCGATGGCTTCGTGAATCAGCGTGGTCACGATTCGCACCACCTGGCGGCCTTCTTCGTCGGTCAGTTCCGGTTCGTCGTTACCGCCCTGACCCCGTTCCACGGTCTCCAGTTCTTCGCCATCCTTGGTCTCACCAATCAGCTCCGCCAAGGATTCTTCGGAAGTGCTACGCCCCGCGAACACGCGGTCGATAGTCTTGACCACATCTGCGTCGGAGGCCATGACGATGTCCACTTCCATCTTTACCTTGAACTTCACGATGTTGATCACACGCATGTTGGTGGGATCAGTCATTGCGATGGTCAGGGCTTCACGCTGGACACGGCGGTCATCTTCGCCCTTGGAAACAAACAGGGGCACCACCTTGTAAGTCCTGCACAAGTCTTCGGGCAAGTAGGTGTAGGCCTCGGGGTCGATAGCAAAATTTTCAAGCCTTACATAGGGAACTTCGAACTGCTTGGAGAGAATCTCCACCAGGCGTTCTTCGGGCATGAACTTCAAGTCCACCAAAGTACGGCCAAGGCGCTTGCCAGTCTTCTTCTGTTCTTCCAGAGCCTGGTCCAATTGTTCCTGGGTGATGTATTTCTGGGCAAGCAACATCTCGCCGATACGCATCTTGGTGGTGGACTGCATCTGCACGCCCAAGATACTCGTAAGGGTATCCTCGCTGACCATGCCCAGACGAATGAGAATCTTCGCCAGAGGGATTCCGGTACGCTTGTGTTCCGAGGTGGCGTGAGCCAGCTGGTCTTCGTCCAGGACGCCCTGGCGAATCAGCAGTTGACCCAAGTTCATTTTCGTATTACTTATCATAAATGTGACCAAGCTTGTGCTTTAACAATCTTCTTTTTCCCCTCTTCGAGCATGTAGACGCCAGTCCCTTCTTGAACAGTGCCAATCTCGTATACCCCATTGGGGAAACCTTTCATTGAAAATATATCATTTTTGGCAAAAGCGGTAAACAAAAGCACGTACTCTTCACCGCCATCCATCGCAAAATCCATGGGATTCAGGCCATATCGGCTGCACATTTCTAAAACCCTAGGGTCTACAGGAATTCTGTCGGCATCCACCTCCAGAGAAACCCCCGATGACAAGGCCAGATGGTTCAGTTCCGAAGAAAGGCCGTCGCTGATGTCCAAAGCACCATGGCAAGCGCCCGTAGAGGTCAATTCTGCCCCCATATCCTCCCGAATTTCCGGACACAGGTGATACTGAATCAGGTCCTGAAATTCCTCGAAACCGGCAGGGCGGTTCTGCAACAGCCAGAGCCCCGCAGCAGAGCGCCCGAGAGTTCCCGAGACGAAAAGCCTGTCGCCCGCCCTAGCGCCACTCCGGAGCAGGCGGGTTGGCGCCACCTGCTCGCCTAAGAGGGTCGTAGAAAACATTCCCACTTCGCCGGAGACAGTATCACCCCCGATAAGGGCGATGTTCCTTTTGGCAAATCCTTCCGCCACAGCAGCGGAAACCCGACGCACCGTTTCATCACTCCAGCTCTTGCCTACGCAGAGGCCGAACAGGGCCAGGCGGGGCCTGCCACCCATGGCGGAAATATCCGAAACGTTGGAGACAATGTGCTTTTCCACCGCCTGTTCCGGCGTGGACCAGTCCAAGCGGAAATGGGTCCCTTCTACAGACAAATCCTTAGTGACAAGCCAGCCGTCGAACTCGGCAGCGTCATCGCCTACCGAGAGCCAATCCCGGTATTCGGGGTCTTCCTTTTTCAGGGGCAGCGACTTTTCCAGGATGCCGTTTATCAGTCTGAATTCGCCAAGGTCGGGAAACATGTGCGTTAATTGTTGATTAATGTTTGATATGTTTTTCCTATCTCAAAAATAATAGATTTCGCTCCAAAATTGCCCTTTTTGCCTCTAAAAAAGAGGTTTCAATCTTTCTATACTTTAGCCCGTGGGACACATATTCTTCATAGCCCCTTCTTCACCGGGCAGTTTGGACCGCCTGAGCCAGTGGACTCTCCGCTGGCTTCTGGAGAACGACATGGCCGAAGATTCCACCATGTACACCTGCAACACCATCGAAGAAGCGGCGAACATCCTGGAAACGGCCCTCATTACGGGGGATTCTCCGGCGCTCATCATCTTTGACCACGCCGACAGGCCCACCGACATGAACATCGCCTTCAGCAGAAGGCTCCGCAACAGCATCCCCGAATCCTGGATCGTGGAAATCGTCCCGGACTCCATGCCCATCGAAAAAGAAGAAGACGGTCTTTACTGGATTCGCAGGCCCCTTACCGAAGACGAGTGGCGGGAGACCCTGGACCAGGTGCTGCGGAAGACTCCCACGCCACAGTGGGCGGAGAACTAACGAGTTATCAGTTTTGAGTTATGAGTATATAACTTGGCGCCAAAGGCGCGATTATAAGGACTCACAACTCACTACTCACCACTCATTACCCTTAAGTTCTATATTGAGCCTGTATGATTAAAGGCGTCAGTTATTTCGGCGTACGCACGCCAAAGCATGCATTATCCGACATGCAAGACATCAAGTCGGCGGGTTTCAACGCCGTGCTCCACACCTGGAGCGAAGAAGACCAGCAGTATTACTACGACACCATGCGTGAAATCGTGGACCGGACCGCCGAGTTAGGTCTAACGGTCTACGTGAACCCCTGGGGAGTGGGCCGGGTATTCGGCGGCGAAGCCTATTCGGAACTCACCGCCCGTAATCACGACCTGTGCCAGGTGGCGCTAGACGGCAAGCCTAAGGTGGCCGCCTGCCCCAACCATCCGGATTTTCGGGCCTACATGCACCGCTGGATTGAATCCGTCTGTGCAACCAAAGTAAGTACCCTCTTCTGGGACGAGCCCCATTTCTACTTCGAGAAAGGCGGACTCCAGAACTGGAGCTGCCGCTGTTCCCATTGCCAGGAACTTTTCCGCAAACGTTTCGGCTACGAGATGCCCGCAGAACTCACCGAAGACGTGTTGAAGTTCCGCGAAGACAGCCTGATTGACTTTTTGAAAGAAATGACCGAGGATGTTCACGCCCGCGGCAAGCGCAACTGCGTTTGCATGCTGCCGCCCTGGTTCCCTGCCGGCCTCGATGACTGGAGCCGGGTGGCAAGCCTCGAAAGTGTCGACGAAGTGGCCAGTGATCCGTACTGGGAACGTGGCGCTACCGAAGAATGGGTTCGGGAAAAATACGCCGAGACTGCCCGCAAGCTTGTGGACGTTGCCACCAAATACGGCAAGGCCATGCAGATGTGGGTGAAGGCTTACCAGATCGAAGCCGGACGCGAAAACGACTTGGCCATCGCTGTGGCCGAAAGCCGCAAGGCAGGAATCGACAACATCTTCGCCTGGAGCTACCGCGGAACCGAGACCCTCAGCTGGCTAAAAAGCGACAACCCGGACAGAGTAGCTGAAGTATTCCGCAAAGCTATCAGATAATAAGCTATTTCCCGTGAGCAACAAAGCCCCAGTTATTAAACTGGGGCGGTTGCGACCTTTGGACACTTGGCAACTAGAATTGCCATGGCAATTCGTTGCCTTAGTGTACATGGCCACCTTTAGGTGGGAGTGAGCGCCAGCCCTGTACTTGTTGTCCAGAGTCTAGCGCGAACAGTCGTTTTTACTTCGCTCTTTCGAGGTAAGAACCGTCGCGGGTGTCCACGCGGATCTTGGTGTTGTTCTCGATGAACAGCGGGATCATCACCTTGGCACCGGTTTCGAGGGTGGCTTCACGCATCACGTTGCCGCTGGTGTTGCCCTGCACTGCCGGAGGAGCATCCACAATCATCAGGTCAACGAAGGTAGGCGGAATCACTTCGATGGGAAGCGTAGCGCCGGACTTCGGGTCCTTCCACCAGGTCACTTCCACAGTAGCGCCGTCCAGGAGCCAGACTTCGCAGCCGTTCAGAGCTTCCTTGGAAATTTCTTCGGTTTCCTGGGATTCGTTGTTCAAGAAATACCAAGTAGAACCGTCATTGTAGAGGTAGGTCATTTCGGTGAAGGTCACGTCGGCTTCTTCCACCGTATCGCCACTCTTCCAGGTGCGTTCCAGGGTGCGGCCGGTCACCAGATTCTTGATACGAACGCGGTTGAAGGCCTGGCCCTTACCCGGTTTCACGAACTGGTTTTCGATGATTTCGTACGGCTGATCATCAACCATGATTTTAAGTTTCTTGCGGAATTCGTTGGTGCTTACAGTACCCATATTATCCTCTTGTTGATTTTGAAGCTAAATTTAGTATATAATGGAAAATTCAGGGACCGCTTTCACACAAATTTCAGACTTTTTGGACTATCTGGGAAGCGATTTTGCAACCAGCTTCGCTAAATCAGATACCCTTGCGAACCTAGACCCCGCACCTAAGTTTCCATTCCTTTGTTCAAGGCACTTCGCCGACCAGATAAAAAAATCTAGCCACCCCGAAGCACTCCTTCGCGAGGTTCTGCCCCTTACCGTAGAACGGGAAAACATTCCCGGATTCGTTGACGACCCGGTAGGAGACCTGCCCGCAAGCAAGTCCGACTGCGTCATTCAAAAATACGATGGACGCGCCCTGGTTGTCTCAACCGCCACCTGCGGTGTCCGTTGCCGCTTCTGCTTCCGCAAGAACTACCCCTTCCAGAATATACCCGACGTGGCCCGCGAAGTCAGCAACTGGCTCGACACCCACAGCGAAATATGGGAAGTCATCCTCTCCGGAGGCGACCCCCTCACGCTTTCGCCCGGGGCGTTCCGGGACCTGGTGGAATCCATCGCCGCACATCCCTCGGTCACAACCCTTCGCATCCATACAAGACTCCCTGTAATGCGTCCGGATCTTGTAATGCAGCACTTTGAATTGTTACGCGAATTGCCTACCCGATTCAGCTGTGTGCTGGTGTCGCATGTGAACCATGCCGATGAACTAGACGAAGACTCTGCCACCCTATTTGCCCACCTCAAATATAGCGGCTGGACTTTACTCAACCAGAGCGTTCTTTTGAAAGGCGTAAACGACAGCACTAAAACACTCGAAGCACTTTGCCGTAAACTTTTTTCGCAGGGAGTACTCCCCTACTACCTGCACCAGCTGGACCACGCCAACGGTGTGGCCCATTTCGAAGTTTCCGACGAGCGGGCTCGCAAACTGATTGCAGAAATTCGCACCAAGCTGCCCGGTTACCTTGTACCAAAACTCGTCCGGGAAAATGCCGGCGAAAAAAGCAAGACGCCGGTGTAAGGCACCGGCGCATTCATCTAGAATCGCTTTCTATAAAATCAACGCTTGTGACGCGGGAGTTCACTCTTGTGGTTTTCAAGCCACACGGCATCTTCCAGGGCACGCTCAGCTTCTGTGGCCCAGTCGGAATCGGGATACTGCTGCACTACTTCGCGGTAGCGGGAAGCGGCACTGTGGAAATCGCGAAGTTCGCGATAGATGTTACCCATCTGGAGCAGCGCGAAATAACGGTCTTCGGGAGAAAGCTCCGTTTCCAGCATTACCTTGTAAACCTGCAGGGCTTCTTCGAAACTGCCCGACTTGAAAAGCTCGTTGGCTCGGGCGATGGAATAGGCCTTGGCCGGAGCCGGAGCGATTTTCTGGGCCGTAGCCGCAGGAGCCGTTTCCGGCGCTACAGACACTTCCTGACCAGTCGTGGCCGCAGAATCGACGGTTGCATTTTTCATCTCGGCAAGGCGGGCTTCTACGGCCTTGCGGAACTCACCGTTAGGGCCGGCCTTCTTGATGTAAGCGGCAAGGGATTTCTTTTCTTGGTCCGTCTTGTTCTGGGCCTTGTAAATAAGGGACATGTAGTAGTGGACATCGGCTGCGCCGTCCTTGTACTCCTTACCCTTGTTCAGGTTGAATTCGGCCTTGTCGTATTCGCCCATCTTTAGGCGGGTAACGCCGGCATAGTAGTAGGCACCCACGTGCCCCGGAGTTTTCTTCAGGACTTCGCGCCACATCTTGGCGGCATCTTCGTACTTACCCTGAGCAAGAAAAGCCTTGCCCTTTTCAAAAGGATCGTCGGGATTTGCGACGGATGCCTCGGCAGCAGGTGCCGTTGCGGCAGGCTGTGCAGACGCTGGCTGTGCGGCTTCGGGAGCGGCAGTTTGCGTTGCCGGAGCGGCTTGTACAGGAGCCTGCTGGGCGGGCTCAGCGGCAGCAGCCTGTGCAGGAGCTGGTTGAGGTGCGGGGGCTGCCTGTGCGGGCTGTTCAGCAGCAGGAGCGGCCTGGGGAGCAGCCTCCTGTACCGGTGCAGGGGCTTGTTCAGATGTCTGCGCCGTTGCGACAGGAGCGGGCTGTTCCGGCGCGGTCGCGGCAGGAGCCGCAGGTGCGGCGGCCTGTTCAGCAACCGATTCCGTCGCTACAGGCTCAGGGGGCCTGTTCTTCGGGTCCTTTGCAAGCTCGGCTTCGGCCTTGGCCTTTTGGCCCAGCTTTTCATAAACTTTCGCCGCACCTTCGTAGGCGGCACTCATAGTCGGCGTGAACTTGTAGGCCAGGCGGTAGTTGGCCAGAGCCCTGCTGTAGTCGGGCTTGGGCATCTTGATATAGACTTCGGCGGCGGCAAAGTAGGCGTCGGAATTCTGGGGCTGTTCGGCAAGGACCGCACGGTATTCACCGAGGGCCTTTTCGTATTCACCCTGGGCGAGGAATCGGGCACCCTGTTCAAAACGCGGATCGTCAGCAAAAGACGCACCAATCAGGAGCGCCAACGCAATAAAAGGAACGCGAATATTCATACGTAAAAAAGATACAAAAAATCCCCAGCCCACATTTGTGAAGTCGAGGATTTTTATAGGAGATCCCCGCCTACACGGGGATAACAATCGGGACGAACCGGCTACTTCTTCGGGAGCACCACCGGCTTGCCGAAGTCCACGTTGGTCTTCTTGCCAAGCAAGAGAGCGCGGGTCTTGAGAGGCAGACCGAAGCAGCGGATGAAGCCCGTTGCGTCCTTCTGGTCGTACATGTCGACGTCGG
>CAMHDS010000041.1 GCA_946183925.1 uncultured Fibrobacter sp. | reverse complement strand
TCCTTTCAAATGCGGATAATCATCATCTTCTACAAAATTCAAGTTTTCTGCCATCCATTCAATAAACTCAGGTTCCATATTCGTGTGACATAACCTAATATTCACCTTAATCGTTCGATAATCCCGACCATCACGGTCATCATGAAGAATCCCCAATTCTATACCGCTAGGAACGGAAGCCGTATTAAAAAACCTTTCACGAACCTGTGCTGGAGAATAGTCATAAACACTCGTCAAATGCCACTCTCCCGCCTCACAAGTTATGCTATCATTATATATAAACCCAAGGCCATTCTTTGTACAAGATTCGGTAGCAATTTCCTCTTGTATAGTCGCCGCACGCCAAAAGCCCCCATCGCAAACAAAATAGGAATCTTTCGTTTTAAGTCCCTGCATCATATCACCGTCATTACATGGGGCGCCATCCGTAAAGGTGTTCTCCCCTACCTCGTAGTTATCCTCGTGCCAGCGGAACTGCGTCTGAACCCAATGTTCGTCATCACTGGCAAGGCCATTGACATTCTGCTCAGGCTTATAGTATTCATACCCCTTGAAGAATCCATAATCCACAAGGAAAGAATCGGGTCTGCAAGAATAATAGAAATCGGCATCCGTATAATCAGGGGTAAAATGGACTACCTGACCATGGTTCGAAGCAGTGCAACCCTGGCCAAGGTCTCTTTCCTCACTCCATCCCACACGCCAAAATCCATAATTCGTATCGAATACATAAGTGTTGGTAGTATAATCGCCTCGGCGAACCGATCCATCGGAAGCCTCGCTTGGATATTTTCGCGTGTCCGCATAGTAGGCACTGCAGCCTTCCCAATGGCGATTTGTGCACACCACATTGGGGTAATATTCATTCCCTATCTTGTCGGACTTGTTCGGCTTTACACTTGCAGCAGAGTCGGCTTCTACATCTTCATTGCAAAATCCATAAATTTCTTCCAACTCCGTCATCTCGCGCCAATGTCCCATGACTGAATCATAAACATACTTTGCCGACGTATTTATGTCGCCCGACTTTATTTGTCCATCGGTCCCAGCCGGCCATCCATAGGTATCCTTCTCCAGGTTCGTAGCCCTGCGCCACATATAGCCCACTCCAGCAGAATCAACACAGACAAAACGGTTCTTGGATTCCGCCAAGCGTTCCGCTCCGGCAGCCACCACCTTATCAACATTATCCTTATCGCACGTAGGTATGCCATATTCCTTGGTCCAGAAGGAACGGATATACTTCTCGAAATTCGGCACCATTGATGACAGGCCCCAATCTTCCACATTGGCACGTATCGTTTCGATCCTACCCGTGGCATCGGCATTTTCTGCCCAGTCTGCAATTTTCGCCTTGGCAGAAACATCGTCCCAGGAACCATCCTTTTCAATGTCGGTGGCAACATCTGTCAAAAGTTTTGTCAGGTCGGCAACTCCACGATTTCCCTGGAACATTACCGAAAATGCCAAAAGTGCCGCATCTCCTTCGCTGGAGCCGGCAATGTTCAGATCCTCAGAGCTAAAGAAATCCTTGGAATTGATGTTCAGTAGGCCAAAAATTTCCTTTTCGGCAGAATCCTTCGCCGCGGCAACCTTCATCTTCTTGTTTTTTACCAGATAGACAACACGGTGGTATTCCAAGTGAGTCAGCAGGTTGATGTTTACGATGCCGCCATCCCTTTTTCTCACGTCGGTCAGTGCATAAAGTGTCAGAGGAGCTTCAGAATTTCCGCCAGAAACTTCGTTTCTGTAGTATCCTTCTGCGTGGAGTTCCACGTACTGGCTCACCATCATGCGGGCATTCAGCTTGAATTGACCGTCATCGCTCTGAATCTTGGATTCAAAGGTGTTTCCCGTCTGATTCAGGGTACGGCCACTTTCCAGTTCAATAACGGTCACTTTGGAGCCATTGATAAAAGGTCCTTTCTGAGAATAGCCGCTAACCCCTTCCAAAGAAGTAGCCACTTTTTCGGAATCCAAGACAATATCGTCATTTTCTGATGAATCCGGAAGGATTCCATTCTTACCGTTAGAACCGTTCTTACCGTTAAGCACCACACCAACGGAATCACCGTCACAAACGATCTTGAGGCCGGAACTGTCTTTCAACATCTCGGTACTACAACCGCCACCTCGCTCCATGGTAGCAAACCATTTCTCATCGGCGCAGACGCGGATAATGCCTTCGGACTTAACGAACAGCTGTTCACCCTCGTTCTTGATGGTGCAAGGAGGCAAATCTTCTACCGTAGAATAAACAGCAAGGGTATTATTACCGTTAATGTCGTCACCAAGGTCGCTATCACTACACGATACCAACAACAAAGCCAACAAGATTTGACAAACGGCGTATCTCATGTTACTTGTCCTTTATACAACGCACCGACAAAAACGATTCGTCATCCTGAGGAAGCGAGGCCGAAAAGTCCTGTCTATCTCCGCTCAGGTACAAACTCATATGTTCTCCCATCACACTTTCAGTCTTGGTCCACCAGTAACCGACCTTACCCACGAAAAGGCAATCACCGCTGTCACAAAATCCTCCCGGCAAGGCCGAGAATTTCAGCTTGTTGTCCCCGTTCTCACCAATCCAGCCCGTGGTGGTCTTGAAATGAGCTCCCGCTTCTTCTGCTGGAGAGGCTGAGTAGGTCTGCAAGTCAATATAATCCGCAGAGGTCGGCAAACGCCATCCCGTAGGGCAGGCTTGTTCGGCTGCGGGATAGTCGTAAAGCCGTCCATATTTCTCGCAATTCGCCGGATCATCATCAAAGCACTTGCTGTGTCCAGCTGCGGGTTCATAATTCAGGTTTTCCGCCATCCAGCAATTCTCATGAATAACCACGGTAGCATAAGTCACTCCACCCCGTTCCATACCGTCACAAGAAGCGTCTTTCTCTTCAGCTGAACTAGAAGATTCTTCCGCAAAACTTGACGACGAAACTCCGTTTTCATCGGTGGAACTAGAAGATTCCTCTTCGGCGGAACTACTTTCGATAGAGGCGGTACCACCCTCCATCAGGTCGATGTCGTAGTTGTCGTAAAGGGTGCAACCAGACAAGAGCAGGAGGGAAAGGGCGGACATCAGTAAAAGATTCTTCGACTTCGCTTCGCTAAGCTCAGAATGACACATTCTTTCGTCTTTCGTCTTTCGTCTTTCGTCTAAAAACATAGTCACCCCCTATAGTTCCCAGAACAGCGTTATGTAGCCGCCCTGCCCAAGGTTCGTCACAAAGTCATGTCCCAACTCTATACCCAGGTTCCCAAAGCTGTAGAAAAGGCCCGTGCGGAACTGCATCCATTCTTCGGAGTCATCCTCCGGAATGGCGATAATGGCCGTCTCACGCAGACCAAAGTTGTTGTAGTCAAAATGGAACTGCCCCACAGGAGCCACATAGACGCGCTGGAGTTTTCCGTCACCAAGGCCTGCACCCACATATACGCCGGCACCTAGAGAAATACGGCTCTCGCCCAAGTCGCCAAACCCGTAAGCAAATCTTAGAGTTGCCACCAGGTCAGGCATAATCATCAGCGCATTTTCATCCAATTCAAAAGCCTTGTAGTTCTTGTCACTAAACTGGGCAAAGGCCGCAGTGATACCTACCCAAGGCGAAATATGAGCACCCCGGCGTTTTTCCAGTTCGGCAACCTTCGCGGCCTGTTCTGCCGCGTAGATGCTGTCCAGAACAGCCTCGTCTTCTTCGGGTCCAAAGTCCACTCCGTCGTTATTGCCCTGGTTTTCCCAAATCCAGCGACCATTCATGGAGGTGGCCTTTTCCTTGTACTCCACGGAACCCTTGAAGGTCTGGGGCTTGCCCCGTTTCATGACCACGGGTTCACCATCGACACTGACACGCCCCTTCTCAAACTTGATACGGACATTACTCTCGCTTGCAGGACCGCCACTAATACGGCTGTGGAACAACTTGACCCCATTCAGGTAATAGGCGCTGCGCACCGGCCTGGCGATGTCCATGTAAATCACCGGAGCTGCGGTGGTGTCGGTCTTGTAAACCGCCAGGGAGCCGTTCTTGGCAAGTTCGGCATTCAACGCCTGGAGTTTTTCCAGGAAGAAAGGAGCAAAGCCCTCCCCATCCTGGCGGACCACCATCTCGCGACAGGTCTCGCCCCACTTCTGGGCGATTTCAAAGGAATGCTTGCGGTGGTTGGGCTCGTATTGAAGGGTAAAGTCGTAATTGGCCTGGAAACCACTGCTCAAGGGTTCCAAGAAAACGCCGCCCTGCAGGTTCAAAAACTGGTCCTTGCTCTGGGCAAAACTGTAAAGGGCCTCTGTGCAGGCCTCAATCTGCAACTTGCGGTCTTCCAGGCCACGGGCCATTTCCATGTGACCAAGACGGACCTCGCCGGTAACCCGCATATAGCGTTCTTCAAAGGCAGGGAGTTCCACCCGGTAGAAAGTCCAGCACTCATCCCCCATCACGTCGTTAATGCTAATGGTTGCGCACTGGTCGTTTTTCTTGGCAATCTGGCTCGCTTCCAGGAGCAGAGAGTCTAGGCCCTCGTTCTTGCCTTGCAGCGACTTCTTCAATTTTTCAAGTTCCGCCTCCCGCTGGTGGAATACCGCAGGGTCCTGCACAAAGATGGAGGCCGACTGTGCGCCGTCCTGGGGCTCGGCAGGAGCCTTCGCAGGTTCAACAGGAGCCGTTGCAACCGCAGGTTGCGGGGCGGGAGCCAGAGCAGGTTCCGCGACGGCTGCTTCCACAGGCGTCTCGGCAGGCGCGGGTTCTACGGATTCAGCAGGGGCCGGCGTCTCGGCTGCAGGTTCCGCTGCCGCTTCGGCGACAGGTTCTACGGATGATTCTGCAGGTACTGCCTCGGCTTGAGCGGATTCCACAACAGATTCTTCAGCAGGCGGCATCTGGGCAGGTAATGCCTCCCCTTCTGCGGCCAAAACGGACACGGTCATTGCGCACAATAACGCGATGGATTTATGCAAACAGTTCATTTTCTTAGTCTTGTGCAAGGACGTTAAACTTCTATTCAGAATGTATAATTTTTTCTTACATTTGTCACAAATTAAAACAAGCCCCACACACAAATGTGCTCTAGAATACATTTTTGCTTTTTTTGTTCGTCAAAAGCACCGAAATGTTTGGCAAATTGAGGAAAATCACACGCCAGAAGACGCGTTTTCAACAAATTCGCGGGCCTGTGACTTCCACAGGGCCATAAACGACTTGATGCTTGCCCGATTGTACCTGTCGCTATCGTAGTCGAACATGAGAGCAAAACGATCTCTTGCGTCCAAAATTTCCAGGTCAAAGATGCTCTGATTTTTGGCTTTGGGGCGCTTGATTTCAAGCCTACGCTTAATGAGGGAACTTCCCCCACTCGCATTGCGGATGTTCCCCTGATAAAGGACGCACAGACTGTCATGGGGCCGGTTTTGATTCTTGTAAAGAGTGTATTGGCAAGTCGGATTGGCAATGTTCTGCTGCACCTGGCGGTGGACCTCCCGCAGAAAATCTAGATCCCCCAACGAAGCATCGGCACCCACCGGGAGCGAGGAATAAAGGGCTCCCACCGCCCTGGATTCTCGCACATCGTCCCTGTCCTTGTAAATCCAGTTTATCAGGACATTGCGGGTCTGATTGTAGCGGGCCATGGCCTTCAAGGTGACCGCGATAAAGAATGTGCTTAGGCCAATCTTAACCTGGACACAGAAGTTTTCCAACCTGGCGCGTTCAATGTCCAGTTCCGAAATCATTATATCTTCGGACAAATCCGACGATTCAAAATCTGTCTTGGGGCAACAATCCCACGTTCCCATGCCGAACAGGGCATCAAAGCGTTCCAGGGCGGCACGGAATTCCGTAGAGCTGGGCAAATCTAGGCGCTTTGACAGAATTTCCTCGTAGCCATCGTCTTCTGGCTTACCGCCGGCATAAAGCTTTTCCACATCCCGCAAAAATGCGTGGATGGAGGTTCCGTCAAAAACGATGTGATGGAAATCGGTAAAGAGGAATGCCCCCTTTTCGGTCTTGAAAATCCTGATGCGGAAAAGCCTGTCCTTAAGCAAGTCGAAGGGACAAACCAGGGCATCTTTCAACTTGACAAATTCTGCTTCAGAAATTTGTTCTACCGGAATGACTACGTCTCCAATTTTCACATCACCAATCCGCTGAAAAATCTCCCCCTTCGCCGTCTTTTCGAAGCGAGTGAGCAAAGCCCTGTGGCTAAGCACCGCCTGTGAAAGGGCCGAACCAAGCCGTTCCAAGTCCACGGATTCTTTCAGGGCGAACAAGGCGTAGATGTTGTACATGGTGGAATCCACCGCACGCTGCTGGAAATTCCAAATGTACTGCTGGGTGGGAAGCAGCGGGTAAATCCCTGTCGCCGGCGAAGCGACGGGCTTTTCCGCAGAAACCGACAATTTCCGTTTCTGCCAAAGTGCCGCTATTTTCCGGGGGGTTCGTCCCGAATACACGTCGGACATTTCCAGCCCCGCCATGCCGGAGGCGACAATGGCCTCCATGGTCGTGATAGAAGAGCCTCCCAAGGCAAAAAAATCGTCGTCGGCACCCACGTAGGCTACATCCAATACCGTCTTGAACGCAGCACACAGGCGTTTTTCGCCATCTGTTTCAGGGGCACTGTAGGGAGCGTGAGACGCCTCTTCGGCAGGGCACTGCAGGGCGAGCTTATCCAGCTTTCCGTTGCTGTTTCTGGGGACTCTGTCCAGGTGCACAAAATGGTTGGGCAACATGTAGTGCGGCAAGAACATTGAAAGTCCCGCAAAGACAGATTCATAGTCGATATCCACATCGTCGGTATAGTAGGCGCAAATGGTCGCCCTGCCCGAAGCATCCTTGAAAATCTTGACGCACACCCAAGATAGCCCCAGCACCCTCCTGAGTGCCGTTTCAATCTCGCCGGGTTCTACACGGTTCCCGTCAATCTTTACCATGTCATTCTTGCGGCCTACAATCACCATATTCCCGTCAGGGAGCTCCCGTGCCATATCGCCGGTGTAAATCCAGCCTTCCCTGAAGGTTTCGGCTGATTCCGCCGGCATGTTCACATAGCAGCGGACATAAGGGTTTTTCACCCGCAACTCTCCCTCACAAACATCCACCTCCATGCCGCCATAGGGCTTGCCGATGGGCGTGTTTTCGTAGGAGCGGTCTATCTTGAAAGCCGTGGGCATGGAACCGGTTTCGCTCATGCCGTACATGGCATATAGTTCCACGTTATCCAGGTAAAGGTCGCGGATAATTTCTGCCGCCACGATTATCCGGCAGACACAGGGCGGAAATTCCTTGAAAAGCTTTATGTAGGTGGGCGTAACAAAAAGGGTGGTTATCCCCTGCTCCGCCATATAGTTCTGCATTACAACCGGGTTCTTGGAAACGGCGTAGGGAACCACCGCAACCGAAGCTCCAGAAGTCACCGCCCAGGCAAAAAGGAAAAAGGCCGGCAGGTAATTCAGGGACGCAATGACTGCCACCCTGTGACCAGGTTCCACCATTTTTTCACCGCATGCGTTCCGCACATTGGTAGGCGCCATCAGTTCTACGGAGCCGTATTCATGGAGAATCCCCTTGGGGTGCCCCGTAGAACCCGAAGTATAGACGAAAAACGCACCGTCGTGCAAATTTCTGGGGCGGCACCTGCCCAAAGTCCCAGAAGTAGCGGAACCCGAGGCCCTCTCACCGAAAATCCTTTCAAGAAGGGCGTCATCAAGGACAAGCCTGGGCTTCAAATCTTCCCGGATGAACTTTTCCCGCTCGACAGGCTCCCCCGTCTCGATCCCTGCAAAGACGGCTCCCGCTTTCCAGACCCCGAGAAGGCAGGCGTAATGGAATGCGCTCCTGGAAATTTTTACAAGGACCACTTCTTCGGCACCCACGTTCTCGCTTTCGAGGTAGTCAAGGACCCGCCCCGAAAGGGCGTCCAGTTCGGCGTAGGTAAGGGACTTTTCTGCGTCCGACATGGCAACGGCATCGGGCATTCGCTCCACATTCTCGAAAAAAGCTTTAAAAAAGTCCATCATGGGGTGTTGTTATGAATTTTTGCACCAGGGAACACCTCCGAAAATAATAATTTGATGTTATTGAGAGTAATGATTCTGCGACATTTATGAGCCGTAACAAGATTTTTTGCGAAGAAAGATTCAAGACCCTGCTGGGAGCCTCCACCGTAGGCATGATCATTCCCATCGTGGTCATTCTTTCCAATGCGGCCATTGTCGGAAACGTACTTGACGAAAGGGCCCTGTCGGCCTGGAACGTCTTTACCCCGCTGCTGAACTTCTTTATCGGGCTTGCCGACATCGTAAGTATCGGCACCTGCTATGTCTATACCTACAAGATTGGCGAAACGGACAAGCTGGGAGCGGACAAGGTCTTTGGGCAAAGCCTCCTGGTTTCTGTAGTGCTTTCGGCCATTACCTATTTCGCATCCGGAGCCTGTTTCGAAATCTACCTGAACTACCTTAATCTAAGTCCAGAAATCACCCAATACGCAGAGGACTGTTTCAGCTACTACCGGTACGTGCTTACGCTCTACCCCATCTATTTCCTGCTTTCGGACATGGTGCTCATGGACGGGGATGCGGCCTACAGCTACCTTTCAAATGTGCTTCTGCTCGTAGTGGGCCTCCCCGTTTCTATCGTGGCATGTACAAAGACGGGAATTTCCGGCATCGGCGTCGGGGCTCTGGTCGGCACCCTAGGAGCCATACTTGCCCTGTGCCTCCATTTCTTCCGCAAATCCAACTCCCTCAGGCCCAGGTTCCATTTCAGCATCAAACTCCTCGCCACCACTATGAAATACAGCATCGTAGATGCAAGCCTCTACCTGCTTGTGGGACTGCAGACTTTTATACTGAACAAGTACGTCATTTACAACTACGGCGAATTCAACCTGCCGGTGCTGACGCTCGTGACAAGCGTTATCCAGCTGACCATCGTCTTTGACGGCATCGGTCAGGCCATGACGCCCCTTGCAAACGTCTACCATGGCGAAAAGAATCCCGAGGGCGTGCGGAAGGTCATGAAAATTTCCATAAAGGCGGCACTGGCAGAAGGGCTGATCTTCACCTTGATTCTAGCCATTTTCGCCCCCATGATTCCCCGCGCCTTCAATATCGAATCTCCGTTACTGCAGGAACTTTCCACCAAGGCCCTCTGGATAGTTTGCCCAACCCTGTGTTGTACCGCCCTGCTTTTTCTTTTCACCTCCTATTTCTTGGTGCGGCAGTCCATCACCCACAGCCTTACCATCTGCGCTCTCAAGGATTTGCTCATGCCTATCCTGTGCGTGTTTGCCTTCGGGGCACTGTTTGACTTTTCAGGCGTGTGGATCGGGCTCTCCCTGGCACCCCTCCTGACCCTGATTCTAGGTTCCCTTCTGTCCCTGCTTCGCTTCAAGGGGAAAAAATTTCCTTTGTTCCTGGATGAGACGGAAAAGCACAATTATTCCTTCGACTTCCTGGTCAACGCCGACAACACCATGAGCATCCAGCAGAAAGTCAAGGAAATCCTGACACAGGAAGGCGTTTCAAGCAAGAACATCACCAAGGCCCTGCTAATCATAGAAGAGATTTACATGTTCCTGATAGAGCATAATGCGCCCCGGGTTCTCCTGTCTGAACTTACCATTGTCGTAGGCAAACACGTGCAGATGATTTTTAGGGACAACGGCAAGATTTTTGACATCACAAGCGAGATAAGTGCAACGTCTTCTTTCCGGGGATTTGTCCTGAAAAATATCATGATCAACCAGGAAGACAAGAAAAACATAACCACCACGAGCTACAACAGGAATTTTATTATATTACCCCTGTAGACAGCAAGATTATGGACTTGGTATGGCCCACAAAAAAATAAAGTTCAGCGAATCCACACAGGCGTTGTTCGAAGAAAACGAATGGAAGGCCAATAACCTCATTGCAGGTTCTTTCGGCATCTTGGCTTTTATCTACCTCATCATCGCCATCTGCTCCATTACCGGCGTCTTCGATGTTCCCGCCACGTGGGGGATTTTCTTCTTTGGGCTACAGACCGCCTTGTTTATCGCCATGATGTTTGCCATCAGGCGCCTGAACCAAAAGAAGTTTACCAAGTACGTGGGCCTCGTGGCTCTACTTTTGGCTATCAGCCTCTACACGGTCATATACTCCTACGGCGTGGAGCTCCTGTTTGCCATTCCCATTGTGCTGAGCTGCCGCTACTACCTGAAAAAGGTGACACTGAACGTATCGATAGTGACAACTATCGCCTATATCGTTTCAAAGTTCCTGTCTTCTATTTACGGGCTTCCGGACATCAACATGGTCTCCTTTGTTCCGGGAACCATCATTACCATCACCAGCACCATGGACGCGGCCATTGCCGACGCCATCAGCCAGCTGCAAGGGGAAGCCCTGCACCAGTTCCTGGTGGACTACAACATCAACAACTTCTTCTACTGTATCGACAGCAACCTGGTATTCCTCTTGGCCATCATCTATGTCTGCTACAACACCACAAAGCGGATGCAGACCATGGTGCTTATCCAGGCGGACATTTCCAGCAAGAAGGCCGCCGTGGAATCGGAACTGAAGATGGGGAACTCTATCCAGATAAGCATGCTCCCCCACAATTTCCCCACGTCGGAATCCGTAGAAATCTTTGCCACCATGGACCCTGCTAAAGAGGTGGGCGGTGACTTTTACGATTTCTTCTTTATTGACAAGACCCATGTGGGTATCGTCGTAGCCGACGTTTCGGGCAAGGGAGTTCCTGCGGCCCTCTTCATGGTGATTACCAAGACCCTCATCAAGGACCAGGCCAAGCTGGGGCTGTCTCCCGAAAAGGTGTTCACCAAGGTGAACCACTCCCTGAGCAAGAGCGACGACGAGGGAATGTTCGTGACGGCATGGTTCGGTGTCCTGGACATGGAAACGGGAGTCTTGAGTTATTCCAACGCAGGACACAACCCGCCCCTGATTTGTATCGGAGGCAAGGATTTCCAGTTCTTGCGTTCTCCCAAACGCAAGTTGCCCCTGGCCGCCATGGATAAAGTCGAATACTACCAGGAAAGCATCACTCTTTCTGCAGGAGACAGCATTTTCCTCTATACCGATGGCGTTACCGAGGCCTGCCACCAGAAGGATTTCTATGGTGAGGCCCGCCTGACGGAATACCTGAACAAGAACCGCGACACCGATTTGGAAGGTGTTCTGCACGGGCTCAAGGCGGAGCTGGACGCCTTTGCCGATGGCGAGCCGCAGTACGACGACATCACCATGCTGATGATGAAATATAAGGGAAGGGGCTAGGGCCTAGGATTTAGGGACTAGTAATGAGTTGTGAGTTGTGGGTTGTGAGGCGTGATGGTTACAAGAGGTTCGAGGTACGAGCATTGTCATCCTCGCTGTCATTCTGGAGCGCAGCGATAGAATCACGAGGATTCGCTTGAGGAAACAAGAGTTAAGTTTTAGTTTGTAGAATTAAAATCAGGGAACTAGGATAGTCAAAAATGTCAAACAAGAGAGAAAACTGGGGTTCGAAGCTGGGAGTAATCCTCGCCGTAGCGGGTTCTGCCGTCGGACTCGGCAACTTTTTACGCTTTCCCGTGCAGGCGGCCACCAATGGCGGCGGAGCTTTCATCATCCCCTACCTGATTGCCTTCTTGCTCCTGGGCATTCCCCTTTCATGGATGGAATGGACCCTTGGCCGTGCGGCAGGACTCCACCACCACGGTACCGCACCGGGTGGATTCCACTACATTCTCGGTAAAAAGCCCTGGGCAAAGCACCTGGGCTCCTTGGGACTTTTACCCCCGCTGTTCATCAGTTTCTACTATGTCTTTATCCAGTCCTGGATTCTGGCATTTACCTACTATTCCGCCACCGGTAAATTGATGGAAGTGGTGGCCGGCGGTTACGAGCCCATGAAGGAATTCTTCGGCAACTACATCATGCTGAACACCAAGGTTGGCCCCATTCCCGCCGCCATCCTGTTCTTCTTGATTACCTTCGCCTGCAACATGGGGCTTTTGTCCTTCGGCGTGCGCAAGGGCATTGAGCGGGTGAACAAGGTGACCATGCCCATCCTCCTGATTATGGGCATTATCCTGGTGGTTCGTGTGCTTACCGTTAGCGATATCGGCAAGGGCCTTGCCTTCGTGTGGAACCCGAACTTCTCTGAAATGCTCAACCCCGCCGTGTGGCTTGCGGCTTCTGGCCAGGTGTTCTTCACCATGAGCCTTGGCATGGGTATCGTGTTCTGCTACGCCAGTTACCTGAAACCCAAGGAAGACCTAGTGCTTTCGTCCCTGACCGCCGGCGCTACCAACGGATTTGCCGAAATTATCTTGGGCGGCACCATCGTGATTCCTATGGCGGTGCTCATCGCCGGCAACAACATCGAGGAATGCGCCAAGCTGGGCACCTTCGGTCTCGGATTCCAGACCATGCCCTTCGTGTTCGGGCAGCTTCCCTTTGGCGGATTTTTCCAGACCCTCTGGTTTGCCATGCTCTTTATCGCAGGCGTCACCAGCGCCATTTCCATCATTCAGCCCCTGATCAGCTTCTGCGAAGACGACCTGAAGTTCCACCGCAAAAAGGCCATCGCCGCCACAGGTACCGTGACCTTCTTGGGTAGCCTGGTGGGCATCTTCGGCCTTGCCGCCGGTGCCGTCGATGAACTGGACTTCTGGGGCGGTAGTTTCTTGCTGGTGGTGCTCGGCACCATCCAGGCGTTCATTTTTGCCTTTGTGCTGGGTCGCCGCAAGTCCGAGACCATCGGTGAAGACGGCAAACCCGAAAACGAAGCCTTTGCCCTGATGAACGACGGCGCGGCCCTTAAGCTCCCCCGCTTTTTCCGCCCTATCATCATGTACGTGTGCCCGATTTACCTTGCCATCGTGCTTGTGGCATGGATGATCCACGACGGCATGGGTGTGTTGCTGTTGAGCAATGTGGCCGCCGATGCACGAGTAACCTTCCTTGGTCACGAATTCTCCCAGATTGGCTTTACCTGGGGTGTGCGCGGATTCCTGCTTGCGCTGGTAATCCTTTTGAATATTGCCATCTACTTTGCCTGGAGGCAGGGTGGTACTGCAAGACTCACCACCATCTTGCATAAACAGACCAAGTCCGTGGGCCGAGCCGATGAACACGACGAAGAGGAGGCATAACCATGGAATTTTCTACAAGCGGATTGATTTTTATGGTAGCCTCCTGGGCCGCCATCATCGGACTTTGTATATTTTGTTTCGCAAAGGTCTTTAAGAAAAAATAACTGTCGAGAATTTGAAGGAGAGAACCATGAAGGACATTCAAGAGAAAGTATCTGAACTGGGCCTGACACTGCCCCAATGCCCGGCCCCGCTGGCGGCCTACATTCCCGCCACCCGCTACGGCGATACCATCGTGGTTTCTGGGCAGTTGCCCTCCATCAACGGGGACTTCTCCAACTTCTGCGGCACGGTGCCTACGGACATTTCCGTAGAAAAGGCTACCGAGGCAGCTCAGATTTGCCTAATGAACAACATCGCCGCCGCCATGACGCTTTTGGAAAGTGACGAGACCCTGATGCTGGTGCAGATGCAGGGCTTTGTGCAGTCCGCACAGGACTTCCACGATCAGCCCGCCGTGCTGAACGGGGCCTCCGAGCTGGCCGTACGCATCTTGGGCGAAAACGGCAAGCATGCCCGTACCGCCGTAGGCGTTGCCGCCCTACCAAAAAATGCAGCCGTCGAAATCAGCTGCACGTTCCAGGCCATCCGTAAGGCAATCAGCTACAGCGGACGGTATCATTGGATTGAGAAGAAGTAGTTAAATCAATTCTTCGGGAGGCAGGTGGTCGCCGCTTTCCGGTTCCTGGTAGCAGGTTTCCGGAACCTGGACCTGCATCTGGAAGTAGGCCCTGTGGGCCGCAATCACCCGTTCACGGGCGAATTCCGCGTTCTGCCAGTCCCCAATCTGCACGTCCTTGCCTTCCAGTTCCTTGTAGTTCTGGAAAAAGTTCTTGGTGATGCGGAGGAACATCTGGTCCACGTCGGTAATATCCTTGATGGGGCGCGGGTTGAAGACCGGCACTCCCAGAACCTTGTAGTCCTTCTTGCCGCCGTCGGTCATGTCCAAAGCGCCAATCACGCGGCAGGTGCAAACAGAACCCGTCATCATGGAGGCGGGGCTGTAAATCAGCATATCCAAGGCGTCGCCGTCGTCGGCCTTGGTGCTGGGGATAAATCCGTAGGTGCAAGGATAGCTCATGGAGCTGAGCAGGCAGCGGTCCAGGCGGAACACGTGCAGACGCTCGTCATATTCGTACTTGAGGTTGGTGTCCTTGCCGATTTCCACCACGCAGTCCACTTCGTAGGGGTACTTGCGTCCGATGGGGAGATCGAGATAGTTAATAGCCATTTATACTCCAAAAGGCCCACCTTGAGCCCAATTCTTGTTTTTTTCAATTTTGTAACGCAAATTTAGCATTTATCTGAAAAGATGTAAAGGCGCAAAAGGCCAAGACATCTACCTGCTACGCCAACGAGACGACGTGACCTTGTCAAAGAGGCCGAAGTAGAACACCGGTTCACCCTTGTCGGGACTGTAGCCTACCTCAAGGCGGATACGGTCCAGGGCGGGAATCACCAGGTGGATTCCCCCATAGACGGCACCTTCGTAATCGTTCCAGCCGGGGCGGCCCTTGTCCCACAAGAGGCTTCCGTCCAGACCGGCCACCAGCTGCACCCCGTAGAAGAAGTTCACGCCGGCAACGCTTGCCGCATGGCGTTCCATCAACACAAAACGCTCTTCCAACGTCAATAGCACTTCGTGGACTCCCAGGTAATTGGAATCGGCCTCGTGACCGCGGAAGGTATTTGCCCCACCGTGGTAGTAATAGTCGTAGCGTTCCACATCGCCCAGGCGGTAACGCACCAGGGCTGTCGCCCCCGTCACAAAGCGCCAGAGCGTGTAATAGGCCCTGGCATCCGTCAATAGTTCGCGGTAGTTCTCGCCACCCATGCCATCGCCACAATCGCCCTCTTCCAGGATATTGCAGTTGATATCGCGGTCATCTCCCTCGCCCACATGGGTCAGCATGTATTCAAAATAGACTCCCCGGCGGCTATCCAGCTTGCTATCACGGAAATCGAAAGCGAATCCGAATCCAAATTCAGGCAAGAATGCGGCATCCTTCAACTCGCGGCCAGCCACCGTCATGAGCAGGGACAAATGGGGGGTAATTCCGTAATCCAAATCCAGGTCCAGAAGCCAACTGTCGTCCTGGAAACCGCGAATGTCATCGTAACTGTCCGTACGGAGGAACTCCAAGTTCCAGCCCAGAGGCAGGCCGAACAGGTAGGGCGAACTGGCATAGAAGGCGTATTCGTTATTGTCCAGGAACGGGTCGGTAGAGGTGCGGTACTGGACCTCGGCACGGATGTCTTCGCCCAGCACATTCAGGTTTGCGAGGGCAAGGCCGATCATGAGCCCGTCGCGGTCGGTCTTCTTGCCTGCCGGGGCGGGAATCCAGCGGAAAATTTCCTGGAAGGTGTAAGTCAATTCGGAATTCGGAATTCGGAATTCGGAATTAGACGCAGAGCGACAAGACACCTCAATTTCCGTAAACAGGTCCAGGTCCTGCAGGCGGCGCTTTTCGGTCTCAAACTTTTCGGTAGAGAATGCCTCCCCCGCCTTGTTCAACAGTTCCCGCTGAACCACGCGGGGGTTCGTGTGTTCCAGACCCTCGAAACGGACGGAGGAAATGACCGTGCCATCAGTACAAACCGCCCCCGTGGGGGCCGACGACGAGTCTGCCGGAGCCGCCATTGCGGACACCGCAAGGGCAAGCAGGCTGAGGAATGTGGTTTTAAGGCGAGGCATCGGTATAAATGTAGAATTTAAGGGAGATCCCCGCCTGCGCGGGGATGACAATGTTGGTCGCGGGGATGACAAAGTGTGATGTGTTATTCACCTAGATTCCAGGGCGTGGCCCAGAATGACGCAGGAGTCGGTTCCGGCGACGAGACGGGTCCAGGCGTTTCTGCATGGCCATGAGCACCCGGGTCAAGAACCAGGCAATGGCAAAATAGATGATAGCCGTCGTCACCAGCGGGAAAAACGCCTCGTAGGTGCGACTACGGATAATGTCGGAAGCCTTGGTCAAATCCTGGATGGCGATGTAACCCACAATCGAAGTCATCTTCACCAGCGAAATGAACTCGCCCTGGTACACCGGCAAAAAGTGCCTGGCCGCCTGGGGCAACACGATCTTGAAGAAAGCACGGGGTTTCGTGTAACCCAGGGCAAGGGCCGCTTCCATCTGCCCCTTGTCTACCGCCTCGATTCCCGTGCGCATCATCTCGGAGACGTATGCCCCGAAGTTCATGCCAAAGCCAATGACAGCTACCCAGACTCCATCAATTCCCGTACGGGCAAACACCACATAGAACAGAATCATCAGGAGCACCACCGAAGGGGTCCCCTGCAGAATGCGAATGTAGGTAATGGCGATGGCATCTACAATTCTAATCTTGGAAAGGCGCATCAGGCAAATCAGGAATCCAAGAACCGTACCGAGCAATGCCGACAGTATGGAGATGTACACAGTCACCCAGATGCCATTTGTCACCAGTTTCCAGCGGGATTCCATGACGAAGGTCCGCACAAAACTGGACTTCAACGACGCAATCAGGCCTTCTTCGACAATGGCGGTAGAGTCGCTTGCCACACCGTTTTTCGCAGGCGGCAACACATTCTTTTCATCCAGAATCTGCACTGCCATCACGCATTCAGAGACATAGATGGCGCCCGTATGGTAGAAATGTTCCGTGATGGAAGGCATTTCGCTCAAGGTGGAGGCCACAAAGTCGTAGGTCGAAGATTCAAGACCCAGCAGCAGGGATTCAAAGGGAACGTTGTGGACTTCCACTCCGTAGCCGTATTCCTCGCAGAACAGGGCCATCAGGTTCATCTCGTAGCCAACGATTTTTCCATCTTTCACGTACTCGAAGGGAGCGCTTTCGGCTAAAGTTCCCATCTTGAGAGTGGGCCGTCCGGGCTTTGCCTTGGGGAAATTCACCACCTTCTTTGCTTCGTCATGGCCCAGCCACAGGCTATCCAGGGAATCCAGCGTCCCTGCCGCCCGATGCCTTTCGATGAACTCGTTCATCTCGTCGCGGAGCGACTTGCCCTTTGCCGTCTTGGGGAACGCCACCACCACATTCAACGGTTCAAACCCGCAGTGGATATAGGCCAGGTTAGGCACGTTCAGCGCCGCATAACGAATCACCGGTTCGTCGTTGATAAAGCCGTCCAACTTACCGTTAGCCACCAGGTAGGCCATGTCCGGCGTAGACTTGTAATAGTCGATTTTCGCCTTTGGGAGAAGGCGCCGCGTTTCCTTGTCAACGAAAACGAAACCCGTCTGCATACCGAGTCTCAGATTCTCGTTTTTGTTCATCTCGTCGATGGAGGTGTACTTGAGTTTCTTGTCCCTGAACTGGGGCGGAACGTCCTTCAGGTCGACCGCAACCGAAGAAAGGTCTTCCGTTTTTTCCACATCGCCCCGTACCATGATGGCATTGTCCAGACGGCTAATCGGGTTGGAAAAGTCAATGCGTTCCGCACGCTCGGCGGTAATGTTCAAGTTCGCCAAAATGCAATCGATATCGCCACTTACCGCGGCAGCGACAATGCTGTTGTAGTCATAGACCTTGAACTTCACCTTGGCATTGAGCCAAAGGGCAAGCCGCCTGGCAAACTCAATGTCGAATCCCGTCAGGGCTTCACCCTTGTAATAGCTGTACGGGGGAACAACGCCGCTTGTTCCCACGTTCAAGACTAAATCCGCATTTTCGGGAGCGGGAATTTCCGGCATGGAATCCGCTCCCCGGACAAGCCAGCGTTCCTGCATGTCCCCCAGGGTTCCGTCCTCGCGAATCAGCCGGATAAATTCGTCTATTTTCCGCTTCAGGTCAGGAATCTTAGTAACCCGAGAAACACCAACTGCCATTTCAATCGTGTCACCCAGCGTCTCTGGAAGCAGATGCACTCCGGTAAAGCCGCTCATGATAGCGAGTTCCATCTGCATTCGTTCAAAGGCAAAACCGTCTATCTGCCCCTTACGAAGGGCCTCGTAACCCGTAACCGCATCGCTGAAAGGTTTCAGCCTGGCATTGGGCAACACCTGCGGGAGTACCGCCTCCGAAGACTGGCCCACGTAATACCCGACGGTATAGCGGGAATCATTCAACTGGCCCATGGAACGAATCTGCTCTTCGGGTTCGTTACAGCCCAAAAGGATCAGGCAGGCAAGGAATAAAAATCTCAAAAGCATCTTTGTCCTCCCCTACCTGATACGCAGTTCCACGGTGTTCTTGCCACCAGAATAATTATGAACAATGGTGTTTGTAGCCAGTTCCAAAAATTTGCGGGAGACTTCGTCCATGCCGTCTTGCGGATTTAAGGCCTCGCCCCCATATTCAACCTTTATCACCAGGCCGTCACTTTCGCCGGAATATTCCATGACCATGTAGATTTCTTCGGTTGCTGAAACCCTGTTCAGAATGGATTGGACCACCATTTCTTCAAAGGCGAAGAGCATGTTTCTTGACATTCTCTTGGAAACCTGGTTCTTCTCTGCGAAAGCATAAAGTCTGTTCACCGTCCCCATATAATCAAAGGTCGAAGGCAAGATCACCTCTTCGAAAACCTTAAGACGTCTTATGAACTGACGAGTCCTGTCCTTTTGCGGATTGTCAAATATCTGCTCGGGAGTCCCTTCCTCGTAGATGACACCCTGGTCCATATAAAAGACACGGGTAGAAATATCCCGGGCAAATTTCATTTCGTGAGTAACGATGAGCATCGTCAGTCCTTGCTTTGCAAGGTTACGGATAACCGCAAGGACCTCCCCCACCATGGTGGGGTCCAAGGCACTGGTGGGCTCGTCGAACAGTACAATTTCAGGGTCCATGGCCAAGGTACGGGCAATAGCCGCACGCTGTTTCTGCCCACCGGAAAGTTCTTCGGGCAAATTCAGGGCCTTGTCCGCAAGGCCTACCGTATGGAGGAGCGCCATGGCCTTCTCATAGGCTTCTTTCTTTGAACGGTGAAGCAGGTCCACCTGGGCCACCATAATGTTTTCGAGAACGGTCAAGTGGTTGAAAAGGTTAAAACTCTGGAAAACCATGCCCATCTTGCGACGGAGCGACAGAACATCTGCCGAAGGTGCCGTAATGGACTTGCCGTCAATCAGAATTTCCCCTGCTGTCGGATCTTCCAAACGGTTGATACAGCGAAGGAACGTGGACTTGCCTGTACCCGAAGGGCCGATAATAGAAATAATGTCGCCCTTTTCAATTTCGGCATTCACGTCCAGCAGCGGCGTGGCATTAGGGAATACTTTTTTCAGGTGACGGATTGAAATCATAATCCCTCGACAATTTCACTTTTCGATGAAAATATAAATAATGACAAGGGAGGGCTCTCCCCTCCCTAGAACTTATCCGACATGTGTCAATGATTAATCCAGCGAATGGACCAGCAGACCGTCGCGGAGCTTGGGTTCGAACCAGGTGCTCTTGGGCGGCATGATTTCGCCGGCATCGGCGATGTTCATGAGCTGGTCAAGAGTGGTCGGGTACATGGCAAAGGCGCAGGCACATTCACCGCTATCCACGCGCTTCACCAGTTCGCCGAGACCGCGGATGCCACCGACAAAGTCGATGCGCTTGGAGGTGCGCGGGTCGTCGATGTCGAAGAGCGGCTTGAGGATGAGCTTCTGGAGGAGCGCCACGTCCAAGCTATCGACTGGGCCCAAGTTCTTGAGGAACTGGGCCTTGAAGGTGCAAGCGTACCACTTGCCGCCCATGTAGAAATTCACCTGGTTCTGCTTGGCGGGGCTCTGCATCTTGTCGAGAGCTTCGATATCGAACACCTTCTTCATCTCTTCCATGAGCTGTTCCGGAGTGCGACCGTTCAGGTCTTTCAGCACGCGGTTGTAGTCCAAAATCTTGAGCTGGGTGCTGGGGAACAGGATGGCAAGGTAACGGTTGTATTCTTCGTCACCGGTGTTGTTCGGGTTCTGTTCGGCGCGGTAGCTGGCGGCACGAGCACCGGCGGCACTGCGGTGGTGACCGTCGGCAATGTAGCTCACCGGCACAGCTTCGAAAGACTTGCGGATAGCTTCAATTTCGGCGTCATCGTCAATGATCCACACAGTGTGGCCGAAACCGTCACCCTTGCTCACGAAATCGTAAACAGGCTTACGCTTGGTGACGGCACCGAACACGTCGAACTGGCCCTGGTCGCGGTAGGTCAAAAACACCGGACCGGTGTTGGCGTTGGTGGCCAGCACATGGCGGAGGCGGTCTTCTTCCTTATCGGCACGAGTGAGTTCGTGCTTCTTGATAATGCCGTTGAAGTAGTCGGCGGCGGGCACGCAGCACACCAGGCCGTACTGTTCACGACCGTTCATGGTCTGGCGGTAAACGTAGAGACAGGGTTTCTTGTCGTAGGCGATAACACCGTCCTCTATCATCTTGTCCAGGTTTTCCCGGGCGTGGGCGTAAACCTTCGGGTCATAGGCGTCCACGGAATCGGGCAGTTCCAATTCCGCACGGGTCACGCGCAAATAGGAATGCGGGAGTCCTTCGGCCATGGCCTTCGCTTCGGCGCGGTTCATCACGTCGTACGGAAGGGCGGAAATCGTTTCAGCTTCGGCCGGGTTCACCGGGCGCAGCGCCTTGAACGGATAGATGTGCATCATAGGGTGTTTTCCTTTGTGAGCTTCTTTAATCAAAGCCTCGTCTTCGGCAATCAAGTTCTGGATATAGCTGGTCTTGCCCGCCATCCATTTTTTCTTGCGATAATTTACAATAAAATAGGCCAATACGAAGAAAATGGCGGCGCCAATGGCAGCCACGATGGTAATACCCACCATAAAAGCGGCTAGATGGCCCGCCGCATCGTGCCAAAGGTGAGTTATAACAGAAATAAAATTCTTAAAGGACAGCCCCTCAAATTCCGAAAGGAAATCGAAATTGATTTTTTCAGGTTTCAACAGCTTGCAACCGATGGCATAGCCCGCCGGGTAAAAGAAACCGAACTGGGTAAGGGGGTTTGCCACGAAGGAGGCCACGATTCCGGGGACTTTCGGGAGCCTGAACACGGCGCAAAACGCCACCGTCAAGAGAATCGCCACACCAATAGTAGGCCAGATACCGATAAACACGCCGGCGGCAACCGACCACGCCACCTTCAAGGCGTCCTGCCTTTTGGGGAACATGCGGTTGTAATAGATACGGCTGAGCCTCTTGTACTTGGACTCGTTCTTGTCTATGGGTTTGTGCCTAAAATGAATCATTGCGGGGGCAAATATAGAAAAATAGTGACTAGGATTTAGGGACTAGGATCTAGAGGCTAGAATCTAGGGGCTAGAATCTAGGGGTTGTGAGGTCACTCGCCGCTCATCACTCACTGCTACCATCCCGAGTCTCGAATCTCTAGCCACGTACCTTTTTATATATTTTACAATCTATGAAGCATTTGATTTCCAAAGAAGGCTTTGAAAAACTGAAGGCGGAATGGGAACACCTCAAATACGAGGAGCGCCCCGCCATGATCAACCAGGTGCAGGCCGCCGCCGCCGAAGGGGACCGTAGCGAGAATGCCGCCTACACCTATGGCCGCATGCGGGTCCGGGAAATCGACCGCCGCCTGCGGGAACTGGACCGCATCCTGGACGGAGCCCAGGTGGTAGAAACCCAGGCCCCTACCGATGGCACCATCAAGTTCGGCGCCACCATCAAGATGAAAGACATCAAGACCAAGCGGGAGCGGACCTACAGTATTGTAGGCGAAAAGGAAATCGACCCGCTCCAGGGCCGCATCAGCATGAAATCCCCAATCGGAGAAGCCCTCATGGGCAAAAAGCAGGGCGACCAGGTGCAAGTACAAGCCCCGAAGGGAGTGATCACCTACGAGATTGTGGAAGTCACTTATTAATTCAGAATTCAGATTTCGGAATTCGGAATTAATAAGGAAGGCGGCTACATCGCGATTATTTTCAATTCTGAACTCAGAACTCCGAATTCCGAACTAGTTGCTATGTTCATCGACACCCATTGCCATATTGATTCCTACGAACGGCACTCCGGCGAGAGCCTGGATTCTCTGCTGGAGCGGCTCCCCCACGATGCCGACCCGAAGGTTGCCCTGCCCGAAGCGTTTATCCATGTGGCCTGCGACCCAGCGGACTTTGAATACGCGCGGGAACTTTCGGAAAAATACCCGAACGTCTACGCCGCCTACGGAATCCACCCGGAATATGTACTGACGGAAACCGCCGAAGACGAAGCCCGAATGATGGAATTCCTGAAGCACCCCAAGTGCGTCGCCTGCGGGGAGTTCGGGCTGGATTACCATTACGATTTGGAACATCGGGCAGAACAGGTCAGGCTATTTGAACGGCACTTGCAACTGGGCATCGAAAGCGGCAAGCCCCTGGTGCTCCACCTGCGAGAAGCCGACGAGGACGCTCTGGCAGTCCTCCGCAATGCGGACCTAAAAGGCAAAAATGTCCATGTTCACTGCTTTACAGGGGCTCCTGAATTCTGCAGCCAGATTCTAGAACTGGGCGCGATAAAAAAAGCCAACTTTTTCATAGGTTTTACGGGAATCATCACCTTCAAGAACGCCCAGAACGTGCGGGACGCCGCAGCCCTAGCCCCTCTCGGCCAGATGCTCCTGGAAACGGACAGCCCCTACATGGCGCCTGTCCCCTACCGCGGGAAAAACAGCCATTCGGGTTATATTCCCTACATCGCCGAAAAACTGGCCGAAGTCAAGAACGTCACCGTAGAAAAAATCTACAGGCACTGCCGCGAAAACACCCGCCGCTGCTATGGGATTTGATTAGAGCTGCTGACTCTTAATCGCCTAAAACTGCTGGCGGATTTTGTCGGCTAGAGATTCGCCCTGGACGGCAAACCAGGCGTTGTTCGCCGTTGCGGGAATTTCCGTTTGAATGCAGGTCTGCAATAGCTTCTGCGCAGATTCCAGCCAGTAAACACCCCGCATTTTCAGGACGGCAGGACCCGCATTGCCATTCCCGTCGAGAATTTCGGCGTGGCTTGCCACCGGAAACTGACAGCCCGCATTCAGGGCTTTCAAGAAGGACATTTCGGCAAGAGCGATGCCGAAAGTTTCGAGGTGATTGACGTGAGCAAGAAGGGCAAAAACTTCAGGATGACACTTGTCGAACAAAGTCTCGATGGCAAGAATGCCCTGGCCCGATGCAGGCAACATCTGCTCTACGCTGAAGTATTCCGTCACCTGATCTGCAAGGCCCATGCGCTTGAGGCCTGCGGCCGCAAGAACCACACCGTCCAATTCCGCAAGCTTTGCAAGGCGGGTCTGAATGTTCCCGCGGATAGGAACGTATTCCAGGTCCGGCCGGAGAGCCTTCAGCTGAACCACCCGGCGGATACTGCCCGTACCAACGCGGGCACCTGCAGGCAGGTCCTTAAACTTGATTCCGTCCGCCCCGCCCTTCGAAACGAAAGCGTCACGAGGGTCTTCACGCTCCAGCACAGCGGCAAGCTTGAATTCCGGCAGCACCTGGGCGGGCATGTCCTTGAGGCTATGGACGGCAATATCGGCACGTCCTTCCAGAAGGGCAACTTCCAGTTCCTTGATAAAGACGCCTTTCCCGCCAAAGCTCGCAAGGGATTTGTCCAGACGTCGGTCCCCTTCCGTAGTCATGGAAACCAGTTCGTAATCCAGCTCTTCGCCCACAGACTTTGCGCAGGCGACCAGGCGGTCCGCCACCAGGCGGGTCTGGGTCATGGCAAGTTCGCTCTTGCGGGTGGCAATCCTCAAAGTCTTCACGAGTTCCCTCCCAAGCATTTCAGGAACACCTTCACGTCTTCGGGGTTGTTGGAATCCTTCACCTTGTAC
>CAMHDS010000040.1 GCA_946183925.1 uncultured Fibrobacter sp. | reverse complement strand
CCAGGACTCGGGATTCTCATTCCCGCAACAGCGGTTCGAGTCCGCTTGGGGGTATAAATAAAAAACGACACATCTTTTGATGTGCCGTTTTTTTTATTCCTAACAAATAGGGAGGGCCACAGCCCTCCCTAAAACTCTCCCGGTGCCTCTTAGTCCTTGTAGAACAGGTCCAGGTTGTTCACCACTGGTGTTGCCTTTTCCAGATCACCCACGTACTGGCTGAAGGCCGTCATGGAGGTGAAGCGGGCGGCATTGTCCTTGTCGTCCTTGATAGCGGTTTCGAGAGCAGCCTGATCCACGACCTTCTTGGACTTGACCTTGATCATCACAGCACCGTTGTCGGTTTCCACCACAGGGCCCCATTCGCCTTCTTTCTGGTTCTTGAGCACCTTGGCCACATTCGGGTTGGCATAGCCAAAGCCCGGAATAAATCCTTCCACAGAAGCGCTCTTGGATTCAATCTTTACCTTTTCGATTTCGGCAGGAGCATTGGCTGCCGTAGAGTCGGCGGCAGAATCAGCAGGAGCCCAGGCCTTCACCTTGTCGGCCATAGTGGTCAGGTAGGCGGCGGCAGCGGAAGCGCTCTTCTTCTTGAGAAGGTTCTTCTTGATGGTGTCGTAATAGACGCTCACATCACGTTCGCCGGCCTTGAGTTCCTTGGCCTTGGTGGCCACCACCACCCACTGGTTGTTCTTGAGAACCGGAGAGACATCGCCCACGTCTTCGGAAAGATTTTCGTTGGGCCAGGCAAAGGAGGTCAGTCCCTTCAGGTAGCCGAGAGCGGCAATATTGTCGCCGTGGCCCACCCATTCGGAGCGTTCCACCGTGAGATTACGAGCCTTGGCAGCGTCAGCGAAGGACTTGCCGGCAGCCATATCGGTCTTGATGCCGGAGAGCACATTTTCAAGGCTGTCCACGGTTTCGGAAGAGGCGTTCACCACCAGGAGGATATGGCCCACCTTGGCAGAAACGGCACCGGTAGAATCAGTGGTCTTGCCGTAGCTCTTGATGATATGGTAGCCGAAACGAGTCTTAATAGGCTCGGAAATAGCACCGGAATCCAGAGCCAGGGCGGCCTTCTCGAATTCTTCGACAAAGGCACCGTGACCGGCTTCTTGGTTAAGCATGCCGCCGTTTTCGGCGCTGCCCGGATCTTCGGAAGAAATACGGGCCATGTCTTCGAAGTTGGCGGTAGAAGATGTGTCGGAAAGCTGGTAATAAAGCGTCATGGCGTATTCGCGGATGCGTTCGTCATCGGCGTCGGTAGCGGCCACAGGGAGCTTCACGTAATCAAAGAGGACCTCGTCCTTTTCCACAAAGAAGCTGTCCACATGGGCGTTGAAATATCCCTTAACCATGGCGCTGTCGATAGCGGCTTCTTCTACGGCAAAGTCACTGGCATTGACATAGGCCACATCCATATCGTAGTCCGTCATGCGGCGGTCCACGTTCCACTTGGCTTCAAGAGAGGTGGGGTGCACCGAAGCCCCGACCAGCACCTGCAGTTGACGGGAAGGAATGGTGGCGTTCTTCATGTCTTCTTCGAACTGGAGCATCACGCCCCACTGGAAAGCCTCGGGAGTCTCGAGCCAGGCGTCGAATTCGGACTTGTTGAAGTTGGTGTCCACCAGGAACTTGGGGAGAGAGGCGATGTAGGCCTGGGAGCGCTGCATCAGGTCTTCTTGAGAGGTGGCCTGCTGCTGGATGGCATACAGACGGCTTTGGGCCTCTTGCACCAAGCGGGCGCGAATAGCATCGGGATTGCTCTTGAATTCGTTCTTGAGTTCGGCCACAGAAGCACGCAGTTCGGCGTCTTCGTAAATGCCTTCCATCATGACCTGACGCACAAAGGAGCGGAACACTTCGGAACGGAGCTGAGCATACTGTTCGTCTTCGAGATGCTGGCCCTGGTACTGGTTCTGCACAATCCTCTTGATGCGGGTGTCGAATTCACCATAGGAGACCTTGTGGTCATTCACGATAGCCACCGGATAGCTCTGGTTCGTGTTGGGCACGCGGTCCATGGCCAGAAGGCCCACGACAATACCGGCAGCAAAAATGACAATGACCCACTTGGCCTTTTCATTAATCCACGTTAACATAGAGATGACTCCATTAATAATTTTGACGGGCGAAAATTTAGCAAAAAAACACGGGTTTCTGTTAAAAACTGTACAAATATAGCCGTATAGCCCCAAAATTGCTATCTATTGTCTATCCCCGAAAAATCGGGGGCGTTTCGTCATGGAGTTCAGATGTACGACATTCTAGTACTTGGAGCAGGGATTTCTGGCCTTTCCGCCGCCCTGCATGCCGCCGAAAAGGGCCTTTCCGTAGTCATCCTTACCAAGGGAGCAAAGCCCGACGGTTCCTCCAACTACGCCCAAGGGGGCATCGCCACCGTCACCGAAAAGACGGACAAGTTCGAATTCCATATTGCGGACACCCTGGAAGCGGGCGCAGGCCTCTGCAAAAAAGAACCCGTGAACATCCTCACCAAGAGCGGACCTTCCACCATCAAGCAGCTGGTGAAATGGGGCGTGCTCTTTACCCCGAACCCCACGGACAAGACCCAATTCGACCTGCACCTGGAAGGTGGCCACAGCCACCACCGCATATTGCATGCCGCAGACCTTACCGGCAAAGAGATTATGCGGGCGCTCTTGGCCGAGCTCCACAAGCAAAAGAACATCGACTACCTGGAAAACTGCTACATCAAGGACCTGATCTGCAAGGGAAACGGCAAGGCCAAACAGTGCATCGGTGCCGAAATCATCCACCAGAAGACCGGCGAAATCGAAAAGATTTACGCCAAGGCCACCATCCTTTCTACAGGCGGTGCTGGCCGCATTTGGCAGTACACCGTCTGCCCGCCGGACAGCTACGGTGACGGCATGGCCATTGCCGCCCGTGCAGGAGCCGCCCTGCAAGACATCGAGTTCATGCAGTTCCACCCCACAAGCCTTTATGCACCCAGCCTCAAGAAGCCTTTCCTGATTTCAGAAGCGGTCCGCGGGTTCGGCGGCATTCTCAAGAACGACAAGGGCGAAGAGTTCATGAACCAGGTGCACCCGCTCCATTCGCTGGCCCCCCGCGACATTGTGGCCCGAGCCATCCACAGCGAGATGCAGCGCCTAGGCAAGCCCCACATGTACATCGACCTTTCGGGTCGCACGCCCAAGGACATCAAGAGCCATTTTCCGAACATCTACGCCAAATGCCTAGAGGCCGGCATCGACATCACCAAGGAATGGATTCCCGTGGTGCCCGCGGCACATTACATGTGCGGAGGCGTACTGGTGGACACCTGGTCCCGTACCGAAATCAAGGGCCTGTACGCCTGCGGCGAAGTCGCCGCCACGGGCGTCCACGGGGCAAACAGATTAGCCTCTAACTCCCTGTTGGAAAGCGTGGTCTTTGCGCTCCGGGCTGTCGATGACATCCAGAAGAGCGGTCTTCTGAAAAGCAAGGTGACTGTACCGCCCAAGGGCAAAAAGCAGTTCATCAGTTTTGCGAAGGCGCCCTACTGGAAAAAGCGCCGCAAGATTTTGCAAGACATGATGTGGACCCACTGCGGAATCGTCCGCACGGTAGCGGGCCTGAACCAGGGGCTGAAAGTCATCGAAGGACTGGAAACCGACTTGCAGGCAGCCATCAAGAACAAGGAAACGGAGAACATCCATTTCCTGGAATTCCAGAACGCCCTGCAGGTATCGAAGATGATCCTTATCGCGGCACTCCGCAGGCACGAATCCCGCGGGCTGCACTACATTCTGGACTACCCGAACCCAAACCCCAAAACCAAGCACCAGAGCATTTACCTAAGCGACAAGAAGTAAGTGGTGAGTAGTGAGTTTTGAGTTGTGAGTTCTTATAGTTGCGCCTTTGGCGCCAAATTTTGTACTGAAGACTGAGAACTCGTTACTTATTTCACATATTCTCATAAACTTATATTATCTTTAGGACCATGGCCGAAGCGAAGACTAAACTCCCAAAAAAAATTGGTGGCTACACGCCCACACAAATGCTGGGACACGGAGCTATGGGAAACGTGTGGCTCTGCCACGACCCGTCTCTCGACCGCATGGTGGTGGTCAAGCAGATGCGCCAGGTCCTGTTGAACCAGGACGATTTCATTTTGCGTTTCGAGCGGGAAGCGAAAATTCTTGCCCACCTGAACCACCCGGCCATCATCCAGCCTTACGCCCTCTGGAAAGAAAGCGACGGCCAGCTTTCGCTGTCCATGGAATTCGTAGAGGGCAAGAGCCTCCGGGAACTTTTGGACTGCTGCAAACAGCCACCTCTCTGGGTGGTACTTTCCATCTTGTACGAGATTCTCACAGCCTTAAGCGAGGTGCACCGCTACGGCATTGTCCACAGGGACCTGAAGCCTGCAAACCTGATGATCGACAAGGACGGTCGTATCCGTCTGCTGGACTTTGGCGTCGCCCACGCCGAAAAAGAGAACGAAGACGACCTGACGCTCACAGTTGCAGGTTCCCAAATCGGCACCGGCGCTTACATGAGTCCGGAGCAGACCCTGAACGAAGACGCCACTCCCCTTTCGGACCTGTTCAGCATGGGCATCATCGGGGCCGAAATGCTCCTGGGCGAAAACGTTTTCCGGGGCGAGAACCTTTCCAAGACCTTCAAGCGCATCCAGAAGCTCCGCATCAAGGCGGAAGCTTTCCCCAAGGGGACTCCCAAGGCACTAATAAAGGTCATCCTCAAACTTTTGGCCAAGAACCCCTCCAAGCGCTACCTCTCTGCCGCAGACGCCGCAGACGACTTGTCCAAAATCATGAAGGGCTACCCCAGGCACATGGAGCCGTACCTGGCCGAATGGGTCCTTGCCACCCTCAACGGCAAGGAATCCCTGGTAGAGCCGCAAATCGTCCCCGACAAGTCAAAGAAATTCTTTATTGCAGGAACCATCCTGGGAGCAGTAGCAGTGGCCATCCTGTGGATTCTCATTCATTTTTTGTAACTTTGTAAGGGATGTTGGGATTTTAGGGTTGTTCAATGGTCTGGATTGATATTGTCTGCTGTGTCATCATCGCGATATTCGCCCTGCTGGGGCTGTGGCACGGCCTACTGAAAAGCATCTTTAAACTGGTTGCCTGGGTAGCAGGTCTACTGGGAGCCTATTTTGCCACAGATGTCATCGGGAATTTTATCGCCACAAACCTGGAAATCGACGGACTGACCGTAAAAATCATCTGCGTCTGCGTCGGGTTTCTTGTGCCCTTCTTGCTTTTCTCGTTCATCGGGCATTTTTTGCACAACATCGTCAAGGATTCCGCCATCAGCGGCGCAAACCGGCTTCTCGGAGCCTTGTTCGGGATTGCCAAGGCCCTTATCATCTGTTTCTTGTTCCTCTCCGTCATCCACCTGATTCCCGCCTCCGGCGACTTGAAAGAAGCCCGCAACAACGCCCTTTCGTACAGTGCCTACCGATGGAGTCTTGAGACCATGGGAATCTCCTCTGAAGAAGTGGACATCATCGACATGGCCGAAAAGAAGGCTACCGAAATGGCTGATTCCGCCGTAGAAGCCGCCAAGGAAACCGCCGAGAAAGAAGCCGAAAAGGCCGTTGAAAATGCAAAGAAGGCGGCCAAGGACGCAGCCGTCAAGGCTGTAGAAAACACCACCGATGCAGCAAAGAATGCAGCCGAAAAGGTTTCAGATAAAGCAGCAAGTGCCGAATAAAGGGCTCTACCGCCCGGCAAGGCGCAGGGCGCACTCCCCTGCCTCACGAACAATGTCCTCTTCGCCATCCACGTGACCGCTCCGCATCACGAAACGTCCGTTGCAGATTACCGAATCAATCGAGCGAGAATCGGCGGAATAGACCCAGTTGCTAATCAGGTCAAAACAGGGCACCATCCGCTCGTTGTCCAGCCGGACCAATATTCCGTCGGCGAGCTTGCCTTCGGCGATAACCCCTGCGTCAATGCCGTTTACCCGGGCCACGTTGACACTTGCCATCTTCAGGGCTTCCGAAGCAGGGAGCGTTTCTGCCCCGCCCTGGACCTTCGCCAGGAGAGCGGCAAGCTTCATCTCTTCGTGCATGTCCAGGTTGTTGTTGGAGGAATCTCCGTCCGTACCAAGACCTAGGGGAATTCGCCGATCCATCATCTTGACAATGGAAGGAATACCGCTGGAAAGTTTCAGATTCGAATTCGGGTTCAATATAGCCGATGCTCCGGACTGGGCAAAGATTTCCATGTCCTTTTCGGAGAAATGGACGCAATGGGCCGCCTGCACGCGACTGTTCAGGCAACCAATCCGCTGCAAGTATTCTACGGGAGTGCAGCCGTGCTGCTCTACACAATCCCGGACTTCTTTCTCCGTTTCGGACAAATGAATGTGCAGCGGGTAGTTCTCTTTTTCGGCCATTTCCATGCTGCGCCGCAGGTATTCTTCGCTTACGATGTAGATGGAATGGGGCATTACGGCAAGCTTCACCCGTTCCGATTCGCCGGTATGTCTTGCCAAAAAATCAAAATTCGCCTTGAGTCCTTCCGGAGAAACCAGCACGTCGGAGATGGTGACGCCGATGCTTGCCCGGATTCCCATCTCTTCTACCACCTTCATGGTCTGTTCACGATGCCAGTACATGTCCGAAAAGAACACCGTACCGGACTTGATCATCTCTAGCACCGCAAGACGACTTCCAATTTCGATGTCCCTGTCCGATAGCTTTGCCTCAAAGGGCCAGATATATTCGTTCAGCCACTTGGAAAGTTCCATGTCATCGGCGTAACCCCGCAAAAGACTCATGGCCGCATGGGTGTGTCCGTTGTAAAATGCCGGCATCAGAGCAAAGTTCCTGCAGTCAATAATTTCGGCACCGGCGGCCATTTCGGGCGTGGATCCATCTACAATCTTGGAAAAGACATTCCCGTCAATGAGAACATCCTTGCGGGCAGGTGGTTCGCCTGCATTTTGCATCAATACGGACTTGAGAAGAATTTTTCCCATAGTCTCCCCTCCAAGTTACAAAACGGCTTGTTTAGATCCGTCCTGTGGCTTCAAGAACCAAGTAAACCAGGTAAGAAATGTAGAACGCCAAGAAGACAGCACCTTCAATGCGGTTGATACGGCCGGTACGGACACCGTTCACCTTGCGGACAGGAAGCCCAAACAGGAACAGCAGAACCGTAAGGAGCGTCATCAGGGGCATGTCTCGATACAAAATCCCGGGCGACACGGCATCCATGGGGTCGATGACGGCGGCGATACCCACCACCATCAAGGTGTTGAACAGGTTGGATCCTACGATGTTTCCTAAGGCGAGATCGGATTCGCCCTTGCGGGCTGCAGCAATGGAACTTGCCAATTCAGGAAGCGACGTGCCTACGGCAACGATGGTAAGGCCAATCAACAGGTCGCTTACGCCCAAGGTACGGGCAATTTCAACCGCTCCCCAGACCAGCAGGCGTGAACTTGCCACCAGCAGGGCAAGGCCGAACAGAAGCCAGAAAAGGGATTTCCACAGAGGAACAGAAGTTTCGTTCGATTCTTCTACCTCGACTTCTGACTGCGTTTTTTTCTCGTGTATTTCGCTTGCAATATTAATGATCATGGTCATGGCGAAAACGGCAAGCAGGATAACGCCGTTCATCCTGGACACGGACAAATTAGATACCAAAAACATGGAGAAAGCCGTTACCACAAGCAAAATGGGCAAATCCCGCTTGAGGGCAATCTTTTTCACCACTACCGGGCGAATTACAGCCGTAAAACCAAGAATCAGGGCAATGTTTGCGATGTTGCTCCCGTAGGCATTTCCCAGGGCAAGTTCAGGATTGTGCTGTGCCGCAGAAAGGGCGGACACCACCATCTCCGGGGCAGATGTGCCAAAGCCCACCACCACCATGCCGATGAGCAACGTGGACATGCCCATGAACTTGGCAACGCCCACAGCCCCATCAACAAACTTGTCTGCGCTCCAGACCAGGAACGAAAGACCTACGAGAACAGCAACGACAGAAAGGAGCATCTAGGCTAGAAGAGGTAGAAAGATGCACCCAGCAGGAACGACGTGGAAGAAAGCTCATCCACTTCGAACAGTTTCATCGACTGACTGCTGTCGGTATCGTAGAGGTTGGAAATGCCAACATTGAAGCGGAAATCGAAGCCCAAGAAACGGTTGGCCATGATGGAGAAACCGCAGACGATATCCCAGTCAATGGTGTTGCGGAAATCCTTGTCCATCATGTCTAGCCGGCTGGTCTTTCCATCGACGGTAGCACGGAATTCATCTTTGATGGCCACAGATGCCTGAGTACCGATTTCAAACATCAGGGAAGAACGGGGACCCTTGAAGGCGAACAACACCGGAACATCGATTTTACGCTGTTTGAATTTGCCCTTCAGGGAATACCTGGCAGTGTGTCCACTGGCCTTGGCCTCGCTCTGTTCGAAGAGGGCGGCAACCTTTACTCCGATAGTATGCGGAGTCACAGGTATGATACCCGTAACACCGGCACGCCAGGTGATACCATCATAATCATGGAGGTAGTAGTCGTTCCCATAAGAGGAAAACATGTGGTACGAACCGATAAAACCCTGAATTCCCAGGCTCCATTTCATGGGGATAAGGCCTCGAAGGTCGTCAAAGCTCATACTGTCGGGAGCATTCGTCTGGGTCACATAGACCGTACGGACCTCCGTACCGTTCAACTCCACGGGCTCAGAAGAATAGACTGTGCGGTAGACTACCGTCTGGGTCGGAGCAGGTGCAGTAGCGGCGGGAGCTACCTCTTGTTCGGGAGCAGGAGCGCTGGAAGCTGCAGGGGCTTCACCGCCACGGACAACCATGGGAGCGGCAGCCTCTTCAGTCGGAGCAACTTCGGCAGAAGTTGTTTCGGCCGGAACGGAGGCCTGGTCTGCAGCAGGAGCGGCAGCTTGTTCAGGGGCAGGTTCTGCAGCAGGTTCAGTTGCAACCGTTTCAGGAGCGGCCGCAGGGGCAGCTTCTTGTGCAGGGGCCACCTCTTGAGCGGGTGCAGGAGCCGCGGTTTCTTGGGCCGGAGCCGCTTCAGGAGCAGCAAAAGACATAGCAGCAAGAGCCAGAACAGAAACAATACCAGTAATCTTGAGATTCATAAGATCCTCCAATTTACATTGATATTATAGCAAAAAAAGGGGCCTTTAACTACATTTGGCGTATGAACCTGAACATTATTTCTTCTGAATCTGCGAAGGCCCGTAGCGAAAAAGCCTACGCCCTTTTCTTTGTCAAAGAGTCCGTCCAATTTTCAAAAGTCCTTTCCGCCAAGGGCGAATCCCAGGTGGAATCCGTGCTGAAGGGCATCAAAGAAGGCCCCTTCGAGGATCTGGAATTTCTGGAAATCGACGGAAGCAACACCTTCTTTGTGGATGCCGCCAAGGAACGGGGCATTTCGGCGCTGGACCACTTGCGCATGGCCGCCTACCGCCTGGCCCAAAGGGCCATGAAAAAACAGGTGCCCTGCGTAAGCCTGTTCTTGGCCGACGCCGCCGACGAACAGTTCAAGGCCATACTCCATGGACTTCACTACGCCGACTACAAGTTCGACGCCTACAAGAGCAAGCAGAAAAAGAATTTCCAGGTGACCTTTGAAATCGTGGCCGGCGACCGCGCCTCCACCTTCAAGAAAATTGCCGAAGAAGTAGCCGTGGAGCAGAAGGCAGTCACCCTCGCAAGGAACCTGATCAACACCAGCGCCTCTGACCTGTATCCTGCCGCCTTCGTAGAAGACGCAAAGACCATCGCCAAGTACACGCCGGGGCTTTCCATCAAGGTGCGGAACATGAAGCAGTTAGAAAAAGAAGGCTTCATGGGCCACGTGACTGTGGGCAAAGGCAGTTCCCACGAACCCCACATGATCACCCTCAGCTACGACGGCACAAAATTTGCGACGGGTAAATCCGCTGGCAAGTCCACCAGCGCAAAGTCTACAGACCGCACCTCCCGCGACCACCTGGTCATCGTCGGCAAGGGCCTTACCTTCGACACCGGCGGACTCTGCCTCAAGCCTGCCAAGTCCATGCCCGAAATGATCAGCGACATGAGCGGGGCGGCCACCGCGCTGGCCGCCATCCAGGCCATCGCAACGCTCAAGCTCCCCGTCAAGGTGAGTGCCGTTTGCTGCCTGGCCGAAAACGCCATCGGCAACAAGTCGGTGCTGCCGGGCGATATTTTCAAGGCAAAGAACGGAAAGACCGTCATGGTGGATAACACCGACGCCGAAGGCCGCCTGGTGCTAAGCGACGGACTTGCCGAAGCAGGCCTGATTGGGGCCACCCACATCGTGGACCTTGCCACCCTCACCGGCGCCATGGTCCGTGCCCTCGGCTATGCAGTAACGGGATTTTTCAGCAACGACGACGACCTGGCCCTGAAGGTCATCAACTGCGGCGAGGCCTGCTGCGAAAAGTTCTGGAGCATGCCTCTCGAAGAAGAATACGCCGACGCCCTCAAGGACAAATTCGCCGACCTGAAGAACACGGGAAGCGACGCAGGGGCCATCTCTGCCGCCCTCTTCTTGCAGGAATTCGTTCCCGAAAATACCGCCTGGGCCCACTGGGACATCGCAGGCACGGCCTTTGTGACCAAGAAATGGAAATACACCGAATACGGGGCCACCGGATTCGGTGTACAGACGTTGATTGAACTGGCAAGGGAGATGGGCCAGTCGGAATAAGGCTACAAGAAGTAGCTCTTCATTTTTCCCTTGCCCTTGACTTCGACCTCTATGGGGCCGCTGTAGGCAAAGAAATCCTTGGTCTCTTCGTAGGTGGATTCCGTCACATGGATTCTCATGGGTTCGCCTGTGCTTTCCATGCGGCTGGCCACGTTCACGATATCGCCCCAGATGTCGTAAATGAACTTGCTCTTCCCGATAACGCCCGCTACAAGGCTTCCGGTATTGATCCCGATACGGAGCTGTATCGGAGACACCATTCCCTTGTTCAGTTCCCGAACATCTTCTAGAATGCCCTGGGCAAAGCGAACCATCCGGACGGCATCCTTGTTGGAGTCGTCCATGTTGAGCCCCATCGCCGCCATGTAGCAGTCCCCGATGGTCTTGATCTTTTCGACCCCTTCGCGACTGGCACGCTCATCAAAAATAGTGACCATCTTGTTCAGAAGGGTAATGACCTCTTCGGCAGGTCTACCGTCGCTTATCTTGGTAAATTCCACGATATCCGCAAACATCACCGTCACGTTGGAATAATCCTTAGCGATGGTTTTGCCGGGATGTTCCGCCAGTTCCTTGGCGATGTCCTTGGGCAATATATTCAACAGCAGGCTTTCCGCCTTCTCGTTGGCAGCAATCAGTTCCCGGGTCCGCTCCTTTACCACGTATTCCAGGCGTTTCTTGTAACGCTCCAAGATATCGATTTCCAGCCGATGGGCCTTTTCTACCGCCTCGTCCATATCTCGAATGGCAAATATGTACAAAAGAACCGTGCAGCCCACAAAGCTCATGTTGGTAAGGGAAAGTCCATAGCAGAAAAACTGGACAACCGTCGCCAGCACGGGCAGCACCGTGAACACCACAAGCGGGAGTCGGATTTTCCTCTGAATCCGACCGTAATATTTGATAATCACCATGAACTGCAACACCAGAATCACCGTCGGGAACAGGTAGCAAAGCACCATCCCGTGGGACCTGTGGTAAAAATTCATGCTATCGAAGGTATAGTAGAGCCCGGTAAACTGCGATACGACCAGCAAGATAAGCCCGACAACCACGCACCAAGACGCCGCACGCAACCGGCGCGGAGCCAACGTAAGCCCGCCCTCGTGAGTGAACAAATCCATCAGGTACAAATTGAAGGCGTAAAGCAAAAACAAGTTCAGGGCAAAGACGGCAAAATTGGAAATACGGACCATCCACCAGCCCAAATCGCTGGCATCACCGCGGAACATGTAAGCAAAGCGGTCCGCCACCAGGGTAAGGGTTGCGCAGGCCTCTATGAGCAACAGGGCCGCCTTGCGGCTGCTATTCATATTACGTGTCAAAGCAACAAACAGAGACGTTATCCCGCAGACGCCTATCAGGATAAGCATAATCCCCAGTTGATATTCCCGTAAGAATTCCATACCTAGCAAAATAATCTTTTTTCAACCAACCGGATATGAAAAAAGCGATAAATTGCTATAATTGTGGCCGTCAAAACCGCCGAATTACGAGGTTTTTATGTTAGATTTTCTCGCCAATTACTGGCCCTATATTGTCGCCCTGGTGGTCATCGTTCTTGCCGTGTTCGCTTTTCGCGGACTCCGCAAGGCCCTCAAGGAAGGTGGCGGAGCGTTCAGCCTGGAAACCATCCGCAAGAACACCGAACCCAACTTCGCCGCCCTCAAGCAAAAGTCCAAGGCGCTGCTGGCCGATGCCGACATGATTTGCGAAACCAAGGAAGGCAGCAACCTGGTGATTCCCAAGAAAGAAGACATGATGTTCTTCCGCCGCGCCGTGCGCCAAAAGTACAAGCTGGCCATGTTCCTGGTTCCCGGCACCAACAAGGTGGTCTATTTCTTCTGCAAGACCGAACAGGGGCTCCGTCGCCGTATCGAAAACCTGGTCATCAACCAGAAGTTCCGCGAAGGCAAGCCTCCCTACATAGACCACGCCACCGGCGAAAAACTGAAATACCCGAGGTAAGGGGGAAGTCTCCCCCTCGCTTCCGCCCCATGTCATCCCCGCCCCGTATCAAGTACGGGATAAACTCCGGCGGGGATCTCCAAGCGGCTCCAGCTACCCCTTCACCTAGGGGGCACCCCGCAACGCCCCATAACGACCGTTCGCCGTAAATGAAAAAGATGCTTCTCTGGTTTCGTCTCACTCTCGCCAACATGACTCGTTAAGACGAGTCACTTATGGCTCACTAATAACGACCGTTCGCCGTAAATGAAAAAGATACTTCTCTGGTTTCGTCTCACTCTCGCCAACATGACTCGTTAAGACGAGTCACTTATGGCTCACGGCTGATGAAATACACTGACCTCGCACTCGCAGAAGAAGAAAGCAAGCTGGAAGCGGCTCTTGGGGAGTCGCGTAACCTGCTGATCGAGGCCCCGACGGGTTCGGGCAAGTCACTATTCATCCCCTACTTCTTGAGCAGGCACTGCAAGGGCCGCGTTGTGGTGTTGCAGCCCCGCCGGATTGCGGCCCTCGCCCTCGCCCAGTTTTCGGCAAAGCTCCACGGGGAGCCCTGCGGCAAAACCGTCGGTTACCAGTTCCGGCAGGAAAGCTGCAAGAGTGCAGAGACCAGAATCCTTTTCCAGACCTACGGAAACTTTCTGCAGGAACTTCTGCACGGCAAGCTGGACGCCGACTGGGTGGTGTTTGACGAATACCACGAGCGCAAGGCGGATATGGATTTGCTGTTCGGGTATTTTAGGGCCAGGAGATCCCCGGTCAAGCCGGGGATGACAGCGACTCGTGTCGCTGTCATGTCGGCGGCGCTGAACCGCGACGAACTGGAAGCGGTTCTCGGCGTCAAGTGCCTGAGCCTCGGCCATCCGCTCTACCCCGTGCAGATTATCAACCAGACGCCCGCCACAGGAACCTCCCTGGTTTCGGGAGTGGGCCTTGACGCCGAAGTGGTGCGGGCGCTCAAGACGCTCTACCGCAACAACATCTGGCAGACTACCCTGGTGTTCCTGCCGGGCAAGGCCGAAATCGCCCGCTGCCACAGCGCCGCCGCCGAAGCCCTGGGACAAAACTGCGCCGAATTTCTGGAACTCTACGGCGGGCAAGACCGGGAAACCCAGGACCGCATCTTCGAAGTCACGAAGCGGCCACGGGTCATCTTCACCACCAACATCGCCGAAACCTCCATCACGGTGCCAAACGTCACGGGCGTGGTGGACAGCGGTATCGAGCGGGTGAACCTCTACGACGACAGCGAAAAGGTGAACGTGCTCCGCACGCTCCCCATCTCCATGCAGAACGCCATCCAGCGCTCAGGCCGTAGCGGCCGTACTCAAAACGGATGCGCCATTCGCCTGTGGAGCGAGGAATCCGAAAAACGGATGCCCAGGGGAATCGTGCCCGAGGTGCTGCAGATCGAACCCTCGGAACTGATTCTGCAAAAGGCCGCGCTGGAATTCGGAGTTCGGAATTCGGAATTCGGAATGATTTACACGGCATGTCATTCTGGAGCGGAACAACGTGGAGCGATAGAATCAAGTAACAAGCAAGAACACATTATTGTATTGCCGACCCAAATTCCGGAGACGCGGGAAAAAACGGCGACGGCTCTGCTCAACAATTTCGGCATGCTCCAGGACGGAACCATTACGGAACTTGGACTCAAGGCTATCCACACGCCGGTTTCAAGCATTCCCCTCGCGCTGCTGCTGGCTTCGGCCCAGAGCAAGGCGAAACTTCCGGATTTGTTGCTGGCCGCCCTGGCCTGGATTCACTCCGGCACGGAATTCCTGCAAAAGTCCAAGGTGGCCTACGACGTGATGACTCTTGCCGCCGACACGCTCTCCAAGGCGGCAAACGTCCCGCGGGAGGTGAGCTTTACGCTCAGGCAACTGCGGGATTATCGGGAAGGAATCAACGAGCGGGGCGGACCAATCTCCCCCACCCCTATCAAGAAATTTGTCGCGCAAAGGCTCCTCAAGGCTTTCCCCGACAGGCTCGCCACCCCGAGCGGGTCGGCCTACAAGCTTTCCAACCAGAACATCATCCGCCTGCAGGTGGCAGAACCGCCCTACGCCATTCTCGCCCTTTCCATGCTGCGGGCCGGAGGCGGAAGCAAGTCCGAACTCAAGGTGAACCTGTACGCCGCCATCGGCAAGGAGCTGCTGGAAAGTGACGATACAAAGACGCGATACGAACTGCTGTGGCGTTCCGGTCAGGAGCGTTTTATCGGTGTGGAAATCAGCGAGGCGGAAAACGCCGACGGAAGCGTCACCGAACTTTCTCGAAAAGAGATTCTCACCCAGGAGGCTTCGCCCAAGGTTCTCGCCGAACTGAAAAAGCTCACCGTGGCCGCCTGGAAAGAGAAAATCGAGAAGGAAAACTGGAGCGGACGCTACCTCACGGAGGCCGTGCAGACCCTGCTGGTGAAAATGCGCCTGGCCGCAAAGCTCTACCCCGAATACGGCCTGCCGGAATTCAACGACGAGGACATGGAGCTGATTTTCGACGAGTTCACCGACGGGAAATTTCTGTTGAAGGACATCGACGAGAACCGTTACAGGAACATCGTGGAGGATTATTTCGGGAAATCCATGCTGGCCTGGCTCGGAAAGACCTTCCCCGACCACTTTGTGCTGCCCAACGGCAAGCGGGCCCGTTACAGTTACCAGGAGGTGGCCACCGACGAGACGCTGGGCGGACAGGCTGTGCAGAGCGCCGAGGGCGTGCTGGTGGAAATTTCAGCCCGCATCGAGGACTTTATGCAGATGCGGGGCGAACACAGAATCGCCGACGGCAAACTGAAGGTCCGCTACGACATTCTGGCGCCCAACTTCCGCACCATACAGAAAACCTGGGACCTGACGGGGTTCTGGCAGAACACCTACGCCGAGGTGCGCAAGGAACTGCGTGGCCGCTACCCCAAGCACCCCTGGCCGGAGAAGGTGTGTGAGTTATGAGTTATGAGTTATGAGTCGCGAGTGGTGAGTAATGTGTAGTGTGTAATGAAAGACGAATAACGAATTGCTTCTGAATTTTAAAGTATTTTGTTTCCGCTATAACTCAAAACCCATAACTGACGACTGACAACTCATTGCCAATCTCACACTTCACATTTATTTTACCCGGTACACCGTCAGGGTCTTGCTGAATTCATAGCCTACGACAAGCAGGGCCTGGCCGTAGATGGGGCTCTTGTCGGCCGGAATGAACAGCAGGCCTTCGGGGCCGCGGTCCTTGGGGTCAAAGTAAAGGTCCACCAGTTTGGGGGCGGTTCGTGCCGACGCATCGACACCTGTGAGGTCAAAGACCGCCACACCGCTGGAGCGTTCCAGCCCCACGAAGGCGTAGCGCTTGCCGTTCACCTCGCCCACCGTCACGTTTTCCGGCTCGCAGCCCTTCTTGGGGCTCCGGCTGTCCATCTTGACCTTGTCCTTCTTGGAATTCCAGTTGAAATAGTCGGGTGCGAGCTTTCCGAAGGCCCGCTCCATTTCTTCGCCGCTGTCCCACAGGAGCCGGCCGGTCTCGCCGTCGAATAAACTGACGGAGCGGGTACCGAATCCGTAAACGTAGGGACACTTACCGCCGGGAACTTCGTCGGGCCCTTGCCGGTCGCAGCGTTCCAGCAGGCTTACCGTGAACTTTTTCAGGTGGGGCGCCACGTCTTCGTTAAAAACAGTGCGGTCCAGGCGTTCGTCGGCTAGCAGGTCCGTGACCGTCCCTTCGTCGGTCCAAGCTTTGTAATCGTTCACGGAGGCGCCCTCGTTGGCGGTGAGCACCAGGGTCTTGCCGCCTACGGCAAAAGAGGCAATGCCATCGGGCTGGCGCAACCCGCGAATGGGATAATTCTTGATTTTGACCTTTTCGTCTTTCTTGACGTCCAATCCGAAACCCGACTTGGAATGGTCCACGTAGCCCAGCGAGAAAACGTCAGCAATCTTCTCGGCGGCAACGTCCACCTTCGCCATGGCGTTATTCTCCTGCAGGCTGACCCAGGCCCACTTGGAATCCTTGGAGACCGTGATGTACTCGGGTTCTATGGAACGCACAAACCCCTGCAGGCCGGGGCTGCGCACGCCCTTCTTGCGTAGCGCAAGGGAATCCAGCCCCTTAAAATCCAGAACCTTGGGCGTCAGCTTGTAATCGTTGAGGCTTGCACCGTGTTCAACGGAAAGGATAGCCACGCCACCTTCGGGATCTTCGTTATAGTCCGCGCTGGGCGTGCCTTCGCAAGCCACAAGAATCTTGCTGCCGTCGGGAGTAAAGGTCACCATGTCGGGCAGGTGGCAAAGTTTAGGGGCTGTTGCCACGGGAATCAGGCCCTCGGCATAGCGGAACATTTGCACCTGTCCAAGCCCGTGGTCGGGTTCCGCCGTTATGGAAATGGCCACCAGGTCGCCGTACACCGTCACGCTGGTGGCGTGGCCATCCAGCTGGAGGCGGCTTTCCACCTTGGGATTTGCCTCGTCGGCAAAGCTCACCATTTCTACAAGCTTATCGCCGCCCACCACAAAGAGCATTTTTTTCTCAGGCATGTAGGCGGAAATTTCGGGAGCGGCCATCTGCAGGGTCGCCACAGGCGAAAGCACGTTCCCCTTCTGGAAAACCTGCGCCGCCACCATAGAGGCGAGAACTGACGCTGTCAGCATGAGCCGTTTCATCCGGCAACCTTCCTAGTCAAAAATCAGCCAGAAAAGGAGCATACCCAGTCCAATCCCACTCAAGAAGGAAGTGGTTGTCATCATGGCAGCGTCGTTCCTGGTCTGTTTTTCCTTTTCCTTGCTCTTCTCGTTCACGCCCACCGAAACGCTCAGTGCCTTGGCGCAGGTCTCGTTGCTCTTTTTCATGGTCTCGTAACTCTGTTCCCAGTTGGCGCTCTTCGCCTTCTCAGAATTGAGGGAGGCACGCAGAGAATCTTTTTCCACCGAGCAGGAACTGTCAGCGACGGCCATCAAGCTGTCCCTATGGGCAAGCTCCGACTTGAACTCACCGCAGGTCTCCTGAGGGGCGGCCATTTCGGCAGCGGCCGGAGCAACGGAGGCAGAATCTGCAACAGGTTTGTCAGCGGCAAAAGCCGTAACGACACAAAGAAGAAGGGCAAAAAGAATCTTGTTCATAGAGTACAATATAAAAAGTTTCGCTATCCGTAATTCTCCATCAAGTATTCCGCATACTCCTTGAGCCATTTGCGTAAGGAAACGGGCTTTATAACGCGGGCCACGTCCGAAAAGGACACCACCCAGTTGAACAGGAGCTGATTTACTTCCGCTTTCAGCTTCACAGTAAACTTGCCGTCCTTGGTCTTGCTGATTTGCATGGAGCGGTTGAAGGGATTTTCTTCCAGGTAGAGCCGCGCATGGCCTTGGAATTCTATTTCTATGTCCTGGAGTTTCGGCTCCTGACCGCTCATGAACGCAGCCCCCGACATTACCTGCCGACGCAGCTTGTCAACGACCTTCGGGTCTTCGGCATACATTTCCTTGGAAAGCTTGACCTTCTTGATACGCCGGAACTTGAGAGTATATGTGTCGCCATCCAGGCGCTGACAACCCACGTAAAGTTCGTCTTCGTAGATGATAATCATCAGCGGAATGCGAGTGCTCTGCCTTTCGGAATCTCCCGAGTCACGATAGGTCACGTCAATTTTTCGATGGTCATGGATGGCCTGCAAAATAATCCGTATCTTTTCGCTGGCATCTTCTTCGAAATCCGGGGGTGTTCCCATGAAAAGGATTCTCGTGTTCAGCTCTTCGGCGAGCTGCCTAAGGGATTTCTGTTCGCTGTCGGGCAGGCTTTTTTCAATCCGCTCCAGAAGTTGGGTAATAATCTCGCTGGTGGCGGGGTAAATGTTGGCAATCCGCTTGAGGAATACAAAATGCAACATGGTGTTCTCAAAATTCGGGAACAGGAGCCGCTCTGCATTAGGGAGCGCCGACCGATAGACCGACGTACGGCCTTCGTTTTCCACCGTAATGTAGCGTCCACCGTCCATTTCCGACAAAAAACGCATGTCGCGCTGCACGTTGCGCCGTTCCTCGTCGGGAATGTTGAAAGCGTTCATCAGGTCCGTCACGGTGAATTTCTTGCCGGGGTTCGAAATCACCTTCGCAAAGAGCTGCACCGTCCTTTCGCCACGGGTCATGTCTGCCATAGTTTCTCCTGGTTCATGTCCTCTAAATATACACAAAAGGGACTATTTCGTAAGAAATAGTTCCCTTATGCGACAAATATGGTCGCAAAAAGAGGCTTTTACAGCCCCATGGTGCGGCCCTCGTGGCCGTCCTTGTAGGCAAGTTCCGACTTGAGCGCGTTTAGGACGGCTTCTGCAGTGAGCTCGCTTTCGTCGTAGAAGCGGAGCGAAGCGTAAGCCGCATTGAAATCGCCCGGAGTGAGCATGTGTAAGTTACGCGCCGCCTCTGGCATTTCGACCTTCGGGAAGAACCCCTTCCACAAAGCCTCGATGCCTTCGGGTTTCAGGTAGCCGAACTTCACCTTCAGGGCAAAGCGCCTGCGGGATGCCGTATCAAGTTCACCCTCGAAGTTCGTCGCCGCGATGAAGATTCCCTTGAAGTTCTCCATCTGGGTGAGCATCTCGTTCACCTGCGTCACCTCCCAGCTGCGGGCTGCACCGCTACGGTCTCGGATCATGCTGTCCGCCTCGTCCAGGAAGAGAATCGCCTTCTTCTCTTCGGCTTCCTTGAACATCTTGCGGATGAGCTTTTCGGTATTCCCCACATAGCAATCGAGCAGGTCGCTCGCCTTCTTGATGATGAGCTTGCGGTCGAGAGTGCGGCCGATGTGCTTCGCGAATTCCGTCTTGCCGGTACCGGGCGCCCCATACAGGAGCATGTTCAGGCTGTCGGCGCGGTCGCCCTTCTGCATGTCCTTCCACTTCGCGTCGAACGCGCTCATCACCTTTAGGATTTTCGGCATATCCGCGTCGGTGTTGATGGCGTCGAGCAGGTAACGCGGCGCACGGCTTTCCTTGTCGCGACTCGCGTATTCCATATCCAGGTTCAGCAGGTTCGCCTGCGCCTCCGCGATGGTGCGGATGCTCTCCAGCGGGTCCACCTTGCAGCCCGACTCCAGCAACTTCTTGGTGCCCGCAATCGCCTGCGTAATGCCGCCCGCCGTAATCTGGAACTCCGAAGCAAAGCGCTTCAGTTCCTCTTCCGAGATAATCGCGCCTGCCCCCTGTTCGCTCACCACGGACTGCCACACCTGTTCGCGCTTTTCGGCATCGGGGCGCTCGAAACGCACGGAATAGTCGAAGCGACGCAGCGTACTGTTCTCGATATAGTGAATGTTGTTCGAAATCCAGATGACCGGAATCTTGACCTGTTCCAGAAAGAAGTTCAGCGCACCCTTCTCGCAGCAGTTGAGAATCACGTCGGATTCATCCACTAGGAGAATCGCCTTCTTATTCTGGTACTTGGTGGCGGCATACAATATACTCCCCATGCGGCTACGCACCACCGAATTTTCCTTGCTGTCGCGGTGCACGCCCTCGGTGCTGATGTTGGTGAGCACCAGCGGGCGCTTGAGTTCCTTCGCAATCGCCTTCGCAAGTTCAGTCTTGCCGGTACCCTCGACCCCGTAGAAGAAGATGTTCAGACCCTCGCCCACCTTCGCGTGCTTGATCATGTCGAAAGCCATTTCCACCTTCGGGTCCTTGCGGCAGAGTTTCTTGTACGGCACACAACCGCCCTCGTAAACCCTGAAGTAGAGGCTGTCCAGGTCATTGCCCGAGTGCCCGTCCAGGAATATCCCGATTCGCTTGGAAATATCGAGATCTTCGTCTAGGATGCCCATCTGCTTGAGGGCACCCTTGTTCGAGACCAGGTTCTCGAAATCCACATCCGGATAAAGCTGCGGGAAAACATCCGGGAGCGCGGCCCCGCGGAACCTACGGGAACCAATCATATCCAGGAGCGAACTGCACTGTTCCTTGTTGAAGAAAATCCAGGAAAACATCACGATTTCCATCTCGGCGTCGCTCAGGTTGAACGCGCTCTGCACGATGTTCAGACGATGGAAATACCCGTCATCCACGCCGCTATTCTCCTCGATGACCTTCTCGAGTTCGCGTGTAACGCTCTCATAGAACACCTTCTGCGAAGAAGTATCGAAAATTCCTTCACCGCACAGGTAGTTGCGCACGAAATCGGAAATCTCCTTGACTGAGCATGACCTGTCAATGACGTCGTTAAAGCGCACCACCGCCATTTGGCGTCTCTGGTAGGCAACGCTCATTTCCTCGTTGCTCTCGTCGCAGCGGAGCCTCTTTCCGGCGTAGCTTCCATTCACCTCCTTCACGAACTGCTTCTTGGCGGCACCGGTAATGCAGTCTTCTTCGGCGTTGAGCTTCTCGAAATGCTCCGAGAGGTCCTTCAGCACACGTGAGGCGGCCTCCTTCGTGAAAATCGCGATGCAGTCGTCCGCATCCGGCATGCTCTTGGACGCTCGCATCATGCGAATCCAGTACTCGTAACTCTTGAGCGTCACGAAATCCAGTGTGATTCTCTTGTCGTAGCCGCTGGAGCGGAGAGAACCCAATACCCCCTTAAAATAATTCTTCTTCATACAATCCTCACCTATATATCGTCGCGAAAAACAAAAAAGTAAAGCGACCCGCGACTTTTTTTCAACATTTTTAATATAGATTGAGAACGTGACAATTATCGACGTATAAAAAAAGCAGTTTTAAAAAGTATTACCCCATCAAGTTCACCACGATTTTCACCATCATATGTAAATCTGCCCGATGCTGCTCCTAAACGAATCGTCCTTCTCGCGGGCGAACAGTTCGCTGCCGCCGAACTTTTCCCTAAGTCCCTGGATTGCCGCTATCGCGTTCTCGTAAGCGCAAACTTGTGGGTATCCTGCAAAATGCCCCGTTGGTCCTCCATTTCCTGGCACTTGGCCTCGTCTATGAGGGCGACGATTTCTTGCATTCTCTCGTAAGCGGCGATGGCTCGCGACAGCTTGTCGTTTGCGACCGCCTTCGGATTGTTCTTGTCCAGGCCCTCCGTTTCCGGGAATTCCTTTTCGGCCGGGGCCCTAGCCGGATCGAACTCGTCGTCTCCTTCTTCGAACTCCAGGTCCAGCGAGTCGAACAGGTAGCCGTAAAACTCCCGGACATAGTTATAGTAGCGGAACGCCTTGGATAGTTCCAGGCCCGCTCGGGTAAAGACCGTGTGTTCACTTCTGTTTTTTTCGTTCATAAAGACTCCCTTGTCTATATGCTAAATATAAAACGTGCAAGCGACAAATGTTTACGCATTCGGATTGACCTCCCCCGCTTCGATTTGCGCCTTGAACTCCTCCATCTTCAGCTCGTTGATCATGGTTTCAAGGTTGCAGGGTTCACCGTCGCCATGCAATTCGGAACCCGCCTTGTTCCATTTCGCATCGTTCCCTTCGGTCACCTTCTTGTTGTAATTTACCTCGGCAAAGGTCCAATTGGCGACAATTTTCCTTGAAACCGTTTCAATATCCTTGTCCATCATTATGCGCAGCAGGCCGTAGTAACCGCCAAAGCTACGGTTCTTGACGCGAATTTCCTTCTTGCATGTGGGGCAAATCGCCGTCGCCTGCGAACACCCCGAAAGAGGCGAACCCGAAAAAGAGCGGATGACTGCCGTTCCGCCGCACTTGCATTCCGCCTTGAACTGCGCGTTATCCCAGATTTCGAGGAGCGAATAAAGCTTGAGATTGATGTTGACGAGAGTACCCGCAAAATTGAACAACCTCGTGGTGGCAAGCGGCCCCACATAAAGCCCGCCTCCACGAATAAGGTAATGCGCGTCGATGTTAGCGTAGCGAGGGGTCCCGCGAATTTCGTCCCTGTGACGCAGAATCAGGTCCAGATTGTCGTAGAAAAGCACATACTTTCGTTCGCAATGCTTTTTTATGAGTTCCTGCATTTCTGCCTGCTCCCTTTTCTCCTGTTCCATCTCGTCGCTGACAAGATTGAGTCCCATCGCCTGACGCTTGCAGAAATCCGCAAAGGTTTCGCGCTTGTTATTCGGCTCTGCCGGGAAATACGGGAAGGGTTTAGAGTCGTCGATATGTATTGTCGCCATAAGTGACCTCCTGTCGATGGCATTGAGTTTGCGCAGCAACGCCACATTGCCTGCTGCATTATATTATCGCTTATTTATGCATAAATGTAAATACACGCATAAATATAAAAATGACATACACATGGGTAAAATCATACCGTAGCAACCCGATTTTACTGTTAAAAAAGAAGAATAAAGCATAGAAACGCGACAGATAATGTCGCGTTAAATCAATCCAAAAATTTGTTGAAAACAGAGTTTTCGTCGGCTAAATCGCCGACCTACCCGCCAGCGAGCTTCACCATATAGCCTTTCTTTTCCAGTTCGGCCTTTAGAATGTTCCGCTTGTCGCCTTGGATTTCGATGTTAAAGTCCTTCACCGAGCCGCCTACCCCGCATTTCTGCTTGAGGGTGCGGGCCAGTTCCTTCAGGGCGTCTTCGTCCAGGGGGATGCCAGTCACCACACTTGCCATCTTACCGCCACCCAGCCGCTTGAGCTGGATACGCACAACGCCGTCGCCCTGGGGGCGTTCCGCCTTGGGCTTTTCTTCCTTGACGCGTCCGATACCGCTTGCAAAGACCAGCGTGGACCTATCTTCTATCGACATCCTTGCCTCCCCTGCCAAAGACAAACCCGAGAACCACGGCTACCAACACGTAAAAAAGCACCGCCGAAAGAAGCGCCACCATTTCGGAGCCGCTCCATTTTTCCACCTGCACAAAGAGCAGCACGGAGCACGGCATGGCCAGCAAAAACAAGATTCCGGGAAGCTTATTCTTCATATAAGGAAAGTTAGTTAGAGAAATGTGTAATGTGAGATGTGAAGTGTGTAATTAGTCATCACACATTCCACACTCCACACTCCACACTCCACATTATTTCAATTCCACCATTTCACTCTTGCCGTTGACAGTCACCTTGTACTTGCCGGGGTAACCGCGGAACTTCACATTGCCATCAGCGTCGGCCTTGAAGGTACCGTTGGTGGTCCACACCTTGTGCCACAGGTCGTAAATCAGCTTGCCGGCAGGCTTTTCGCGACCGTCCATGGCCACGATACCGCCGTTCTTGACCCAGTGACGGCCATCCCAGAAGCCCCACAGCAGAATACCTTCTACCGCCGGGTGGCTAAAGGCGATGCGCAGAATCATCTCGTAGCGCTTGGCCTGTTCCTCTTCGCCAAAATACATGCCTTTCTGCCAGTCACCAAAGTCAAGTTCGGTAATCTTGATGGGGAGCCCCAGAGAACCGAGCCTGTCCAGGCGGGCCTTGATAAAGGCCGGATTCAGCTGGCGGTCGCCAAAGTGGCACTGCACGCCGATTCCATGCACAGGCACCTTGCGGTCCAGCATGCCCTTGACCAAATCGTAGAAGCGTTCCGTTTCGCCGGCGGACACCACGTTGTATTCGTTGATGAACAGTCTAGCATCGGGGTCGGCACGGTGGGCCCACACATGTGCGCTATCCAGCAGGTCCCAGCCACACTTGTTAAAGATGTAGGGCTCGTGGAAAGCCTCGTTCCACACGTCGTATTCCTTGATGCGTCCCTTGTATTCCGAAACGTCGCGGGTGATGCGGTCCTTGATCTTGCCCGCGATTTCCTTGCAGCTGCCCTGGTTGCCAAAGTGCTTGTCATAGCCGTAACCCTGATGTCCCCAGATAAGCGTGTGGGCGCGGAAGCCCCACTTGTAGGCATCCACGTAGTCCAGGTACTGCTTGAATTCGTCGCGGCGGATCTT
>CAMHDS010000039.1 GCA_946183925.1 uncultured Fibrobacter sp. | reverse complement strand
CCCTCACCAAGGCCCAGGCCGACTACATCGGCGTGCCTGTGGAAGGCCCGTACAAGGCGGATCACTACCGTTATTAATCGCGAGCGTCGCACCCTATTTGTCGTCCCCGCCCCTCACATTTGTCATCCCCGCGCAGGCGGGGATCTTTTGTTTTAGAACGTGTTTTTGTATTTTATACTGAACGCCTAAGTTTCAAGGACGGTTCTTTATGCTGATGGAAAGAATTGCATCCCCTGCAGATATCAAGAAGATGGACACGGAAAGCCTCAAGGCGCTGGCCGGCGAGATTCGCACGGCGCTTTTGAACAAGATTTCCAAGTGCGGCGGGCACCTGGCGCCGAACCTTGGCATTGTAGAAGCGACCATCGCGTTGCACTACGTCTTTGAATCACCCAAGGACAAGATTGTCTATGACGTCAGCCACCAGAGTTACACCCACAAGATTTTGACGGGCCGCGCCGAAGCGTTTTTGAATCCGGATAAGTACTGGAGCGTCACGGGTTACACCGAGCCCTGCGAAAGCGAACATGACCACTTTATGATAGGACACACTTCGACCTCGGTGAGTCTTGCACTCGGGCTTGCAACCGCCCGCGATATCAAGGGCGAAAAGGGCAACGTCATCGCCGTCATCGGCGACGGTTCCTTGAGCGGCGGCGAGGCATTCGAAGGCCTCGACAACGCAGGCGAATACGCGACGAACTTTATCGTGGTGGTAAACGACAACGAGATGTCCATCGCCGAAAACCATGGCGGCCTTTACGGGAGCCTTGCAGAACTCCGAGCCACGCAGGGCAAGAGCGAAAACAATTACTTCAAGAGCCTCGGATTCGACTACCTGTATGTAGAACAGGGCAACGACATCGAATCGCTCATCGCCGCATTCCAGCAGGTGAAGGATTCTACAAAGCCCGTGGTCGTGCACATCCACACGCTCAAGGGCAAGGGCTACAGCTTCGCCGAAAACGCGAAGGAAGGTTTCCACTGGGCCGCACCGTTTGATATCCCGACCGGCGTCATCAACTGGGGTAACGGAGAATCCTACGGCAACATTCTTGGCGAATACTTGATGAAGAAAATCAAGGCCGACCCGAAGGTTGTCGTAATCCATTCCGCAGTACCTGCAGGCATTGGGTTCTTTGCCGACCGCCGTAAAGAAGCGGGCAATCAGTTCATTGATGTGGGCATTGCCGAAGAGCACGCGGTAGCACTTGCATCCGGACTCGCGAAGGGCGGCGCAAAGCCCATCTACAGCACTCATGGCACATTCATCCAGCGCACCTACGACCAGCTTTCGCAGGATTTGTGCGCGAACAATAACCCTGCCACACTGCTCATTACCATGTCCGGCGCCGACGGCATGAACGATACCACGCACCTCTGCATTTTCGACATAGCGATGATGAGCAACATCCCGAACCTGGTTTACCTCTGCCCCACTTGCGTAGAAGAGGCAATCGCCATGATGGATTACGCCATCGAGCAGACCGCGCACCCGATGGCCATCCGCATCCCGAACGGAGTCGCACACCGTAGCATAAAATTTGACACCGACTATTCCAAGCTGAACAAGTATAAAGTAGACAAGCGCGGAAGCAAGGTGGCGTTGATTGGTCTCGGCAGTTATTATGCCCTCGCCGAAGAAACTGCAGCAGAACTTGCCAAGCAGGGAATCGACGCGACCATCATCAACCCGCGATTTGCGACAGGTATCGACCGCGAAGTTTTGAAAGGCCTGCGCGCCGACCACCAGGTTGTCGTGACACTCGAAAATGGCGTGGTCGATGGAGGCTTCGGCGAAAAGATTGCTCGCTTCTACGGCAACAGCGACATGCGCGTGCTCGTAAAGGGCCTCAAGAAGGAATTCTACGACAAGGTGCCTTACGGCGAACTCATGGAAAGGAACCGCCTCACGCCCAAGCAGATTGCGGAAGATGTGAAGGCCGTATTAGGATAATCTATGTTCATTTTCCTGTTCATCCTAGTCGCTGGCCTTGTCCTGATTTATGCCAACGTGAGTCCCGTTGCTTCTGGCAAAAAGGGCAAGTTGATTGCTCTGGGAATTTTGGTTGCCATATTCCTCGGCATGTTTTTCCGCAGCACCTTGCTAGGAAGTGCCGTTGTGGCATTCACTTCGGTGTGGCTTTGCCAGGCCCTCCTCCTGTATATTCCTTGGGACCTGTTTAGGGTGGGGCGTCGCATTATCAGGCGCAGGGCGATGCCGGCACGTACCTTGATGCATGCCAGTCGCATTTTGCTCTCGGCAACAGTTTTGCTGACCGTTGGACTGTTTGTCTATGGCGTTCCTCACAATGCCAATTACAGGCTCGTGGACACGATGGTAAAATTGCCTTACCGGCATTCCGCAACAGTGGAGACGGCGGATTTAATCCCTTCCAGTTTTACGGCGGTGTTTTTCAGCGATGTCCACGTGGACCCGCTCTTTAGGCGGGCCAAGCTGGAGCGCATGATTGCCGACGTAGATTCCGTCAAGCCGGATTATTTGCTGTTCGGCGGTGACCTGGCGGATGTTTCGATGGAGCAGCTGGACGAATGGGGTTATGACTCCCTGTTCAGGCAACTCACCTCCAAGGCGAAAGTGGCCGCCGTGGCAATCAACGGAAATCACGAATCCATGCAGGAGGGGGGCGGTTCCGATCCTGATGCCTGGATGCGCAAGGTGGGTTTTGTGGTGCTGGACGATTCCAGCGCCTGTATCGGACAGGCCTGCTTTACGGGGCGTACCGACTTTCAGGTGGCTCGCCGCCGCGGGATAGAACGTGTTCCCCTGGTAAGTCTTGCTCCTAATGATAGCGTTCGTCCCTGGATTCTGATGGACCACCAGCCCAAGGGAATCGAGCCGGAATATTCCGGACGTTTGCCGGACTTTGCCCTTTCGGGACACACCCATGACGGCCAGTTTTTCCCGGGAACCATCGTCATTAATTTCGTATGGCGTCTCGCCTTTGGCGAAGGCATGCTAGATGGTGTACGCTGGCTGGTGAGCGCCGGTGTGGACTGCTGGGGTCCACCTGTACGTGCGGGCAGCAATGCTGACATGTGGGTGATTCGTTTTACCTCTGGTATATAGGATAAAGTAGCAAGCTTATTTGAAAAATGGGAGTTTTCTTCCCATTTGACCGTTTGTGGCGCTGTTTTCCCGAAATTATCTGTCCAAAAGCATGAAAAAAGCCTCGCAAATCCCCAAAAAATCAGGTATTTTTCGAGACATAGGGGGTAGAATTAAACACACGAGGTACATTATGAAAATGATTCCAGCAATGACAATGGCATTGGTAGGCTTCTTTGCGGCCGCCTCTTTTGCCCAAGATGAAGCCGCTTCTACTGCTGAAACCGCCGCTGTGCAGGAGGTTTCTGGCGATGAGTCAGCTAGCAAGGTCGAAAAGCAGGACCCCAGGGCTGACCGCGCCAAGGAACGCTTTGAGCGCAAGGATGCTAAAAAGGCAGAAATTGCCAACCACAAGGCCGAAATGAAGGCTTTGAAAGAAGAACGGGCTGCTGCTCGAGCCGAACGTAAAGAAGCTAAACAGGCCGAAAAAGAGGCTAAAAAGGCCGATAAGGAAGCTTGGAAAGCCGAAAAGGAAGCCAGCAAGGCTGAACGAAAAGAGGCAAAACAGGCCGAAAAAGAGGCTAAAAAGGCCGATAAGGAAGCTTGGAAGGCTGACAAGGAGGCCAGAAAGGCCGAGCGCAAAGAAGCCAAGCAGGCCGAAAAAGAAGCCCGTAAAGAGCACAAGGGTAAGGGTCACCACGAGTAATTATTTTCGCAAAACACTATCAAGCAAAAGGACGCCTTGCGCGTCCTTTTTTTAAATATCCCATTTGATTCCGGCGTTCAGCTTAGACAGGAGACTCCATTCGGAATAGCCGATATTGTATTCAGGCAGGTTTATGTATCGCCTGTAGAGTTGTTCGAATCCGACGAATGCGCCGAACACGCCTGGCTTCCATGAGATGTTCAATGCCCAGGAACCACTGAATTTTTGTATGCCGTTGTAGGTTGTGACGGGCTCGTCAATTACAAATCCGTAGAACAGGTTCAGTTTCGCGTCAATGGAAATGTCGGTCTTGAATTTATATGAAATGGACGGTCTTAGGGATGGCCCGAGCCATTTTAGAGTATACAAGGTGTTGAGGGAATCGGATTCAAACCTTGCTCCGGCGTAGATGGTGCTGTTCCACCCGTATTTGGCAAAGCGGTGCCATGAACCGTAGAACGATGCTGATGTTGGGCCGTCGAAATTCTTGTAGCCGCTAGTGGCGAGGCCGAATTTTTGCTTGCTGATTTGCGCAAGGTACTTTTCTGCCCAGATATAAAAGTCCGGAGTCCATTCATCACCCTCTGAAAAGTTCATGTCCGCGCCTATGTCTAGAATCAGGGAGTTCCCGATGAGGCTGTACCCTATGCCAACCGATGTTTCCCAAGCGTTTGTGTCCAGGGAAGGCATGTTTTCTTTGTCAATAAACCATTCTCCAGATACATTGAGTTCAAAAGAATGGGTCCAATTTTGAGTTTCGTATTCTATAGAGGAGCTTATCGAGGCGGACGCTTCGTTTCCCGTTTCTGCATCGGTAGCAGATTCTTTTTTGTAATGCAATCCTGTGTAGTTGATTTTACCATAACTGTGAAATTCCCAGGAACTCTTGGTCGATTCCATTACGGAATCTGTGTCGGTTTTTTCAAGAATTTCTCGGTAGTCATCGATAATCTCTTGAATTTCTGCTGTGTATGGGCCTGATACCGCTACCGCGGAATCGAACAGACTTAACGCGCGGGGGATGTCGCCAGCCTCTTCGGCCTTGAGCGCACGATAATAAAGTTCCTCCTGAGATTCAGCAAGTACGTTGGCTGCCCAGAGCAGAGAAACTATTATCAAAAGCTTTTTCATTTGTGCGTAAATTGCGGGTTTATACCTTGTAGCCGAATTTTCTCAGTTTTTCTACATAAGCAGGGTCAGCCAGGCGGGCTTTTGATTCTTCCATATATTTTTTGTTGTCCTTGGACTGGAAACCCATGGTGATTCGTATAAACATAGAGAAACAGGCAAGAGAACCCAGCACGGAGGCTCCGGCAATGACAAGGACCTTCATCGAATAGTAGCCGTTCATATACTGATAAAGGGCTAGTCCGCCATCGAGCAGTGCCAATACAAGGAGAAACAAGGCTCCTTTCATATAAAATTTAGGGTTGTTGCCGCGGGGGTCAAAACCGTCTATGGCCACCTCGCGGAAACGTCTGTCCAGGTATTCGCTGTGGCAGGCCTTGCATTGCCGAATAGGGCTGCCGTACATCCAGGCGTTGCAGGTTTCGCGGTTCTTGGTTTTGCATTCGGGGCATGTCCATTCGGCAATGCTTATCGGCATATAAAGTCCTCTGTTATAGAAAGAAAGATAAAAATAAAGGAGAAATTTGACATTTTGTGCCATAATGACGATACTATATTTACAGGAGGACCATTTGGGCCCAGTTCCTGTGAAAAGAGGAGAAATATGAGGTTCATACACACTGCAGACTGGCACTTGGGCAACTCGATGCACGACATTGACCGCACCGAGGAAACAAACGCATTTCTCAAATGGCTCAAGGAACGTATTGTCGAATTCGGGGCGCAGTGCCTCGTAGTCTCGGGCGACATCTTCGATACAACCAACCCGCCCGTTGAAGCGCGCAGGCAGTATTTCCGGTTTCTCGCCTCGCTGCTCAATACAAACTGCAAGAATATTGTGCTGGTTGGCGGGAACCATGACTCGGGCGCACTGCTTGACGCCCCCCGCGACCTGCTCGATGCCCTCAATATCCAGATGGTGGGCTCCCTTGGGGAACGCCCCGTCGAAGAACTCGTGAAGGAACTGGCGGATGCCAGCGGGAACGTCGTGGGTATTAGCGCCGCTGTGCCGTATGTACGCGAAACGGAATTGCGCCGTTTCAAGCCTGAATCGGGTGACGCGGATTTCGCCCAGAGTACATACTCGGGCATGTACAATGCCGTTTACGAGGCCGCTGAAAAACTGCGTGCTGGCCGCGACATCCCCATCATGGCGACGGGTCATCTGTACGCCTCCAGGCTGGAAGGCCGCCCCGAAAACGACGAGGGCAAGGACGCGAAGGAACATGGCATGCGCGACATCGTCGGGAATCTCGGGACAATCCCTGTTTCCGTTTTCCCGGAAGGCTTCGACTACGTGGCCCTCGGGCATATCCACTATACCACCATGGTAGCGCGCAACCCGAAGGTGCGCTATTCGGGCTCGCCGTTCGTGCTCGGTTTCGACGAGGCAAGCATCCCGCACCATATCCTGGCGGTCGACCTGCAGAAGGGCGCAGAACCCGTCGTGCAGAAAATCGAGACTCCGCAGTACTTCAAATTCCTGCGCGTATCTGGCTCTGTAGGGGATATCGTCATGCAGCTGAACCAGCTGAAAAACGCACCCGCAGAAAAACCCCTGAAGGTGGAAGTCGTGTACGACTACACTCCGGGAGTGAGCATCAACGAAGCACTGGAATCCGTACTGGAAGGCGCCCCGTTCGAGGTCGTGAGCAAGAAGGTGAAACGTGCCGACATCCTTGCGGCAGACGTCTTCTCGGACGATACACTTGAATCTGTAGACGTCCTTACTGACGAGGAAGTATTCAAGCGTCTCGTGATGAGCAAGATGGGCGCGCCCGAAATGGATGAAAATATCCAGAAGACCCTCGAAGCGTACCTCCCGCTTTTCAAGCAGGTGGTCGAAGAAGTCAACAACGAAATGGGTGGCGAGGAGGCCTAATACATGAAGATTCTGAAAGTCGAATTCGAAAATATTAACAGTCTCGCCGGCAAGTGGTGCATCGACTTTACCGACCCCTCCTACAGCGAACTGGACCACAGCCTTTTCGTCATCAGCGGAAAGACGGGCATGGGCAAGACGAGCATTCTCGATGCCATCACGATTGCCCTCTACGGCGCCACCCCGCGTCAGGGAGTCGTCTACAACGGCAACGACGGTAATGCAGTCATGACATCGGACAAGGGCACCTGTTTCGCCCGCGTCACGTACCGTTGCCGTAAGGGCACCTACGTATCGGAATGGAGCCAGCGCCGCGCCCGCGACAAGGCCGATGGCAACCTGCAAAACGCGCAGGGCAAAATCTGGCGCATCGAGAATCCTCAGGACCCGATCTTTATGGGCAATACCGGCAGAAACAGCGAGATGGGCAAGGCAAATGCCGAAATCATCCAGCTGGACTACCAGCAGTTCTGCCGTTCCATCATGCTTGCGCAGGGCGAATTCAGCAAGTTCCTCACCAGCGAGGAGAAGGAACGCGCCGACATCCTCGAAAAACTGAACGGCGCCGAAAAGTACCGCCGCATCGGAAGAAAGGTGGGCGACCACAGGCGCGAGGCGAGAACAGCAAAGGACACTTCGCAGGCAGCGTTCGATACGCTGAACAACACCATGCCCAAGGCCGAGGACGTCGCGAAGGACGATGCCCTGCTTACAGAAGTTGCGGACAAGGAAAAGGCACTCAAGGCCAAGAAAAAGGACTTTGAAGCCCGTATCACCTGGCGCAACTCCATGAATGAACACACCCGCAGCCTGGAAAGCGCCGAAACCGAACTCGCAAACGCGAACAACGACAAGAGCGCCTTTGCCGGCAACGAGAAGCGTCTTGCAGATGCCGAGAAGGCCCGCGAATGCGCGACGCTGCATACGGAACTGCAGGGATTCCGCAAGCACGAGGCAGACGACAAGGCGAAACTCGAAAATTTCCAGAAGCAGCTCCCGCAGGTGGCAAGCGACCTGAAAACCGCAGGCGATAACAAGGCCATCGCCGAAAAGGAGAAGACGGCCACCGAGCAGTTTATCGCTGAAAACGAAACGCTCTGGAACGAAATCCGCATGCTCGACCAGGACGTGAAAAATGCGACCAGTGTGAAGGCCGAAGCCGAAAACCGCAAGGTCAATGCCGCACAGTCTCTTTCCGATGCAGAAGCGGAACTGAAAAAGGCGCAGGACGCCATCAAGTCGCTCGAACCGCAGGTCAAATCCATCGAGCAGACCCAGGAAGCGAACGCGAAGGACGCGGAACTCCAGGGGATTATCCTGCAAAGCGAAACGCTTATCGAAAGCATCCGCAGGTTCGATAAGAGCATTGCCGATGCGCAGAAGGCGAAAAAGGCTGCCGCAGGTGACCTGGAAAAGGCGGAAGAAGGCCTCAATGGCGCAAACGCGCTCAAGCAGGAACTTCTCGAACAGCAGAATGAACTGTTCAGGAACGATGTCCTCGCGCTCGCAAATGTCATCCAGAACCACCTGGAAGAGGGCAAGGCGTGCCCGGTCTGCGGTTCTACGGAACACCCCGCCTGCAGCCACTCGAACGAAACGGTTGCCGACAAATCCAGCGTGAGCAACACCGCCGAAAAGATTCGCGAACTGAACACGAAGTTGCAGGACGCAGATGCGAAACTCGGGCAGTACGAAAATGCCAAGAGCCGCGCGTTGACCGCCGGGAATGCGGCAAGCGAAAACATTGAATCGCTGACCCGCCAGAAAAACGAGGCGAGCGAAAAGGTGGCGGAACTCTGGAAGCCCTGGGCTGAATTTGACCTTGCAAACGCGAACAGCACCCTTGACGATCTGAAATTGCGCCAGCAGCAGTTTACCGCAAACAAGGCCAAGTTTGACGAGCTTTCGAACCAGCTTGTCATTGCCCGCAACAACGTGGAAATGTACGGCCGCAAGGTCCAGCATGAACAGGACCATCTCGAAAAGGAAACAGTAAGCCTCGAAAACGTCTCCAACAACCTGGAAACGCTCCGCAATTCCCGCATTGAAAAGTTCGGCGACCAGGATGTGGAAGCTGTCGCGAAGGAAGCGGCTACCCGCAAGAATGCAGCGGACTCCGCCTACACTGCTGCCGACAAGGCGTTCCGCGATATCGAAAAAAAGCACAACGAACTCAATACGCAGATCACGACGCTCAAGATTTCCCTCGAAAAGACCGCGGACGACATCAAGAATGCAACCGAAAAGTTCATGAACGCAATCGCCGCGAAGGGATTCGCCGACGAAGCCGCCTTCCAGGCCGCTTTATTGCAGGAATCTGAATTCGCAAGGTTACAGGCCGAAAAGCAACGCATTGATGGCGCCATCGCTTCTGCAACTGGCAAGAAGCAGGTGGCAACCGAGGCCCTCGAAAAACTGAAGGCGGAACGCTCCGACGAGACGCCCCTGCAGGCCCTTACCGACGGGAAGGCTGCCGTCGAAAAGGAACTCGGCGAGTTGCAGGCCTCATCGGGAGCAGCACGCGCCCGCGTCGAAAACTACAAGAAGAACGTCTCCAAATTGCAGGAACTCCAGAAGGATCTCGACGCGAAGAAGGCGGAACTTTCCCGCTGGGAGGCGATGGGCGAATGGTTCGGCGTAATGGACGGCAGCGACTTCGCCACCTTCGTGCAGGGCCTTACCTTCAAGTCGCTCTTGAAGCTCGCCAACAGGCACCTGCAGATTGTGAAGGACCGTTTCAGGCTTGTCGCCGAAGGAAACCTGGGCTTCAAGGTAGTCGATTCGGAATTCGATAGCGCCCGCCGAATCTCGAACCTCTCCGGTGGCGAAAAGTTCCTGGTGAGCCTCTCGCTCGCCCTCGGGATTGCCGACTTCGCGAGCCGCAACGTGCGCGTTGAATCGCTCTTTATGGACGAAGGTTTCGGCACCCTTGATGATGCAACGCTCGAGGATGTGATGAACTGCCTCCGCTGCCAGCAGCGCGAAGGAAAGATGCTCGGAATCATCACCCACGTGGAATCGGTGGTGAACAGTATCAGCCAGAAAATCATGCTGGAGCGCAGTACCAGCCAGAAGGGCCACAGCACAATAGCCGGCCCCGGCGTCACTCGGGTCGCATAATTACAGTAGGCGTTCCGGCGCCTATTTCTTTAGGCACTTTTCGTAGACCTGGACTTGCCGCTCGATAATGCCGTCCCAGGTGAAGCATTCTTCGATGCGCTTCTGGGCGCCGGCGAGTAAGTCCCTTACGAGGCCGGCGTCCGAGGAGAGCTTCTTGAAGGCGCTGGCGAGGGCTTCCGGGGACTTTTCAGGGACCAGGATGCCCGAGACGCCGTCAACGACTACGTCGGGAATTCCTCCGACGTTGCTGGCAACTACGGGGAGGCCAAGCTCCATCGCTTCGATGAGCACTACGCCCAGTCCTTCGGTATCGCCCTTGCTATCGACGATGGCGGGAAGCGTAAAGACGTTGGCGGTCTTGTATTCGTTGGCAAGTTCCTCCGGCGAAAGCTTGCCCGTAAAGATGATTTCGGCAGATTCCGGAGGCATGCTGGCGGCTTGCTTCTTCAGTTCTTCGGTCAGGTCTCCCACGCCCACGATGCGGATTTCGAACTGGTCCCTGGGCAGGTACTTGGCGGCTTCGATGAGGTAGCAGATGCCCTTGCGCTCGATGTGCCGCCCTACGAACAGGATCTTGAATTTGCCGTTTATGGCGTGAGGTTCGGGGGTTTTAGGGGAGTCTCCCCTAGGTGAGGGGGTAGCGGAAGCCGAGGCTGGAGCGAGGGGGAGGCTTCCCCCTTCCATTGTCTCTCGCTTCTCGTCTAAAGTCGTCCCGTACGGACTCCATTCCACATCGACGTTCCGGATGGCCTTGATTTTGCCGGCGGTAAAGCTGGAGTTGGCGAACACGGCCTGGGCTTGCCCGATGGCGAATTTCAGGAGGGGCTTCACCCATTTCTTTTTGCGGATGAGCAAAAGTTCAGCCCCGTGAAAATTCAGCACCAGTGGAATTTTGAACAACTTAGCAGCTCCGATGGCGATGTAGGCGTGGGGGAATGGCCAGTGGGCGTGGATGATGTCAGGGCGCCACTTGCGGCAGATGTGAAGGCACTTGAAAAATCCGCTGATGATGTAGGGGATGGCGAGGAGTTGCAGCCAGGGCTTGCTTGCCATCTTGGAGGGAGCGCCTTCTTCGTGGGTGAGCATCTCCAGGTTCGCGGGCGCGTAGCGGAAACGGTTCACCGGCACACCGTCGATTTCGTGGGATTTCAGCCCCTTGTAGGCGGGGGCGAGAACCTGCACCTGTAGGCCTGCCTTTTTCAGGTGGGCGATGGAGGTGCGCAGCCAGGGGACTTCGGCGTCTTCGTGGAACCGCGGATAGACGGAGCCAATGACCAGGACTTTCATCTTAGGTTCCCGTCTTGGCGGCTTCGCTTTCGTCCTGGATGCAGGCGGGGTAAACGATGGGGCGCACGGCGTTGGGCAGAATCAGGGAGATGGCGCTGAATTCGCGCCTCTGGGCAATCTGCTCGATACGGCCACGGACGCGGTTCCAGCCTTCCAGCTTGGAGTCCAGCAGCAGCATGCCCAGACCGGAGTTGTTCTCCAGGAACCCGATGATGTCGCTTCCGCGGCTGTTCTTGGTCAGGGATTCCAAGAACACTTCCCAGAAGATTTCGTTCTGCTCGTCGGTCTTGAGCATTTCTTTGATGGTCTTGAAGTCAAATTCGAGGTAAACGAAGGAACTCTTATCCTCGTCGCTGCGGATAATTTCTTCTTGACAGCGCCTTTCGAATATTTCCGCGGTGTAGATGGAAATATTAAAACGGCATTTTCGAATAATTTCGAAGAGGGTTTCCTTCATCATCGCCCATAATTTAGTCTATTTTTAGGGCATGCAAAGATTGTTGAAGTTGAAAAAAGTGCTGAAGGCAAGCGATTTGTCGTCGCTGGCCGAAAATTTCAGGGCCATCAAGGCGTCTGTCGCGAAATTGCGCAACCTGACCGCCGAAGAGGTTACCACCCTGGAAAAAAACGGCAACCGTTGCGAGGACTGGAACCGTGTGCTGGTGGAGCCCAATTTTGACCCCGCCCGCGTGCAGCGCTCCGTGTTCATGGGCGATGTCCGCCTGCCCGCTTTTTACGGCACTCTTCTTTTGCCCGGCGACGTTTCGTTCCCTACGGGAATTTACGACAGCCTGGTCCACAACTGCATCGTGGAAAACGCCCTGGTCTATAAGGTTTCCATGCTCTCTAACGTGCTGGTGCGGAGTAGCGCCGTGGTCCACAACGTGGGGACTTTGGTCAGCAGCGGTAAGATCAACTTCATGATCGGTTCTACCATGTCGGTGGGGAACGAGATGGGCGGTCGGGAACTTTTCGTGTTCCCGGACATTACCATGGACCTGGTGGAGGCGCAACTTTTCCACAAGGCGGAATCCGACGTGCAGCAGTCCTTCGAGGAACAGCTGAAAAATTTCCGCGAAGAAATTTCGCTCCCCTTTGGCGTGGTGGGCAAGGGCGCGGTGGTGAGTAACACCAACATCGTGCGCAACAGCTGGATCGGGGCCCATGCCCGCGTAGAAGGGGCGGCCAAGATCCGCAACACCATTATCCTCAGCTCCCTGGAAGAATCCACCCACATTTACGATTCCGTGATTATCGAGAATTCCGACCTGCAGATGGGCGTCAAGGTTCATACCGGCGCCGAGGTTCAGCGTTCTGTGCTGATGAGCCGGTCGAAGGTAGGCTGCAAGGCTATCGTGAAGTCTTCTATTGTGGCGCCCTGCTGCCATATCGAAGAGGGCGAGGTGAACAGCTCTTATATGGGTCCCTTGACCCAGATGCACCACCATTCCCTGCTGATTGCGGCCCTGTGGCCCGACGGTTGCGGAAACCTGGGTTATGGCGCCAACGTAGGGAGCAACCACACGGGACGCATGCCTGACCAGGAAATTATGCCCGGCCAGGGAATGTTCTTTGGTCTTGGAGTGAACGTGAAGTTCCCCGCCAACTATAGGGAATCGCCCTTTACCCTGATTGCAAGCGGTGTGACCACCATGCCCCAGAGGGTCAAGTTCCCCTTCTCCCTGATTCGCTCCGGTGACCCGCAGCTCATGGGAGTGCCTGCCCGCCTGAACGAGATTTTGCCCGCCTGGAATTACGCCCGGAACGCCTACGCCCTGGACCGCAACATCTACAAGTATGCCCAGCGGGGCAAGGGCGCTGTGCCCAATTCCTACTTTAGCCTTTACGGGGCGGAAACGGTTCACTATGCGTTTGACGCATACTGCCGCTTGCAGGTGAACCAGGTTCAAGACGTTTATACCAAGGAACACATCGACGGCCTGGGCGAAAACTTCTTGCGGGAACGGGTCCGCCAGAAGGCCCTGAAGACCTACGGGGAATACCTGGAACGCTACGTGCTGGACCAGATGATAGCCCTGGTGGAAAACGACGCCTCTTTGGCGTTGCAGCCCCCGCGGGAACTCCGTCGCCTGCTTTCGGGCGACCTGAACCGGGAAGTTTCGCGGGTGGTGCCTATGCCTGCCACCTTTGATGAACTGGTCAAGCGCTATCGCACTCTGGAAAAGGAATGGTTCGACAGCGTGGCCCACGGGCTTGACAAGGACATTGCCCGCGGCAAGGAAATCTTCGATGATTACGAGAGCGCTCACCCCATCGACAAGAATTTTGCCGAATGGGAGAAGAACCGCTTCGAGGAATCTGTGAAACGCCTGAGCGCCGTGCTGAAAAACCTGGGCTAGCTCCCGATGGATTATCCTGTGCTTTTGTTTGCGTTGCTTGCGCTGGAGATTGCGGCGCGGGCTGTGCTTGAAATTCGCGAGAGGCGCGTAACCCAGCTGCGTGGCGGTGTGCTTGCGCTTTTGCGCCTGATTCCCCTGCTGAACGACATTTTACCCCTGCCCGAAAGTAGGCGGGAGGTGCCCGAAGACCGTTTTGTGGAAGAGCACGAAAAGGCCCATCGTGAATTGAAGCACGGGATTCTGCGGAACCTGCTGAAGGTAATCCTGCTGTGCCTTGCGGTTGGGTTCTTGCTGTTTTTGGTGGTGCGTCTTGGGCTACCCTGGTGGCAGTCCGTGCTGTGGCTCCACCTGGCGGCGATTCCCTTCAAGCTGTTTTTCCACTGGTCCTGCTGGGGGCAGGAATTTGAGGCCGACGAACGCGCCTACAAAAAGCTTGGCAAGAAAGTGGCCAAAGACGCCATGCGCGAACTTGTCGCAAGGGAGATTCCCTACACGCCCCTGTTTGCGCTTTTCTATCGGGAACACCCTACGGCAGCCCTCCGCAGCCAGAGACTGCTGAACAAGTAGGTTTTACACCGGTGAGCGTTCCCGTCCTAAAGCGAGAATCATCCCGTTTACCACAAAAGCAGCAATCATCAATATGTCGCCGGTATGGCTGCCTAAGGACCCCGGTAATGCGGGGCAGAGTTTCCCGGCCAGGGCGAGAACACCTCCTGTCACAATGGCTACCGCCACGAATTTCGGCTTTGCCTTGAGACCCAAGAGCCCCCACAAGATGGGAACGGTGAAGGCTCCCGCATAAACGGCTAGCGCGAGCAGCAGTGTCCCGATGATGTCGGTAAATACCAGCGCCAGCAGGAGCGCCACGATTCCGTTCAACAGAATGACGATGCGGGCTTTTGTAAGCGGTGTCATCCCCGCCCCCTTCGTTGTCATCCCCGCGCAGGCGGGGATCTCCTTATCAGTTGAACCAAGACGAATCAGCCCGCAGATAATCACCGAACTGCTCAACAACGTGGTGTCCGCACTGGAAAGAACCACGCTCAACAGCGCCAGGGCAATCAGGGGTATCAAGGGTTGCGGCAGAACCGCGTTGGCGATGGCGGTAATGCGGGCCCCTTGCACATCGCCGAGGCTCACGCCATAAACCGCCAGGAACCCGATGACAAAGGCCACGGGCACAAGGATTGCTGCCGCCGTGAAGACGGCCTTGTTTGCCGTGGCCGTATCCTTGGCGCAGAACATTCGGCTGAAAATGTCGGGCCCTGCCGTATAGGTGGTGCCGTAGGTGAGTATCAGCAGGAACAGGTCGAGGGGAGAAAAGTTCGTGTTGAAGGGGAAGGCGGGGGCACCCTGTAGGATTGCAGAAAGCGACGGTGCGGCATTTTCAGGATTTCCGCCGAAAAGGGCGAACCCTGCCAGAACCACAAGACCGAGGACAATTAGGCAGGCCTGCAGAAAGTCCGTCCGCAAAATGGAAAGCTGGCCCCCTGCAAGGGTGTATCCCGTAAAGACCGCCGCGGCCACAATCGCCGCCGCGGTATAGCTGAGAGCCGTGAAAGTCATCAGGAGTTTTGCCGCCGCAATGATTTGGGCGGCAACAATGCCGGTCCACGCGACCGGTATCACCAAGGATGCTACCAGTCGCGGGCCCTTGCCGTATAGCGATTCCACCAGATCGGGGAGGGCGTATTTCCCGTGTTGGTAGGCACGGCCTGCAAAGGGAATCAGGGCCAATAGCCCGAGGGCCCCCACAAGCATGAACCAGGTGGCGGCCCCACCTAGCCTAGTGCCGGAATCAATGGCTCCAATCACAGCCGACCCGCCTAGAATGGTCGCCACAAGGCTCCCTGCAACAGCTTTAGCTGAAGCTCCCTTGCGTGCCACGAAAAAGTCGGGAATGTCCTTCACGTGCCACGCACTTCGGGCGGCAATAAAGATCAAAAAAATGAGGTAGACAATAAGAGCAATATTCATATTGGACGACGTGGCAAACTGTTGCTACGTGGTGTCGCCAAAGATAGAAATTGCTAGAACTTCCTGCTGGCGATGAACATGACCATCCGCAAGTCCCATTCGCTGTCGACCTGCTTTTGCAGCAGTTCTTCCGTGGTGGGGTAACGGCGATTTTCGAACACGCGGTCCCTTGAAACGACGGCCATCAGCATGCCGTTCCATTTTTCGCTAATCTTGACCGATGCCATGGGAGTGAGGCTTACGGTCTTGAATCCGGGATTGTAATCCTTGTAGGTGTCGTCAAAGTCGTAGGCGTGCTTGAAGGCGCTTACGGTGACGGCGAACATGAACATGGGCACCCGCTCAAAGGGCAGCATGTAGATGAGGGTGCCGCCGTACTTGTACCTGAAACCGTTCACCATGTCCTGGCCCCCGGCCTTCCAGACCTGTTTGTCTTCGGCGCCGGTGTAGCCGGAGTAGGTGTATTCGGCCGTGCCTTTCAAGATGATCTTGGTCCAGTCGGACTTGGGCAAAAAGGCGAGTAGGGGGAGGGTCAGTGCACCGTGGTAGTTGATGCCGTAAAGGTATTCGGTAAATGTCACGTCTTGACGGTAATCCCGTTTTTCGGGATCGTAAACGCCCATGAAGGTGGCGGTCTCGCCATAGTTGATGGCGGTGCCGCCCAAGCCCTGGACGCCAAGCTCTAGCAAGTGAATCAGTTCCAGGCTGACTCCTGCGCGGAGGTTGATTCCTTCGAATCCGAGATTCCCTCCAGAAGCCCCCTTCAGGGTAAGGAGGGGGCCCATATTTTTCTGAATGTTGAAATTGAGAGCCCACGCCGGCACAGAAAAGGCAATGAAGGGCCAGTTGTGCAGCGTCTTGGAATTCCTGAGGGAATTGTGGGGGAGCACCAGCGTGATAATGGAGAAGGTGTTCTCGAAGGTGCTTGTGACTCCAGACACGTCTGGTTTTGCGGCTGGCTTTTCCGGTGAGGTAGCTGCCGAATCGGGCTGTGCCACCGTCGTAGAATCTGTATCTTGCGCATTTGCATAGAATGGCAAGAGGATTGCCAGTATCAATGCCCTAAAAACGTTGCAAGATAGCCGTTTGCACATACGCGGGTGAAAATATAGATATTTTGTTCGTTTGTTCGTGCTCCGACACGCCATCTAGCAAGAACAAAGGCCGTCTTTGGTTGGTCTTTTTCGAACGTATTTTTGTATATTCTTATGTGTAGAGGTTTGTATGTCTCGCTTTTTTGCCTTAATTCTTGCATTTGCGTTTGCCGTGCCGGCTCTAGCCTTCGATGTCTCGGTCAAGGCAAACGTGGATAACGCCCAGGTGTTCGTGGGCGACATGTTCAATTACGAAATCCAGGTCACCGCCCCCGAAAACGCTGTCGTGGATCTGCCCAGCTTTGTCGGGAATTTGGGCAGTTTCGAAGTCAAGGAAATGAAAAACGAGAAGGTCACCGAGGGCATGCCCAAGGGTTCCGCCAGGTTCGTGTGGCTTGCGACCCTCAACACCTTCGTGAGCGGAGACTTTCTGATTGCGCCCCAGCAGGTCCAGGCCGTTGTCGGTAGCGATACGGTCAAGGTCAATACGGACCCCGTGGCGGTGAAGGTCTCCATGCGCACCACCGGCGAAGAGACGGATATTTTGGAGGCCGAAGACCCCCTGGACGACCCCAGGCTCCCGCAGTGGCTTTTCATCTTGCTCATTGTTCTCGGCGTGATTGTGCTGGTGGTTCTCGGCTGGTTCCTCCATAAAAAGTTTGCGAAGGTGGGTGCGACTCCCAGGCTTCCGCCCTACGAAGAGGCGGTGCTCGCCCTCAAGGAACTGCGTCAGAAGAACTATCTGGCCGAAGGCAATCAGGGCGACTACTTCATGGCCCTCGGGTTTATCGCCCGCCGTTACGTGGAACGCCGTTTCGAGGTGGACATTCTGGATGCCACCGTGGCAGAACTCAAGCAGAGAATGGCCCATGTGGCGGGGCTCCCCCAGGCCTACAAGGAATCCATGGTGACCCTTGCCGTAGAGACGGAGCCGGTGAAATTCGCCAAGATGAAGCTTGAAGGTGAACGCTGCCGCTTCTGGGACGAATGGGCCGACCGCCTGCTGGAGGACACCAAGCCCACTCCCGAAGAGGAACAGGCCAAGAAGGATGCGCTGAAAGCCGCCATACGTGATGTGAAGGCGGAGCGCAAAAAGAAGAAGTAAAAATGGAATTCACTCTCGAAGAAATGCGAACCCACCTTGCCGCTTTAGAGGCAAGAATTTCAAGTGCCTGCAAAATCGCAGGCCGTAGTCGTGAATCTGTCAAACTCGTTTGGGTGAGCAAGTTCCACCCGGCAGAGGCTGTAGAAAACGCCATCAGCCTGGGCGCAACCGACTTCGGCGAAAACCGGGTGCAGGAAGCGGAACTCAAGTTCTCTGCACCCCGTATGGCCCTTGACGGAAGCCGTGTCCGCTGCCACGTGATTGGTCCTGTACAAAGTAATAAGTTCAAGAAGGCGGCCATCGTTGCCGACTACATCCACTCCATCGCAAGCATCGAAGCTGTTGAAAAGTTGGAAAAGGTCTGCGCGGCCCTTCCCGGAGAGAATGGCGCGGGCAAAACCTTGGATATCCTTTTTCAGGTAAACGCCGGCGAAGAAGAGACCAAGAGTGGACTGGACGTTCACGAGGCGGAGGCTTTCTTGAACGGCTTGGCTGCCCGTGGTGAAACGGCGTTCCCCCACCTTCGTTTCCGGGGACTAATGACCATCGGCAAGAACACCGGCGTGGCCGAAGATTCTCGGGAATGTTTCGCTTTCCTCCGTAACCTGCAGCAGAAATTTTTGGCCAAGGGCGGCATATTCGCGAACTTTGACCAGCTTTCTATGGGCATGACCGGCGACTTGGAAGTCGCCATCGAAGAAGGCTCCACCATGATCCGCGTGGGTACCGCTCTCTTCGGCGAACGGGACTATAGTAAACCCGTCAACGACCCTGTTTAGGCCATATTTTTCGTTCTGTCCCCTTTTTGTCTTCCCCGACTTGTTCGGGGATCTCCTTTTTTATATACATTTCCCAAAAAACAGAAAGGAGAACCTTATGACTGTCGGAATCGTCGTACTTGTAGTAGTGGTAATTCTTGTGGGCTGGTTCATCGCCATGTACAATGGCCTGGTGAAACTCCGCAACAACCGCGAAAACGCCTTTGCTAACATCGATGTGCAGCTCAAGCAGCGCTATGACCTGGTGCCCCAGCTGGTGGAGACCATCAAGGGGTATGCTACCCACGAAAAGGAAACTCTCGAAAAGGTGACTGCCGCCCGTGCCGCCGCCATGAACGCCACCACTGTCGACGAGAAACTTGCCGCCGACAAGGCCCTGTCGGGCGCTCTTGCCGGACTCCGGGTTTCGCTGGAAGCCTACCCCGAACTGAAGGCCAACCAGAACTTCTTGCAGTTGCAGAACGAACTGGCCGACATCGAGAACAAGCTTTCCGCCGCCCGCCGCTTCTTCAATTCCACCACCCGCGAACTGAACAACGCCTGCGAGGTGTTCCCGAGCAACATCGTGGCGGGCATGTTCGGCTTCAAGCGCGCCCCCATGTACGAGGCCACCGAAAACCGCGAGACCCTCAACAAGGCCCCCGAGGTGAAGTTCTAATTGTGATTAGTAAACAGTAGGCTGTGGATAGGGTAGGGGAAAGCCTTCCCCTGGCTCGCACTCTGTTGCTCGCCACCCCTTCTGCGGGGACACCCCGCAACGCCCCGCCTTCGGCCCTAGCCACTAATCACTAACCACTAGCCACTGCACAATGAAATACGTCGGGCTCCAGACACAGATTTGGCGGAACAACCGCAATACGGTTATCCTGCTCTGCATGTTTCCCGTGATTCTTCTCGGGATGGTTCTCCTGGCGATTATGACCCTGGATTTTTTCGGCTGGTTCTGTTGGGATGGAGCCTGCCCGCCGGGCCCCCAGGCCGCCACCTTCCACTGGCCCATCATCTGGTACTATTTCAAGGATGCCATGCCCTTCACTCTTAGCATGACGGGGCTCTGGTTCATTATCGCCTACTGCACGAATACCGCCATCATCCGCCACATCACCCACGCAAAGCCAACGGAACGCAAGGACAACTTGCGGGTCTATAACCTGGTGGAAAACCTCTGCATCGCAGGGGGCATCGAGATGCCCCAAATCAACATCGTCGAAGACGATCAGTTGAACGCTTTTGCCAGCGGGGTGGACATTCCGTCTTTCACAATCACGCTTACGACCGGACTTATAGACAAGCTGAACGATGCGGAACTGGCCGCCGTCATCGGGCACGAACTGACCCACATCAAGAACCGTGACACCCGCCTGATGGTGGTGTGTATCGTATTCGTCGGGATTTTTGCGGCCATCCGGTCCATGGCTGTGCGAATGCTTATGGGGCTGCTCACCGGGCCCCGCCGCCGCACCACCAATCGCAGCAAAAAAAATGGCGGCGGCGGTGGCGCCATATTCGGAATCATCCTGTTCCTGGTGGCGCTTATCGTATGGAGCACCGTCGGGTATTTCTTCAGCTGGCTTACCCGTATGGCCATTTCCCGCACCCGCGAATATGTGGCCGATGCCGGCGGTGCCGAACTCTGTGGAGACCCTTTGGCCCTGGCCTCTGCCCTGCAGAAAATTTCTGACAATCCGGGTCTTGACAATGTCCACCGCAGCGACGTGGCTCAACTCTACATAATACACCCCGACGAGGAATTCGACAACGACATGAAGCTCTCGGGCTGGGTGGCCAAGGCGAATACCATGTTCTGCACCCACCCCGATACGCCAGAACGTATCAAAATTCTGAAACAGTTCTAGGGAAAAGAGTATATTTCCATTAGGTGGAATCTACGGTATGATTTGTAAAGTGATAAAATACCTGTGGATGGGAATGGCTTTTTTATGGTTCGTCGCCTGCAACGGTGACGACTCCTACATGTATCACGACTATTGTGGAAGTTATGGCTGTAAGCCTTCTACCGAGGTTCTGCAACGGCCCACGTCCTTTGCCTTGGAACTGCAGCTGAACGATTCCGCTGACTCTCGGATGGCGAAACTCTATACGCTGGATTGTGATTTCCTTCCTGGAGAGGATTCGACAGAACTCAGTACGTTCTGCGTCGATAGTCTCAGGTACGGCAAAAGCGATTCCCTAAGGCACTTGCCCCAAAGGAACAAGAATTCCTACGAGAGTTTTTATTCTCTGTACGTAAAGGACGATGGGTCTGTTCTAGAAAAGTTTGCCCGAATTCCCATAGATGACGACGACCATTTGCGTTTTACCCTGGTGGATCGCAAGAACAAGAAGAAAACTTTCGATGTGGACCTATCCGCCTTTATAAAGATGTACGAACTCCATGGCGACACTTTTGATTTCAAGTTCCCGGACAGCACCACTTTCACTGCTTTTACCCGCGATGCCAATTTTGACGAGAGGAATTGTGATGTTTCAGTTACAAGTGAAATGTCGTACACATGCTATGCATATAGAGTTAAGGATTTGCCCCGTTTAGACACGGTGATTTATTGCATTGTTGAGGAGGGGGATACTTACGATGGTATTCTTGTACTTGAAGCAATAAATGCGACAGAATGGGGAATCCTTTTTAGGGATTCTAGTGCATGCAAGTCGCAGCGGTTCTATTCCGGTATTAAAGAACGAGAATCTTGGCATAACGAGTATGTCAATTGCTACAAGATAGATTTAATCTCTGCACCCGAATCACTTTCCCTGAGTAACCTTTATTCTCTCCGATTGATGAATAAGACTGTTGCAGATACGTCTTCTAACTCGGACCCCGTTGTCGGTCAACGTCATTCATGGCATACTATTACTCGTCTTGGTGGGCAAGGTCCTGACAAAGAAGACGACTTCACGATTTATACCATCTATAGGGATTAAAGGCAATCCATGAAAAAGCTTCTGTTTGTGTTGATTGCATTTCTCGCGGTGTCTTCTTTTGGTGAGGAATCTGCGCCTAAGCAAAGACTTAAGGGTGGCTTTTACTTCGATGGCACGGTGGGGGCGGTTGCGCGCCATCTCGAGGCGACAAGGGTAAAAAACAATTCATCCATGGGAATTTCCGGCTGTCACTTTGAATCTGATGGCCGTTACGTATGTAGCGATGCCGAAAGTAAGCCATCTCGAGAAGAATCTTCTGTCGGTTATACAGGGTATGGTCTGTTTTTGTCTGCCAGGTTCGGGAGTAATTTTAAGGGAGCATTTGCCCTATTTGCTGATGTGGAATTTGAAGAGACCCATGGCAAGGTCACGGGTAGAAAAAAGGGTGAAGACGATGCCAAGCCCCGCTCTGGCAATCTCCTTGCTGGTCCCGGCGTAACCATATATCCGTTCTTTCATAGTGAAAATTCCAGCTTGCAAAATATTTATGTAAGTGCAATAGCCGATATTGGTTTGGGTGGTGGCGGTGGTATTGGGCTTTTCGCTTCGTGCGTTACGCTTGAAGTCGGTTACCTTTGGCCTGTGTCCGACCGGTTCAATGTGGGTGTAGCCATGGCCGGGAACGTTTTGTCTACGGATTCCTTTGACAGTAAGCTGGAAGACGAAGGCGGCTACGGCGTTTGGGTCGGCCTGAAGTTCGTGAGAAAATAAGCCCCGTTGTCATCCCCGCTTCCACCTTGTCATCCCCGCGCAGGCGGGGATCTCCTAGCGGGCATTTCCCTTTTCCCGCTTAATCTGCTTTAACTGCGCGAGCCTTTCTGCAAGCGCCTTTTCTTTTCCGTAAGGCTTGGGCTGGTAAATCTCGGTGCCTTCGAGTTGCTTGGGCAGGTGCTCTTGAGCGGAGTAAGCGCCGGGGCTGTCGTGGTCGTACTGGTAATCGACTCCGTAGCCCAGCTTTTCGCCCACCTTCGTCACCGAATTGCGGAAAGCCCGCGGTACAGGAAGCGTCCCCGTCTGTTTTACAATCTGGTCGGCCTTCATTCCCGCCAACTCCAGGCTGTTGCTCTTGGGGGCCAGCGATAGGTAAACAGCCAGTTCGTCGAGGGCGATGAGTCCTTCGGGGATTCCCATAAAGTCGTAGGCCTCGCGAGCGGCGGTGGCCAGCAGCAGTGCGTTGGGGTCTGCAAGGCCGATATCTTCCATGCTCATGCGCATGAGCCTTCGTAGAATGAATCGCGGGTCTTCACCGCCTTGCAGCATGCGGTGCATCCAGTAGAGGGCGGCATCCGGGTCGCTCCCGCGCACCGACTTGTGCAGGGCCGAAATCAGGTTGTAGTGCTCTTCACCGCTCTTGTCGTAACGCAGGGGCTTCTTGTACTGGAATTCTTCTAGGAGCTTTTCGTCAATGACCTTGCGGTCTCCCAGATTCTTGCCAATCCATTCAATCTGGTTCAGCAAAAAACGGGCGTCGCCGTCGGACTGGGCAATGAGTTTGTCTACAACAGCTTCTTCGACTTCCACGTCTTTTAGTTGTAAACCGCGAGGGTGGTCCCGCAAGGCGCTAAAAATCAGGGTACGCAAGTCTTCCTTGCTGAGGGGTGCAAAAAGTATCAGCTGGCAGCGACTCAGGAGCGCGCTGTTGACCTCGAACCCTGGGTTCTCGGTGGTGGCGCCTATGAGCGTCACTGTGCCGTCTTCTACGGCACCCAGCAGCGCATCTTGCTGGCCTTTGTTGAAACGGTGGATTTCGTCGATAAAGAGGATGGTGTCCTTGAACATGCCCTTCATCTTTCGGGCATCGGCCAAGACTTCCTTGACCTCCTTGACGCCGCTGGCTACAGCCGAAAGCGCCACGAAGGCTTTTTTGGTGTGCTGGCGGATTACGTGGGCGAGGCTGGTCTTTCCGCAGCCAGGCGGACCCCAGAAAATCATACTGGGCACATTGTCGTTTTCAAGGCTCTTGCGTAAAAGGCTCTGCTCGCCCAGAATCTTGTTCTGGCCCAGAAATTCGTCCAGGTTTTGCGGACGCAGTCTTTCGGCGAGGGGCTGGTCCATTAGGCTTGGGTGTCCTCGTTCACGAATTCGAACTTTGCAAAGCCCGAAGGCAGTTCCCGCGAGGGTCTGCCGTTTTTCAGCATGCAGTGGAGCGTAGAGCCCGTAGTGCATAGCTTGCCGTTTACCGTCGCCTTGTACAAAAAGCGCACCCGGAGCCTGTCAACCCGGACCATGGTGGTTTCGATATCCACGAATTCGCCATAGTGGGTGGGGTTCTTGAATTGAACGTTCAGTTCGAGAACAGGACTGGAGAACCCTTCGGCCTCCATGTCGGCGTAGCTTGCTCCTGCTTCCCGGAAGTATTCGGTGCGGGCCTGTTCGAACCACACGGCATAAACGGCGTGGTGCACGATTCCCATTTGGTCGGTTTCGGCGTAGCGAACTTCAATACGCGCTGTATGCTTGAAAGTGCAAGTTTCCATGGACTAAAATATACAAATCATTGTCAAAAGCATCGGTTATGGGGATGTTTTTCTAAAAATGGCCTAAAGCGGCGAAAATTGGCGAATTTTGCAAATCAACAACTTATCAACACTCCGCCCCCCTTTTGTGGACAAAACTTTTGCGAAAAAAGGAAAAAATCGCAAATTTTTTTGCGTAAGTGCTTGATTTTTATTGACAAAACCCACCAAATCTTATTAAATTTGGCTCACTCTATTATCTTTAGGGGTACTAGAGTGCGTGCCAAAGTAGCTCAGCTGGTAGAGCAGCTGATTTGTAATCAGCCGGTCGTAGGTTCGATTCCTATCTTTGGCTCGAGAAATGGGTCGTTGCCCGAGTGGTTAAAGGGGACGGACTGTAAATCCGTTGGCTTACGCCTACCGTGGTTCGAAACCACGACGGCCCACGCAACAAACCGCCCTATGGTGTGAGAGCGCCATAGGGCTTATGCCCAGGTAGCTCAGTGGTAGAGCACTTCCTTGGTAAGGAAGAGGTCTCGGGTCCGACTCCCGATCTGGGCTCTCACTAAACGGAGATAGAATAAAATGGCAAAAGAACATTTTGATAGAAGCAAGCCGCACTGCAACATCGGC
>CAMHDS010000038.1 GCA_946183925.1 uncultured Fibrobacter sp. | reverse complement strand
GGTATTCCGCCCCGAAAACGGCTCGTAAACGGCCTAAACCCAAGCCTGTCAACAGCTTGTCAACAAAAATGAACAAGCCCGAGGGAACAGAGGTGGAGCGCTGGATAACAGGAGGAGCAGGAAGGACGAACTAGGATGCTGTGATGATACGGAATGCGCCTTCGGTGTCGAGATTAACTTGTACAGAATTAACTTGTCTGGAAAACCAAGTGATTTGACGTTTGGCGTAGTTTCGGGTCTGTTGCTTTACTTTGTCCAAAACAGTCTTGATTTCGAAATCGTCTTTTGCGGCAAGCAGTTCTCGGTAGCCCAGACTTTGCCACGCCGGAGCCGCAAGCGGAACCGTTTGCGCCAACGAATGGATTTCTTGCAGCCAGCCGTCGCGGACCATCTGGTCAACACGCTCGTTTATGCGGGCGTAGATGTTCTCGCGACTGCGGTTGAGAAAGTACACCGGAATTTCTCCGATGCCGCCGGAGCGCTCCTGTTTCCATTCCGAAAGTTTGCGGCCCGTGCCACGGTAAACCTCCAGAATCCGGATGATGCGGTGTCTGTTGTTTTCATCGGCACCTTCCATAGATTCGGGATCCACCTTCCGGGCCTCGTCGCAGAGCCTCGGGAGCCCGAATTTTTCGCAGTCCGCCTCCAGGGACTCCCGCACGCTACCGTCAATGGCGGGAATTTTCGGGAGCCCAAGCATCAACGCCTGCAGGTAAAGTCCCGTACCGCCCACCAAGATGTAATTCTTCTGCGGGTTTCCCTCAAGAAGAGCCCTGACATCGTTGCAGAAATCCCCGGCGGAATAAACCGTAGTTGGTTCGCAGAAGTTTATCAGGTGGTGCTTCACTCTCCGCATCTCGGACACCGACGGCTGTGCTGTGCCGATGGTGAAGCCCCTGTATATCTGGCGGGAATCCACACCGATGATTTCGGCATGGTAATGCTCCGCAAGTTCAAGGGAAAGTTTCGACTTTCCGACTCCAGTGGGGCCACAGAGGGCAAAGAGAACAGGCATACGTACTCAATTTAGCTATCTTTCCCATGCGATGAAAAAGCTGAAGCACGTTATTGCCATCTTTATTGTTCTGGGGATTATCTCCGGGGCGGCTTTCGTGCTGCAAGAAACCAGCATCGGCGAAAGGCTTTTCAATCGGGATTCCGCTGCTACCGTCGCTCCGGACACTACCGCCGCCGTGCAGGACACCACTCCCTTCGTGGAAAAACTGAAAAACCACCTGGAAGTGGTGCAAACTCAGAAGTCCCGAAAGAAACGGGATGTCTGGGTACTGGGGAACGGACGGACCATCACCCATTATCTGCTGCAGGCCCAAAGGTTCTTGCGGAAAAATGGCGGGGAGGTCCTGTACATGGAAGAGCTGCACGGGGACCCCACGGTTTTTCAGTCGGCATCTCTTGACGCCCTAACCCCAGAAGGCGACACGCTGAAACTTACCCTGAACGTTTCGGACAACATTTTCAAGAACAACGCCTCTTACCTGTCCATCGCGTTCCAGGTGACGGGACTTACGCCCGAGCTGATTGTGGCCCTGAACGAACTCACTTTCCCCTACGACCTGATGATTACGCCCTTCGGCATGGCGGAGACGTTTTTCCCCGACCTGGACCGCGTAAAGAACAAGGAACTGGTCATCTGGCTTTTGATGGAATCTACCAGCCTGGATTCCAGACACAACCGCTACCGCCCGGTGCGCATCCACCACACAGAACAGCAGATTGAGTCCGTTATCCAGGAGGCAAAAACCCTGGTGCCGAACGCCAAGGGAATCGCCACCCGCTTTGCAGAACAAGCGGTAGAACACCGTCAGCTTTTGCAGGCCACCCTAGAACCCGCCAAGGAAAACGGGCTCTGGTTCCTGGACCTGTCCATGAATGCGAAATCCAAGGTGCGGGAGACCTGCAAGGATTTGTCCATGGCCTGCAAGACGGCCACCCCCTACAACCCCTCCAACAGCGCCCTGGATGACTACATCAAGCGTAAACTGAAGGCAGCCGCCAAGAGCGGCATGTCCACCATCATCATCCCACTAAGCGAGGCCAATATCGCCAAAGTGAAGTCCATCGACGCAAAAGCGGCGGCCCAGGGCACCACCATCGTAAATTTATCTACCTTTATGAAGTATTGACAAGGAGAACGCCATGACCGTAAAACTGGGTGTGAACATCGACCATATCGCCACCATACGTGAAGCCCGCAAGATCAGGGAACCGGACCCCGTCACGGCGGCACTGGTCGCAGAACTCGCCGGCTGCATGGGCATTACCGCCCACCTGCGCGAAGACAAGCGTCACATCCAGGACCGCGACGTTCGCCTGTTGCGCGGCATGGTCACCACCAAGCTGAACCTGAAAATTTCCCCCACGGCCGAAATGTTGCAGTTTGCCACCAACGTGCAACCCGACATGGTGACGCTGGTCCAGGAGAACCACCAGGAAATTACCATCGAAGGCGGACTCAACGTGGCCGCCAAGGTAGATGAACTTGCCAAGTACGTGATGACCCTGAAAAACAACGACATTGCCGTAAGTCTTTTCATCGATCCGGAAACGGACCAGGTGAAGGCGGCCAAGAAAGTCGGCGCCGACTTTGTGGAATTCAACACCGGCAAATACGCCACCGCCTGCGAGCTGGGAAGCCTGCAAGAAGTGGACCGTGAACTTTCGGCCATCGAGGACATGACCATGCTGGCCCGCAAGTACGGGCTTCGGGTGTTGGCTGGCCATGGGCTGAACTACCGCAACGTGGCATCCATCGCCGCCATCGAAGGCATCGAAGAGTTGAACATCGGGCACAGCATCGTGGCCCGCAGCGTGTTCGTGGGCATGGAAAAAGCCGTCAAGGAAATGCTGGATGCCATTCGCCGCTAACGCGGCTGTGGCAATGTGGAATGCGTGATGTGAGATTTCCTCACAGAGGATAACTCTACTAAGGTGCTAAAGCACCATGTATCGTTTAAGCCATCCCACACTTCACATCAGTCACTACACATTGATCAGTAGTCCTCATACTTCACGTCGTGAAGGACCAGCCCCTGCGGCGGGGCCCAGGTGCGTTCGCCCTTGAACAGCCCTGCAAAAATTTGGTTGACCGTACCTGCCGGGTAGCGCCCGCGGCCTATGTCGAAAAGCGTTCCTACCATGGCCCGGACCTGACGGTGCAAGAACCGGTTCCCCTTGATGTGGAAAATCACGGTCCAGTCGTTCACCCGCTCCAGGCGGAATTCGGTCAGCGTGCAGAGCGTGGACTTGCCGTCGTTACGGGGAATGCAAAAGTCGATAAAGTCGTGCTCGCCCAGGAAAGAGGCCGCCTCCCGCTCCATCAAGTCCAGGTCCAAATTCAGGGACCCGCATTCCCAGCCGTATTCCCGCATGAGCGCCACAGGCCGGGTAAAAATGGTGTACTGGTAATAGCGGTAAAGGGCGTCGTAGCGGGCGTTGAAATCATCGCTACACGGTTGCAAATCGCGAATGCGGATAAGCCTCTTGGTAAGTCCGTTCACCGAACGCTCCGTCTTGCGCAAGTCCAGCTCGCCGTCAAAATCAAAATGAACGCACTGGCCTCGGGCATGGACACCCGTGTCGGTACGGCCAGAACCTACGATACGTATGGGCGAGCGGAGCGCTATGGTAAGCGCCTCTTCTAGAGCGGACTGAACGGTTACGAATTTCTGTTTACCGGCTTCGTTCTGCACCTGCCAGCCATAAAAGGCACTGCCCAGGTATTCACAGCGAAACCGATAACGCATAGGCCAAGAGCCCCTTATTCCATGGCGCTCTTGATGATGGCTTCCACCTGTTCCTGCGGAATTTTCAGCTGGGTCGCGATGGCAGAGGCGGGGAACCCACGGCGGGACATCTGCAGAATCTTGCTCTTTTCGGTAAGTTCCTTGTCGAAACGGCTGGTCTCCAAGGGGTTACTGCCCTGCAGGTTCGGATTGCCGGTCACGTTGTGGCTCTGGGCCCTAAGTTTCATGGTCCTGTCGCGGGAAAGGCCGCGGGGAGCCCGCAGAACATCGGACAGGGACTGGATGGCGGAGGTAATCCGTTCCTTGGCGGTAGGCCTAAGCTGCGGCCGCTTGCCCAAATCCGGAATCAAAACCTTGTTCTCGGGATTGCCGTTTTCGTCTTCGAAAGAAACCTTTGTCTCCTTGGCCTCCGCAAACTCGTCGGCCTCGTCGATGATGGAATGCTTCGGCGCACGGGGGCGCGGTGCAATGGTGGGGTCATTCTCGAACCCGTTCTTGGGCTCCCGGAACCGGTTTTCGGCCTTCAGGGCCTCCATCCTCTGGGTCAGGACCTTCTTGCGGTGGCTGAGGGCCGCAAGCAATATAATGCAGACCAGAATAGCGGCAACGCCGCCTACCACCCACATGAGGGCGGATTTAGAAATCCCGCCTACCGTCTTTTCATCTTGTTCCGTCTCGCCGGCCGGAGTCTTTTGCCTAAGGGCGTTCAAGTCCTGCCAGGCGACGTCCAAGTCATTCCGGATGGCGAGCTGGGCATCGGCATCGCCCTGCTTTTCCCACAGGGCCACTTCCAGGGAGTCAATCTTTGCGCGGGCCTGAAGGTAGGCGTCGGCATCGAAAGAGGACCGTCCGGCGGAAAGGTCCGAAAGCAGGTACAGGAGCACTCCAGCGCACAGGAACAGAAGGACGATGGGGACGATAATTTTTTTCATGTGACAAATTTAAGAAATTTAAAGGCCCTTGTTCAAGGCTTCGGCCATGACCACCCGGTTTCCTCCGTTAGCAGAAGCCAACTGCATGGACGCCTCGGCGGTGGCGATCAGGGTCTTTGCGTCTACGGCATGGATGGGCATCACCGAAACACCGATACTCAAAGAGGTCTTGAGAATCCCGTCGCCGTAAGCCACCTGGAGCTCCGAAATCTCGTGACGGATTTTTTCGGCACGGTCCTTGGTAATCTTGTAATCGGCGCCGGGCAGAATCACGCAGAAAACATCGCCGTTGTAGCGGCAGGGAATGTCCTCGTTCCGGATATAGCCCGGCAGGCGCTGGCCCACTTCCCAGAGCATCTGCTCCACCGCATGGCGGCCCCGCTTTTCTTGCAGCTGGGGAATTTCGTCGGGGTAGAGCATGATAATGCCGATAGGCGTCTTATGGCGGGAAGCGGAGAAGATTTCACGACGGAGGGACTCTTCCATGTAGCGCTTGTTGAAAAGCCCCGTCAAGTTGTCACGGATGCTGTGCTGCTGGAAACGGATATTCAGGTTCTGGTTCGCCACGTACAGGCCGAATGTGGCCGACACGATGCTCACCTTCGCCTTCCAGAAATCGATATCTTCGCCGTCGGGCAACTTGTCCACCTGGATACACAGCGTGCCGAAATGTTCCTCCAGCCCCTCGATAGGCGCACAGAAGGCAACGCCCTGGCTGTGGTAATGGAGGTGGGTGCAGCCTGCCGTCACCTTGTCCGCATTGTAGTCGTTGACCACGATGTTTCCCAGGTTGAAACTTGCACATTCCGCAGGCATCATGGTGTCGCCGCTAATCACGTAATCGCCAAAGGAGAAGACCTTGTGCATTTCGGACTGAGCATCGCCATACATGTAAAGCACGCCTGCCGCACCGGGGAACAGCTTGGGTAAGACCTTTTCAAGAGCGCCCACCACTTCGGAAAACGGCCTGTTCCTGAGGATTTCCTTGCAGAAATCGTCCCAGTCCGAAAGAGGGAAAATCTCCCGCGCCGATTCCAGCGTAGGAGCAGTCTCGGGCAAAGCCGATTCCTCGGATTGCGCTTCTGGAACAGCCCCTTCGGCAGGAACATCGCCCTGTTCCGCGCCTTCGGCAACATCCGACGGCACCACCGGCACAAGCTCCGTCACCGGGCGGGAATCCGGCGTCTCAGCCTCCCCCGCCTCGCTATCCTGGACGGCCCTTTTGGCCACGATAAAAAAGATGAACCCGAGGACAGCGCCCCAGACGCCCACAAAAATAAACTTGACCCCCACCGACAACGCGTTTTCGGGAGCCGCAAACGATAAAACGACGCCTGCCACAAAAGCGACAAGCCACACCAGATAATAAAGAACACTCATATTCCACAATTTATGAAAAGTCTAAGACCTTGGACAAACATTTTTTCAAAAAAAAGCAAAATCAACATATTTGGGCGTTCCCCCGGTCTCTTAGCTGTGCCTACGGAGGGGTCGGGCCATACTCGCTCCGCTCGCCGAGCCTGTAGTCTCGGCCCCAAGGGGTCACTGTCCCTAACGCGGAAGAGGGTTAGTGGTTAGGGTCTAGGATTTAGGGGCTAGGATTTAGGGACGTGAGGTATGAGGTGTAAGGTGTAAGGTGTAAGGTGTGAGGTGTGAGGTGTGAGTTATAAGTTGTCATCCCCGACCGGGTCGGGGATCCGCTTGAGGAATGATGCTCGAGATAAACGGGCAGACGCTAGAAATGCAAACAGATTCTCACTTTCGTGAGGATGACGAAGCTTGTAGCTTTGTGGTTCACGGCGTAACGGGCGGGGGATTTGCTAAATTGATGGTGATGACAATCCTCGAAAAAATAGCCCTCGCCCTGCCCGCTGTAGAAAGCCCCGCTCGTTACATGGGCGGCGAAGCCAACAGTGTGGTGAAGGACCACAGTGAGATGCTTTGCCGCATGGCCTTCGTGTTCCCGGACACCTACGAAATCGGCATGAGCAACAACGGCATCCGCATTTTGTACCACGTGATCAACCGGGAGAGCGACTTGCTGTGCGAAGTCTCCTTCGCTCCCTGGGACGACATGGCCGCCGAGATGAAAAGGCTGGACATTCCGCTGTACAGCTATGCGACCTATACGCCGGTGCGAGATTTCGAAGTGGTGGGCATGACGCTCCAGACGGAGCTGAATTTTACCAACGTGCCCTACGTGCTGGAACTGGCCCGCATTCCCGCGTGGCAGAAGGACAGGCAAGAAAGCGACCCCATCGTAGTTGCCGGCGGACCTTCCATGGCGAACCCCGAACCCGTCGCCGACTTTTTTGACGCCTTCATGATAGGCGACGGGGAAAAAGTCATGATTGACTTTTTGCGGTGCGTAGGCGAGGGCCGCAAGGCGGGCCGGAGTCGCGCCGAAATCCTCAAGAACCTTTCGAAGATTGACGGCGTTTACGTGCCCAGTTTACGGCCCGTGGTAAAGAACGAATTCGGCGCGATTGTGCCGGCGGAACCTGCCGCCGGCGCCTACGCCACCACCAACGGGGTTCGCCGCCTGTTCATCCCCAAGATGGACCCGAAGGACTACCCCGTCAAGAACCTAATCGCCAACATGCAGCTGGTCCACAACCGCTTCAGCGTAGAGGTCATGAGAGGTTGCGCCCAGGGTTGCCGTTTTTGCCAGGCAGGCATCTGGTACCGCCCTTGTCGCGAGCTGGACCCTGACGATGTTCTGGACATCGCGAAAGCAGGACTCCTTGCCACCGGCGAGCGGGAACTGGGACTTCTCTCCCTTTCTACCGCCGACTACAAGCCGGTAGAAGCCCTTACCGACTCCATCATTGACGACCCCTTCTACGACCATGTGGACGTAAGCCTCCCCAGCATCCGAGTGAACAGTTTCGGCCAGACCCTGGCCGGGAAAATCGCCGCCCTCAAAGGGGGCCGCAGCGCCACCTTCGCCCCGGAAACCGGTTCCGAACGCATCCGCAAGATGATCAACAAGACCATCAGCGACCAGGATATGTACGACGCCGCCGAGCACGCCTTCAGCAGCGGCTTCAACAAGATTAAGTTATATACAATGATTGGGTTCCCCACCGAAAACGAAGAGGACATGCAGGCCTTCTGCGACCTCATCTTCAATCTGGTGAAAATCGGGCGCAAGTACAATCGGGGAATCCAGATTGCGGTAAGCATCGGCATTCTCATCCCCAAGTCCTTTACCGCCCTCCAGTGGGCACCCTTCATGGACAAGGAAACAGCCCTGGGGCATATCCGATTTGTGCGGGAAAAGTTCTTCAAGCACCCCAACGTGAAAATCAACTGGGCGGCCTGGGAAACCAGTTTCTTGGAAGCCATCTACAGCCGGGGCGACCGGAGCCTCGGGCCCGTCATCTACGAGGCCTACAAGCAGGGAATCATCTTCGAGAGCGACTCCTACCGGTTCGACTTTTCCAAGTGGGAACAGGTCTGGCAAAAGACAGGCTACGACACCAGCTGGGTGTATCGTGAACGGGACAAAGACGAAGTGTTCCCCTGGGACTTTATCCATGCGGGAACCACCAAGCAGTACCTGCGGCGGGAGTGGGAAAAGGCCTTTGACCCGAATAGCGAGCCCGTGCCCAACTGCAAGTGGGGCGACTGCCAAAAATGCGGCATTCCCGGATTCGGCGACGAAATCAGGCTGGCCGACAATCCCGTTCGCCACAAGGCGCCAAGCCGCACTCCCGAAGAAATCAAGAAACTGGTGGCCGACCGCAGGCCCAGCCAGAAGGTGAGCTACAGCTACAAGATTACCTTCAAGAAAACCGGACTCAGCAGGTTCCTGCCCCACCACAATATGCTCAGTTTTTTCGAGCGGACCTTCCTTTGCGCGGGGATTCCTGTGAAGTTCAGCGAAGGATTCAGTCCCAAGCCGAAAATCGTGAACATGGGGGCATTGCCTCTAGGCATGGAGACCTACTGCGAACTCATTAGCGTGGAACTTCTGAAACCCCTGGATCTCGCCCCCGAAAACCTGCCGAACCTGATGAAGGAACTGAGCAGGCCTTTCCCCCGGGGCATGGAAATCGTGAACATCGAACCCCTGAAGGAAAAACTCAGCAAACATTTTCCCAAGGCCATGGTGTACCGCTACACGCCGGAATCCGTTCCAGCCGACCTGATGGAGCGGTTCAGCAGCAAGACCTTCCCCACCGTCACGAACCACCGGGGCCAAGAAATTGACCTGAACCAGCATGTCCTGTCTATCGAGAACCGGGAGGGGACATTGTACCTCAAGGTAAAATGCAACGACCAGGGCACCACGGCCAGTCCTTTCGTGATTTTTGCAGGAATTCTGGGAATTTCTATCGATCCAGCCAAGCTGGACGAGGTTTCCAGGAGGTTCTTGGTGGCGAAAATGGCCATGGAATGGTAGCGGCCTTGCCGCAGTGGTTAGTGGTTAGTGACTAGTGGTTAGAATTGACAGTCCTGTAAAGTTTTTTATATTTCTAGCCAAATTAACATCAAAAACTCTCACTTAAGGAGAAACCTAATGAAGAAGATATTCCTTTCTGCCGTCATTGCTATGGCTCTCTGCAGCTACGGCTATGCCCAGGACGAAGAAGAATACGAAGAAGAAGAAGCCCCGGCCCAGGTGACGAAGGCCCCCGCCTACGAAGAAGAAGAGGAAGAGGAAGAAGAAGCTCCCGTTGCCAAGAAAGAAAAGAAAAAAGCAAAGAAATCTTCTGGCAGTCATGGTTTTTTTGGTATAAGCGTTGGTATTGACCAAAATCCTTTTGCTGATGTCGAAGGAGGGAATATTCCTCGAGTTGGAGACTTTAGTCACTTGGATCTAAAATTGCGAGTCAGCGACGATATTATGCTCGGCATTTTGATTGGGTTGGCACATAGTGGCGCCACCACAACAACTGTGGACGGAACGGACCTTCCTGATGCCGATGATGCCTATACCCCCATTCTAATCGGTGCCCAATTTGATTATTTCCTGCCAACTCCACTTCTCCCCACATCTATTGGGGCAGACATCATTTATGCAAGCCTCGGTGAAGTTCAGAAAGTATCTGCAAGCGCCCTTATGATTGACATCTTGTACAGCGCCCATGCAGAACTTGTTAAGAATTTAATCCTCACTGGAAAAGTTGGCATCGGCATTGAATATCTTATGACAGAGGATAATAGCGGTGAACAAAAGAGCGAAACATCAAGACTAGACTTCGGTGTGAAAGCGGGAATCGCTCTCAGTTGGTTTATAATCTAATCCAAAACAGTCAAGTTAAGCAAAAGAGATTCCTTCGGGAATCTCTTTTTTTATTCCCCGACTATTCCCCGACGACAAACCGCACGTACAAGTCTAGAAGCTGTTGTCCCCACAGATACATGACCGGAGCTGCCACCGCCAGGAACGGGCCGAAGGGAATCTGGCCAGAGCCGTCCGATTTCCCTTTTTTTTCCATAATCTTTGCCCAGGGAATCATGACAACGATTCCAAGGAACGCCGCAAGAATCAAGGTTTCAACAGCACCGTCCAGCCCCATCAGCGCGCCGTAGCCCGCCAGCAGCTTGACATCACCAAAGCCCATAGCGTCTTTTTTCAGGATTTTCGAGGCAACAAATCCCAAAAGCCAAAGGCCTCCACCGGCACAAGCAGCGCCAATTAGACTTTGAAAGGGCGTAATCCCGCCTGGGAACATGGAAAGTGCTAGACCCACCACGATTCCCCCTACCGAAATGGAATCAGGTATTAGTTTATACTGAACGTCAACGGCACACACGGGATACATGCCCAAGAGCAGCCAGAACATAGCCAAGGCATCGACCCAGTTGGCGACCGGTGCAGCCCACCCCACATTCCAGTTGGCGGCAAAAAGGGCCAAGGCTCCAAGAAGCCCGCACAGAGATTCTCCTATAGGGTAAATCACACTGATGGGCTGCTTGCAACAGGCACTTTTGCCATGGAGCCAGAGCCAACCCACGATAGGCAGATTGTAACGAATGGGGATTCTCTTCTTGCACAGAGGACAATGAGATGGCGGGTTTATAAGCGATATTCCACGGGGCATCCTGTATACGATGACATTGTAAAAACTACCTACGCAGGCACCCAAGGCAAAAAAAAGAAACAATCCGTACCAAAGTGGAATATTTTCCATAAAATCTCCCAAAAATCAACAGGGTACCACAACCCCTTTTTCATAAAAAAAGATAAATTTATATCGTGAAGAGCGTATTATAGAGGATTGAATAATGCGGTTAAAGACTTTGTTTTTATTGTTTGGGCTAATCCTATGTACAACGGCCTTGGTAAACTGTTCCAGGGAGTCCTCCATCAAGGAAAATGTGAACTTGCGGAATAACCATTCCGTGGTGTTCGTCTACAAAACGCCCTTTGAAAACCCCGACGCATTTGCTGACTCCATCATCAACCTCCCCAACCCTGATTCCGTCATCGTCAGCGACACCATAACCGTCACCATAGGCGACACTCTCCACATGATGGGTTTCTTACGTTACAATTCCGACAAGATCTACCTATACCAGTGGATTCTGGACAGCCTTGTAACGGACTCTACGGGCAAAAGCAAAATGAAAAAGGCCCTGGTAACAGGACGTAACGCCACCCCCCAGTCCTGGGTCTATATGAAAGAGGGTGTATACTCTCCTCTGTTTGTTGCCATAGACGGAAACAACGCTACCGATACAGCGGGCAAGGATCAGTTTATCCGGGTCATCAACACCCCTCCCTACCTGGGAGTTCCCAAGGACACCTTGTGGACCAGGGCCAAAAGTTCCATTACCTTCCCCATTCTTGCACTAGATTCCTTTGGTACAATAGCATCGTTCAAAGTCGATGTAGATGCAAACGGCAAACGAGAAGCAAAGGACTGGAAATACACCAAGAGCGACTCCTCGGATAGTCTGGCAATTACGATTCCCTACGATTCCACATTGACGGACTCTATTGGAAACCAAAAAATCTACATCATCGTCACCGACGACGACAAGAATACCACCAAGGATAGCGTATTCATCCATTTCAACCAGCTACCCACCATCAAGATTCTGGGTCCGGACGACCAGCAGCGGATTAGCGACTCCGTTGAATCCTTCCGCCTGTTCTACGAAGGACATGACAAGGACAACGAAGACCAGCTGAGGTACTATGTCCGCGTTGCGGCTACGCCCGACAATCAGGACGATGACCTGAACCTGTCCAATGTCTACGACCTGGTCCTGAAAAACAGCACTTCTACCAGCTTTACTGTTATCGAGAATGGCGAGAACGCCCTGAAAAACCTCGGCTACACAGCCAGGTATTTCTCCTGGGATGTGTGGGTGACCGATGGCTACGATACCGTAGTCGCCGAGAAAATCAAGATCGGTAAGGGTAAGCAGCGCCCGAGGTACTTCTACCTCGGCCCCAGCAAGTCCACCTGTGATTTTACTGGAACAGCCAAGTTTGAAGGTCTTTCAGCCCATTCGGGAATCAAGATAACCCTAGTCAATATAGCCGACACAAACAATTTATACACAACCACCACAAACTCCAAAGGCGAATTCAGAGCATCAGATTTACCTGCTGGGACATTCAAGTTAACAGCCACCGACGAGACCGGACATGGTTTTTTAAAGGTAACAACAAGAACTCCCAATATCAATGCCGGTGATGAAAAAGAACTGCCTCCGATTTTGCTGAAGGACCCCGCCCCACCACGCATATACAACGTCAAAGGTTTTGAAGACACCATGACTGTTCGCTCCTGGGAAGTGTCTGGCAGATTTAGTGATTACGGTTCTCAAGTAAAGACCGCTGTGGCCGTACTTGGTAAGGACACCTGCAATTCCAAAAATAATCGATGCCATATTTCGAACTTGAGTAGCTATGCATGGAGCGTAGCCTTTGCCTCTCTGGCTGATGGGAAATACACCTTCAAAATTACAGCCACCGACAGTGCTGGTTACCACACCGACACCACCTTTACTTTTGTCGTAGCGGCAACCAACATATCGATTACCGTAAACGACGCCAGTTCTGCCATGGCTGGAGATGCGGACACTCTCTCCTTCAAGGCAAACGTAGCCGAAGCAAAGCCGGCCGTTAACAAAGTGACATGGAAAACCAATGTCCCGGGGGATTCTCCACGAACAATTTCTGTTTCTGAAGGAGTCGCACTGATTAAACTGACAAAAGAAGCTTTCCCTGGAGCAACCGCAAACACACGCTACACCATGCAAGCCATTGCGGACAATGGAGCCGTTTCCAACATCGTAAGGTTTGGATTCTATGACAACGGTCCCATGGTAAACATTGACGCCCCCGCCTATGACACAACCATTACTCTGAATGACGAAATCACGCTTCACGCGAGCGTTGTTGCCAACAACAAAGACGGCACGGATACAAAGACCCTTGTTTGGACATGTATCGAAGGAAATTCTAAAACTGACAATTGTTTTGCCGCAGACAATCTAGCCCCGCAAAAATCATGGACTACCGCCGGGGTAAAGAAAATCGCAATCAAGGTAACCAACAAAGACAACGATACGGCCACGGACACTTTGCAGGTAAACGTCATTGCAGATCCGCCCACTATTAAAGTGGACGATAACGAAGACGTTATCAACAAAAAGGTCAATGCAAAACACAAATTTGAATACACCGCAAAAGACAAATATGGAACAATCACAGAAGTGGCATGGAAATGTGGCAGCGGAACCTTTAACGCCACTTCCATATCCACGCCACAATCAGAAATCACCAGTACAATGGAAATCCAGTTGCCAAACAAAGAAGCAACCAACTACAAGTGCGTTGTAAGAGCAACCGATGACGACAATCAATCTGGCTACGACACCCTCAAATTCAATATCATCAAGGATATTCCAACAATTCGTCTAGATATTCAAGGCAAGGACGTCACCATAAAGGACCAAGAACAACTGAAATATACGGCTAGTAACACCCTTGGGGGGACAATCTATGTGGATTACATCTGTGGCAACAATCTGAGTAACTTAAAGTTGTCGACTTGGAATAGTGCTTGGCAAGGTCGCAACGGAGTAATTCCAACAGCTGTTATGCCGGATACCGCAGGAGAATACTATTGCGTTATGCGCGCTGTCGATGAAGAGGAAAAAGATCTAGAGGCAAGTGCAGCAACCTTATACTCTTTGGATACCGCAACCTACCGAGTATTCAAAGCTCCCCCTACGGTCACATTAAACGAATCTTACGTCAGGACTATTAAGGACACATTGACTTTGTATGCCAACGCCAAGGATTCCGCAGAATCATGGCTTCCCGGACGGATTATCTCGTATGAATGGGGTTGTGGTCCCAGCAGCCAAAATGTAGCGAATACATTAGTCAGTACTGGCAAAAACACCTATAAGGTAACTCTACCCGACACGCCGCAAAACAACTACCTTTGCATTGTTCAGGTCATGGATGACGACAGCCTTACGGCAAGGGACACTACGCGCTTTACCGTCGAATTGGCCCCACCTACAGTAAAAGTCGTGCGAGATTCAGCAGTTATTCGTGCGGGATTCTCAATTGTCTTGGACGCAACTGCATACGACTTGCATGAAAATTTAGGCCTAGGCTACATTGCCAAAAGGGAATGGAGCTGTGGAGCAAACGCTGCAGACATCAATAAAAACTGGAAAAAGGTATCCTCTTTTGATACGACCTGGATGGCCCCAAGCGCCTCGGTAAATTACTACTGCGTTGCCAGGGTTACCGATGATGACGGAAACATTGCTACAGACACCATGTACCTAAAGTATTCTACAGATGTACCGGTGATATCGGTGGCAGAATCACAAATTAATGTTGTCCAAGGGGACGTATTCTTCTTGGACGCTTCAATCAACAATGTATGGCAAGGCATCAACTGGTACAGTTGGCAGTGTTTCTATGCAGATTCCTCGAAGGAAGCCGAAAAACCAGTCTTGCTCACCTACAGCGGCAGATTTTACTCTTACCGTGAAACCTTGAGTTCTGCCGGAAGAGACTTGTATTGCGTTATTTCTGCCCAAGAAAAAGCAACAGGAGCCATATTTAGCGACACATCTCATGTAAAGGTTTTGACGGCTGCAAACGACCTTCCAATAGGCAGGATTACCGCAGTAGATACAATTTACCCCTGGAGTGGCGACGACGCTCAAAGTGACGAAGCACTCTACTACTACTCGCCTGAATGGAGTGGTGCTCAATCGAAGATTGGGACCATTGGCAACAACAACCTTCGCGAGTATTTCTGGCGGTTTAGCAACGTGAGCGGAACCTTCTACAAAGGTAAAGCCGACGGAACTTTGGATACAACTATTGCCCAATTTAATGACGCCTTTAGACGCCCTATCAACGAAGGATCTTTTAGCGTATGCCTTGATTTTAGAGATAGTATAAAGGCTAATGCCGATGAATTTTTCATGAAGCGTCACCAAGCCCCAACGGCTTGTCGCACCGTTTATGTACAAAGAGCTTGGAAAAACATTGCAAACACTAATGACACTGTACTCGAATATTCAGAAATCCGCACACCGCCTGCAATCACCACTATCGGAAACAAGCTTTCTGTTGCCTACATAAATAATAGTCAAGCAATAGTTTCTAAAAATTATAATGGTTCCAGCTGGACAAGTCTAAACACATCGGCAATTAGTTTCAATGGAACCATTACAGCCTTGAGGATGGCAAACAACGGGTCCGACTTATTCCTAGCCATTCTCACTAGTGGAAATGAGCTAAAGGTGTACAAATCTAACTCAGGAACTTCTGCTTGGGCTGCTTTTGGCAATACTATTACAGGCGCAACATCCGTGAATATAACTTGCCATCCCACCTCGGGTAATCCTGTAGTGACATACGCGAAGAATAGTCGCCCCTACTTCAATTACTGGAAAAACAACGCCTGGGAAAGCAAGACAATTTCTGACACCCTATCAGCTAGAGATGTAAACGCCGTATTTTCAAGCAAAGGCATTTTGTTGACTACAATTACCGACAACACCTACCTATACAATACCTATTACGCTATTTACGATGGCAGCACCAACAACTACACCCGCCAAAAAGCAATATCTTTAATAAATAGGGAAATGTCTAGTATTAGCCTAGTTGCAGAGGATTCTACCATATACATGGGCTACCTCAATCGATCTTCTGTAGTTGGCGAAGCTGGGCCCTATGTTAGGAGATTCAGACTTTCTTCGGGAAGCATTAGTCAAGTTACAGAAAAGAACCTTCAAGAAGGCATGCTTCCCGCCAACATCAGGGTTGCCGCTCGCAACGGGAAAGTCTACGCCATTATCGATGACAATGGACGTGGGCTGTCCCACTGTCATGCCTATTTCTTCAATGGCACACAGTGGAAACCTTATGGCGAAAATCAACTTCCCTACTTCAAAGGTCCTTTCTATAGCACACATGGCTATAACCTTTACGGATTTTCTCCTAATATAGCGGTCGCCAACAATGGCATGGTTTACATTTCTATGATATCATGGCCAAATACAGGTGCCGCGAGCCTGAACAAAGGTCCTATATTCATGAAAAACATTTCTGAAAGTTGGACGATCAACACCAAACCATAATATGATTGTAGAAATTGCTTCTATCTGTGATGCGGCTACAGCCAACGATGCCGGCGGACGCCTGAATATTCTCGGTTCTTTTGACAGGATTTTTTCAAAGTTCCCGCTGGTGATTCCCCAATGTGCGGCGGCCTTCCGTATCCGCTACCAGCGGGCCGAGGCCGGAGTGCACAAGCTGGTGCTTTCCATCGAGGACGTGTGTGGACACCCCATTGTCCCGGGAATGGAATCAAACGTTTCTTTCGAGCCTGTGGCGAAGGGATTTGACACGGCGGCTATGAACCTGATTCTGAATATGCAGCGCCTGAAAATAGATCGGCCTGACAAATACATGATTCGCCTGATTATCGATGACGAAGAGTACGTAGCTCTGCCCTTATACGCCCTGGAAGTTCCCCATGGGAACGCCGGTAGCCCTGATGGCGAAGTAAAGAACTAGCCCAAAGGCATGGTGGCAAGGCACAGGGAGCATTCTCCCTGGATGCCGAGCGATGTCGGATTTAAGTCCATCAGTTGAACGTTTTCTATGCGGGTCTCGAGAAGGGGCCTGCGTAGTGTTCCTTCGAAAAAGTCTCCGCCGTAGCATTTGAAAAAGGCCTCTTTGCGACACCAGAGGGTGTAAAAAAGCCGGATGGCGGCACTTTCGCCTTCGGTCTGTTTAGTCTGGTGAATTCGTTCCACTTCTTCGCCGGAATAGAAACGGTCCGCAAGCTTGAGATGGTTCCTGGAATGGAATTCCAGGTCTATGCCCACGCGGCAATCCCTGGAATAGGCCAGCACGCAGATGTCCTTGGAATGGGTCCAGTTAGCGTCGACGGGAAGCTTCAAAAATTCGGGTCGCGTGGAACCGGGCCTGGTTTTTAGGTCCTGTGCGTTAACGGTACAGCCGAGAGTCTGGGAGAGTTTTTCGAAAATATGCTCCCTGTGATTGTCCTTCGGGACGACGGTCAGATAGACCGTACCGTTCAGCGTAGAAACTGTTAGCCACTCGCCTTCCATAGCCCAAAGATAATTTTCTAGTTTAGAGGCATGATTCCCTTCCGCCTGAAAACCTACCTTGCCGCCGCCGTTCTGTTAATGGCCTGCGGCGATATTAACGAAGGCTGGGAGGTGGATGGCGGCGGCTACCTGAAGTACAAGATTGATGGTGAAGACGAACGGACCATCGAACTGGCGGAGTCCGACGTGGAAGTGCCCTTTATCAAGAACAGCCACCGGTATTTTCTCGTGAAGACCAGGGCAAAAGAGAGCAAGCGGGGAGACCAGTTTTCCATCATGGTGAACAGACCTGTTTTGGGAGACAACCCCGTGGTGCAGCAGTACTCCTGGTTCAACTACGGCTCCCTGACCCAAGCCCCCATTCTGGCCGACAGCAGCATTGTGCGATTCGACCAAAAGGACGACTCCACCTGGACCGCCACTCTAGACCTGTACACCCCAGACTGCCGCACCGGAAGGTGTATTGATACCTTGCCCAATTTGCACATTACAGGCCGTTTACGGTACTGGGTGGACCCGGATGCCCGCTGACCCCTTGACAAAAGGGGGGCAAGTTTCTACTATTGGGCTACCTTATTGGTCGATTAGCTCAGTTGGTTAGAGCGCTACCTTGACATGGTAGAGGTCACAGATTCGAGTTCTGTATCGACCACGAAAAAGCCCCGCTTAAGCGAGGCTTTTTTTGTTGCAGTTTTGGGGAAGCCAGGCTATTTGTCCAGGGTTTTGATCTGGTCCACGAATTCCCCGACTTCCTTGAACTCGCGATAGACAGAGGCAAACCGGACGTAGGCCACCGGGTCCAGTTTCTTTAGTTCCTGCATGACCAGGTTGCCTATCTGGTCGTAGGTCACTTCCAGGTTGTCGTTGGAAATCAGGTTGTTTTCGATGGTGGAGGCGATTTCTTCGATGGCGGCCTGGGTCACCGGACGTTTTTTGCAGGAGTTGGCAATACCAGCCAAAAGCTTTTCCCGCTGGAAAGGTTCCCGGTCGCCGTTACGCTTGACCACGATAAGCGGTTGGATTTCAATGTATTCCCGGGTGGTAAAACGGCGACCGCAGGCCGTACATTCCCGACGGCGGCGGATGGAGTCGCCGCTCACGCGGCTATCGACCACCTTGTCGTTGTCATTTTTACAGAAAGGACAAATCATAGTCTGAATGTAGAATTTTTTGCCCCTAATAATGTATATTCAAGATATGCAGCCCCAGCCGTTAAGATTATCCGAGATTACGATTTGCAACCTACGGTCTATCCATAGGCAGACGTTTCCACTGAACAACATGACCGCCTTGATTGGGTACAACAATGCGGGAAAGACCAATATTCTCATGGGAATCCGGTGGTTGCTGTCCCCGTTTTCGCTGGACGTCTCGTATTTTGACGACAGCAACGAGTCTGTGGAGGTGGAAGGGCATTTTCAGGGCATCTCGGAGACGGTATTGAGTCGTCTAGGAGAAGAGAAAGCAAAAGAGATTGTGCCGTTCTTGAACGGCGAGAGCCTGCGGGTAAAGAAGATTCAGCGGGTACCGGGAATTCCTCCAGAGAACGTGGAACTGTGGGCGCTGGTACCCCCGCAAAGACAGAACGGAAGCCGTAAGGGTTGGATGCGTGTTGGCGATGATTTCAAGCATGCCTTCAAGCGTATGTTCCCAGAGCCCATCGCCATCTGGGATTTCGAAGGAAACAAAGCCTTCACCAAGCTGCTTCATGAGATTTTCAAGCCTCTGGAGCGACGCTTCGGTGGAGAGTTCAACGATATCATCGGAAAGTTTAACGACCTGCTGTCACCGGGTGGAGAAAACCAGGCCGCCGAGATCAAGTCCTTTGACAGGGAAGTGAACGAAAAATTGCAACCGTTGTTCCCCAGTGTTCGTGTGGAACTGGATATTCCCATTCCCACACTGGAGACCTTCCTGAAGACGGCAAGCCTGAAAGTCATCGACGAAGACGACGGCTTTGAGCGGGACATCAACCGCATGGGAGCAGGAAGCCAGCGTGCTATCCAGATGGCCCTGGTCCGTTACCTTTCCGAAATCAAGAAGCACCACAACAACCACTACCTAAGCCGGACCATGCTCTTGATTGATTCTCCGGAACTGTTCTTGCACCCCCAGGCGGTGGAACTGGTTCGAGTGGCTTTGAAAAATCTTTCCAACGAAGGTTACCAGATTGTATTCGCCACCCATAGCGCTCAGATGGTGACCAGCGAAGACGTGAGCACATCCCTCCTGATTCGCAAGAACAAGGAACGGGGCACCTTCATGCGCAAGCGAATCGAAGATGCGGTGCATCAGGTGGTGCAAGATGCTCCCAGCCAGCTGCAGATGCTGTTCAGCTTGAGTAACAGCAACGAATTGCTTTTTGCAGATTATGTGCTGCTGACTGAAGGTAAGACAGAATGGCGAGTTCTGCCTGCCCTGTTTGAACGGATTACCGGAAAGTCCTTTGCCCTCATTAAGTGTGCCCTGGTGCGTCAGGGTGGTGTAAGCAATACCCGCAAGAGTATGCAGGTGCTGAATGCCATGGATATGCCGGTTCGGGCCATTGTGGATTTGGACTATGCCTTTACCACCGCCACCCGGGATGGATTCCTGGAAGCAAATGACCCCGATGTGAAATTCTGCAGGAACCTGTTCAGGGAACTGGCGTTCCACCACCACCTGCGGCTGAACAACGGACTTCCTGTAAGCAAGCACAGCAATATAAGCGCCTCTATGGCCTATTCCATGATGGCCTCCATGCCCGAGGCGGAACGGCCCATCAAGAGTATCCATGCTAAACTTCGGAGCCAGGGAATCTGGGTGTGGACCCACGGTGCTATCGAAGAGCACCTGGGAATCAAAGCGAAAAACGAAGGAGCCTGGAACGGATTTGTGGAACGGAGCAAATCGCCAGACTTCATCAAAAGCTTGCCGGACTACGAGGGTATCTTAGATTTGTGCAAGTGGATTATCGAAGGAAGCCAGGAAACTGACGGTTAATGTTTTTGTACCGCACCATAGGTGCATACGCAAATAATCCGCTTTGTCCAAAGAATCGTGTTTGGAGTGTAGCGGATTATTAAGTGTCGGGAGGGTCTTAGGGAGGGCTACGCCCTCCCTATTCATTACAGTGCGTCGATAACCGCGTTGAATTCCACCACCGGGCGCATCCACTTCTTCAGAAGTTCCGGCTTGGGCAGGTAATAGCCACCGATATCGGCAGGTTTGCCCTGCTCTGCGGCAAACGCGGCAACGATTTCGGCTTCGCGGGCCTTCAAAGCGTCAGCCACCGGAGCGAACTTAGCAGCAAGTTCAGCATCGTCCTTCTGGGCGGCAAGGGCCTCAGACCAGTAGAGCGCCAGGTAGAAATGCGAACCGCGGTTATCCAGCTCGCCGATTTTGCGAGCGGGCGTGCGGTTGAATTCGAGAATCTTGCCGTTGGCTTCGTCCAATGTGTCGGCCAGGACCTTCGCCTTCTTGTTGCCATCCTTCAATGCGACCTGTTCGAATGCGGGCACCAGCGCGAAGTATTCTCCGAGGGAATCCCAGCGGAGGTAGTTTTCGGCGAGGAACTGCTGCACCTGCTTGGGGGCAGATCCACCGGCACCCGTTTCGTAGAGGCCACCGCCAGCCATGAGCGGCACGATGGAAAGCATCTTGGCAGAAGTACCGACTTCGAGAATCGGGAAGAGGTCCGTGAGGTAGTCGCGCATTACGTTACCCGTAACGCCGATGGTATCGAGACCGGCCTTCGCGCGCTTCATGGTTTCCACAATCGCCTTGCGCGGGCTCATGATCTTGATGTCAAGTCCGTTCAGGTCGTGTTCGGGCAGGTAGGCTTCCACCTTCTTCTGGATTTCGCGGTCGTGGGCACGCTGCGGATCCAGCCAGAAAATCGCCGGCGTGTTGCTGAGGCGAGCGCGCGTGACGGCAAGCTTCACCCAGTCACGCACCGGAGCGTCCTTCGCCTGGCACATGCGGAAAATATCACCCGCTTCAACATCTTGCTGCAAGAGCACTTCGCCCTTACTGTTCACGGCGCGAATGACGCCCTTGCCCTTTGCGACAAACGTCTTGTCGTGGCTGCCGTATTCTTCGGCGCCCTGAGCCATGAGACCCACGTTCGGGACAGTTCCCATCGTCTTCGGGTCGAACGCACCGTTTTCCTTGCAGAACTTGACCGTCTCGTCGTAAATGCCGGCGTAGCAGCGGTCCGGAATGCAGGCGACAACTTCTTGCAGCTTGCCATCCTTGTTCCACATGCAGCCAGAGTTGCGAATCATCGCAGGCATCGAGGCGTCGATAATCACGTCGCTAGGCACGTGCAGATTGGTGACACCCTTCGCAGAATCCACCATAGCGAGGTCTGGACCTGCAGCAAGGGCTGCATCGATAGCGGCCTTGACTTCGGTTTCCTTGGCATTGCCTTCGAGGCGCTTGTAAAGGTCGCCAAGACCGTTGTTCGCATCAATCCCAAGTTCCTTGAACAGGTCGGCATACTTCGTGAACACGTCCTTGAAGAACACGCGCACGAACGCACCGAACAGCACCGGGTCAGAGACCTTCATCATGGTGGCCTTCAGGTGCACCGAGAACAGCAGGCCCTGCGCCTTCGCCTCGGCCATCTGGGCTGCGATAAACTTTTCGAGAGCGGCCATGCGCATCACGGTCGCGTCAATAATTTCGCCCTTCAGGAGCGGCTTTGCGGCGCGGAGTTCCGAGACTTCGCCGGCTTCATTGACAAATTCAATCTTGAACGTGTCGGCGTCGGCCATCGTGATGGACTTTTCGTTGCCGTAAAAGTCGTCCGCATCCATGCTCGCCACGCGGGTTTTCACGGAGGCATTCCACACACCATTGCTATGCGGGTTGTTGCGGGCAAAGTTCTTCACGGCCTTGGGTGCGCGACGGTCGGAATTGCCCTGGCGAAGCACCGGGTTCACGGCGGAACCCTTTACCTTGTCGTACTTCGCGCGGATGGCCTTTTCTTCGTCATTCGCCGGAGCGTCCGGATAGTCGGGTACGTCAAAGCCGTTCTTCTGGAGTTCGGCGATGGCGGCCTTGAGCTGCGGCACAGAAGCCGAAATGTTCGGAAGCTTGATGATGTTTGCGCTAGGGTCCAGCGTAAGCTTTCCCAAAAAATCCAAGTCATCGCTCGTCATGCCAAAGGCGGCCAGAATGCGGCCCGGCAGGGAGATGTTCTTGGTTTCCACATCGATATCGGCAGCTTTCGCAAAACCGCGAACGATGGGGAGCAGGGATTGAGTCGCCAAGAAGGGCGATTCGTCTGTGAGGGTATAGTAAATTTTGGTATTCATACGAGCCCAAAGATAGATATTTACTAACTTTCTCACGTTATGAGTGATTCTTTCAAGGGTAGATTTGCCGCTGTGCTCCCAGCAGGTGGCATCGGGAAACGGATGGGCGGAACCATCCCTAAACAGTTGATGCAACTAAACGGCAAGCCGGTCTATTTCTACTGTTTGGAAACATTCCTTAGCATGGAAGAAATAGGCCAGGTGGTGATGGCCGTGCCCGCTGACTGGAAGGATTATTTTGAAAAACAGATTTATGGAGAATCGGGCCTTTCCAAAACCTTGTCGGCCAAGACCCTGAGTAAGTTAACTCTTGTCGTCGGTGGAGCAGAACGTTGGCAATCGGTACGAAACGGTGTGGACGCCCTTTCTGAACAGGCGGAATTCGTGCTGGTCCATGACGTGGCAAGACCTTTCGTTTCCAAAGAAATTATCGAAAACGTTTGCAAGACCCTGGTGGAAAAGGGTTCCTGCCTAGTGGCAAAATCTGCTGTTGACACCATCAAGGTGGCCGAAGATGGCAAGGTGAAAAGGACCATCGACCGCAAGAAAGTCTGGCTCGCCCAGACACCGCAGGCGGCCTCCGTTTCGCTTTTGAAAAACTTGTATAGCCGAATTGACCGGGAACCGCTGGATTTTACGCCTACCGACGAGGCCAGTATTCTGGAATTCTTCGGAGAGAACGTCTTCATTGTGCAGGGGAACGCCATGAACGACAAGCTTACTACGCCGGAGGACTTCGAGATTTTTTCGGCACGTCTTGCCAGCAGATAGACGAGTCCTGTCGCCCAATAGCAAAAAATTTAACGAGGAGAAAATGATGAATAAAATTCTAACATCCGTAATGGCAGTCCTATGTGCAGGGGCGTTTGCCTTGGCACAAGAATCCGGTGAGACGGGTTCTAAAACAAGCGCGCCTGCAATTGGGCTGGGAGCCCGTTTGGCAATCGGTTATGGTATGATCTGGGGCCTGGAAGACGACTGGTCCGGTGGGGAGAACGACGAGAATCCCGGCGGTATAGACTTGGAGGGCGGCGCCGTTAGCCGCATTGTCCTTACGCCCACCATCCATTTTACTCCGGAACTTTTGTTCCGCTATGCAAGCTACTCCCAAGACGATGATTTGGGCGAACGCAAATTTAGCCAGGTGGATTTGGAAATTCCTTTGCTTGTCAGGGCCAATGCCACCCCGAAATTCTACGCCTATATCGGCCCCCAGCTGGGTCTCAACCTGAACAGCGATGTATCCCTCAAGACCAAAGTGGCGGACAAGGTATCTGGCGGAACCACGACCCACTCCGTTCCCGAAAAGGTGGAGCAGACGTCTTTTGGCCTTAGCATTGCCATAGGTGCCGGTTATTATGTTATAGACAAATTGGCCTTAGATTTTCGTGTAGGTTTTGGGCTAACCGAATTGTACCCCGATTCCAAGGGCAAGTTTGTGGATCTGAGTGGAGCCAAAGACCTTTCTTTCAAGTTGGGCGCCAACTACTGGGTGTTCTAGGAGTCTTTAGTGCGACGCAAGGATAGAGAAGTTGCAGGCGACGAGAATATCGTAAAAATTATCGAGCAGTGTACGACCTGCCACATTGCGATGATGGATGATGCCGAAGCTTGCATGCCCTACGTGATTCCGATGTCGTTCGGGTACAGCCTAAAAGATGGCGTCCTGGAGCTGTACTTCCACTGTGCGCATGTCGGCAAGAAGCTCGACTGCATCCTCAAGAATCCGAACGTGGCGTTCAGCATGTGCGTCGAGAACCGCATCGAGATTCACGAGGATGTTTATTGCAAGAGCGGGCGCTTTTACGCGAGCGTTGTCGGGCAGGGCAAGGCCGAAATCGTCGAGGATAGCGCCGAGAAATGCCATGGACTCTCGCTCCTGATGGAACGGCAGGCCGCAGGCGCCGCGCAGTCTATGCACGCCCCGCACAAGTTCGAATTCACGCCTGCGCAGGCCGCCGCCGTGACCGTGTTCAAGATAACGAGCACGAATTATACTGGGAAATCAAAGCCAGGTGTTACGGGCGCGGCGTTTGAGCGCCCGTAGAGGGGGTAGCGGCAGACACGGCGGAGCCGTGGCTAAAGCGAGGGGGAGGCTTCCCCCTTTTTTTAGACGAAAGAACGGACCTTCGGTCCTACAGACGAAAGATAAAAGAGAAAAATGGCGCTACGCGCAAAAACCATAAAAATTTCTCTCGCATCTCGTCTCTCGTCTCTCGTCTATTTTCTATCTTTACCCGCACTATGAGTGAAGCTATTGACAATGTGAAGCAGGCGTTTGATGCAGAACTTGCGCAAACCGACCTTACGAACCAAGAAGCCGTCAACAACCTCCGCG
>CAMHDS010000037.1 GCA_946183925.1 uncultured Fibrobacter sp. | reverse complement strand
TCCGAAAACTGCAAGTACTGCGCCCAGAGCAGCTACTACCACACCGGCGCCCCCGAATACAAGCTCCTCAGCGCCGACGAAATCGTGGCCGATGCGAAGAAGAAAGAAGCCGCAGGCATTCCGCGATACTCCATCGTCACTTCGGGCCGTACGCTCTCAAACCGCGACGTTGAACAGATTTCCGAGGCCATCCGTCGCCTGAAAAAAGAAACGAAACTTTCCGTCTGCCTTTCGGCAGGGCTCTTGAACAAGGAACAGTTCGACAAGCTGAAAGAGGCTGGCCTTACCCGTTTTCACAACAACCTGGAAACTTACCGCAGGCATTTCCCCGACGTTTGCACCACCCACACCTACGACGACAAGATTGCAACCCTCCAGAACGCCCTTGCCGCAGGTCTTGAAATCTGCAGCGGCGGCATCATGGGTCTCGGCGAGACCATGGAAGACCGCATCGACATGTGCCTCGACCTCCGCAAACTCGGCGTCAAGTCCACACCGGTGAATGTGTTGAACGCCATCCCGGGCACGCCCTACGAGAACCTCCCGAAACTCACCAACGACGAGTTCTGCCGCATCGTGGCGATTTACAGATTCATCAACCCGAAGGCTTTCATCCGCCTCGCGGGCGGGCGCGGCGTCCTGGGCGACGACGGCAAGCGGGCATTCAAGAGTGGTGCCAACGCGGCCATCACCGACGACATGCTCACTACCGCCGGCGTCAACAGTTGCAAGGATTTCGAGCTGGTGAAAGGGCTCGGTTTCAAGCCCCACGGATTTCTGTAATTCTAAGACTACACCATCAGTTTATCGAGCATAGCGTCACAGCCAACATTCACGTCGTCCCAGGTTGCCTGAAAGTCTCCGGTATACCAAGGGTCCGCCACATCGCGAGACACTCCTGCCCATTCCATGAGCAGCGACACCTTGCAGGGTTTCGACGATTCCCTTTCATAAATGTCGGCTGGCAGAATCCATCGCAAGTTCCGCAGGTTGTTCCGGTCCATCAAGACGATGTAATCGTAGTAGTCGTAATCCTGGGCCGTCATCTGTCGTGCATGTTTACCACTACAGTCTATGCCATGAGCGTTCAGCATACGCCTTGCCGGCGGATACACCGGGTTCCCAATCTCTTCGGTGCTGGTGGCAGCGCTTGCCACCTCAAAGCGGTCTGCAAATTTCGTTCCGGTACCGTCGGCGCCCGCCTTCGTCAGTTTATCCTTCATCACAAATTCCGCCATAGGGCTCCGGCAAATATTACCATGACACACAAACAGAATTCTAACCTTTTTCATGCCACAAATATAGTTTTTCCCGATAACCAGCTATTAGGAATATGTATTGGACAGTGAACATCGTTTCTTCTATATTTGCGCACTAATTAGCCAGGAGAGGAAGAAATTTATGGAAAAACGCACAGGTCTATTCACCAATGCCATCATCTGGTTCGGCGTGGCCGTTTCCGTTTCCGAAATAGAGGCGGGCATTGAGATCGGTGCCGAAGCCGCTCCAGGCTCCTTATGGTTGCCTCTGGTTCTTGGGCATGTCATCGGCGGAATTTTTCTTTTCTTTGTGGGCCTTATCGGCGCCCGCATTCGCCTGAATGCCATGGAAACTACGGCTTCTGTCTATGGATCCTACGGTTCTAAGTTTTTCGCCTCCTTGAACCTGTTCCAGCTGGTGGCCTGGATTGCCGTACTGAATGCCCAGGGCGCTACTGTGCTGGCTGGACTACACTTGCCCATTTCGTTTCCGCTGACCTGCGTGTTGCTTGCAGTACTAATCGCTCTTTGGGTTTTTGTGGGCCTGCGTCGTTTTGCGAAGGTCACTACCGTCGTGATGGCGGTGCTTACCGTCTTGCTTGCCGCCTTGACGATCAAGTTGTTCGGCGTCGGCAGCTCTCTTGCAAACGCCTCTGCCGCCTCTAATCCTGCGGGCCATACCCTCGGCTTCTGGAACATTTTCGAAATCTCCATGGCCCTGCCTCTCTCCTGGCTGCCCGTAATTTCGGATTACACGAAGGACGTGGAAAAGCCTGTGCGCGCTACGGCCGTTTCTGCCATTGCCTACTCCCTCGCCAGTTTCTGGATGTACTTTATCGGTCTTGAAATAGCAAGCGCCGGCATCGGAAACGATATCGCCCAGGCCATTCTCCTGGCGGGTCTCGGCATTCCGGGAATCATCATCGTGGTGCTCTCGACGGTCACTACCAACTTCTTGGCGGCCAATTCCGCAGGCGAATCCGCAAAGGCCATCGTCCACAAAATCAATCCGAAAATTACGGGCGTTGTGGTAAGCGCCATCAGCGCCGTCCTTGCTATTTCCGGAATTATGGACCACTACATCAGCTTCCTCTACCTAATTGCTTCGGTCTTTGCGCCCATGGCCGCCGTCCTTCTGGTGTCGTTCTTTTTCGACAAGCAGGGACGAACAGGAAAGGCTTTCTGGCTCTGGAATCTCTTTGCATGGCTTGCCGGCTTTGTCGTGTACCAGGTAACGGTCCGTCTGGATTCCATCTTTTTGGGCCCCACGCTGGTATCGGTACTTGTCTCCGCCGCAATTTCCTATATTTGGGTTTTGAAAAACAAGGCTAAGTCGACATAACCATGCCACAGAAAAAGATTGCGCTCATCAACGACATTACGGGCTTCGGGAGATGCTCCGTTGCCGTTATGGCGCCCGTGGTTTCGGCCATGAAAATTCAGGCCGTAGCCGTGCCTACTGCAATCCTTTCAACCCACACCCAGTTTCCCAAGTATTTCTTCGACGATTACACTCCAAAGATGCGCGACTATATCCAGACCTACAAGGATCTGGACATGTCCTTCGATGCCATCGCTACAGGATTTTTAGGCTCCGAAGAACAGGTGGACATTGTCGTTGACTTTATCAAGACCTTCAAGAAAGAGGGCGTGTTCACCCTGGTGGACCCGGTGATGGGTGACTACGGACGGCTTTACAAGACCTACACGCCGGCCCTCTGCAACAAGATGAAAGATCTGATCCGCCACGCAGATATCTTGACACCCAACCTGACGGAGCTCTGCTCCCTGATGGACGTTAACTATCGGGATGGCGACTTTTCTGCTGCCGAGCTGGAATCCATGTGCCAGCAACTGAGTTTCCAAGGGCCAAAGCACATCGTGGTTACGGGAATCCACCACAGCGAAACGCAAATCATGAACTTTGTTTTCAGCCGTGGCGAAGCGCCCAGGACCATCATGGTGGACCGCATCGGAGGAGACCGCAGCGGAACCGGCGACGTGATAAGCGCCGTGATTGCAGGCATGTACCTGAACGGCCACGGTTTCTACGACTCCGTGAAACGGGCCACCGAATTTGCCTCTAAGTGCATTACCTATTGCGAAAAGAACAACGTGCCCACCCATTGGGGACTCAGCGTCGAAATGTACCTTCGCGACCTGACGGAGGAGGATAAATGATTTTATATACGGTTACCGGAAAGGTGGGACAGGCAGGCTACCTGAATCTCAAGGACAGCGGCGATTTGACCGGAAAGAATGTCTATGTGAACATCACGAACCGGTGCCCCTGTAACTGCGTCTTTTGCCTGCGCCAGACCAAGAAGATGATGGAAGGGAACTCCCTCTGGCTCAAGGGTGGCGAACCCAGCTTAGAGACCGTGATGGAAGAATTCGACGCCTTTGACCTTTCCGTCATTCACGAGCTGATTTTTTGCGGTTTCGGCGAGCCTCTAGAGCGCATCGACGATGTGTGCAAAATCATTGACCAGCTGAAGGCGAAATACCCGAACCTGAAGGTCCGAGTCAATACCAACGGACTTGCAAACCTGATCCACGGGAAAGACATAACGCCCGAACTGAAGGGCCGTTTCGACACGGTTTCCATCTCATTGAACGCGCCGGACGCCGAAGAATTTTTGGCCCTTACACGGTCCAAGTTCGGCATCCAATCCTATGATGCCCTAAAGGACTTCGCCGTCAAGGCAAAGCAGTACGTGCCGAACGTGGTGCTGACCGTCGTGGAGAAGGTCATGTCCGAAGAGAAAATCGAAATCTGCCGCAAGACCTGCGAAAAGCTGGGCGTCACCCTGAGGGTCCGCCCCTTCGAAGACTAAAATTCTCTTTTTACGAACAACCTCTTGCCGAAGGTATAGTTTTTTCCTATATTTATTCCTACTAAACACATAGGAAATACATCTTCCATACTAACCTTCTAATACCAACTCCCAACTCCGAATTCCGAAATCCGAACTACAACCATGACTCTCCAGCAACTTCGTTACGCCATCGGCATCGCAAAGGTCGGCTCCTTCAACAAGGCCGCCGAGAATCTGTTTATTTCCCAGCCCTCCCTCACGGCAGCCATCCACGACCTGGAAGACGAAATCGGCATCGTCATCTTCAACCGCACCAGCCGCGGGGTCTCCCTCACCGTCGAAGGCGAAGAGTTTATCGCCCAGGCAAGCCAGCTTTACCACCACTACGAAACGGTGCTGGAGCGTTACAGCGATGGCGTCCGTCAAAAGAGAAGGTTCGCCATCTCCACACAGCACTATTCCTTCGCCGTCAAGGCCTTTGTGGAAATGGTCAAGAAATCCGACTCCGACGAATACGAGTTCGCCCTCCGGGAAACCAAGACCAAGGAAGTCATCGACGACGTGGCCACCCTCAAGAGCGAAATCGGCATCTTGTACCTGAGCGATTTCAACCGCAAGTACATCAACTACCTATTTAAGGAAAAGGATTTGGAATTTCACCATCTGATTGACTGCAAGGCCTATGCCTATATGTGGAAAAACCACCCCCTGGCAAGCCGCAAGCACGTGAACCTGAATGACCTTTCGGATTACCCCTGCCTTTCCTTTGAGCAGAGCGAAAGCGGCACCTACTACTTTGCCGAAGAGATTTTAAGTACAAACGAATACCACCGGACCATCAAGGCCAATGACCGTGCTACCATGTTGAACCTGATGGTGGGGCTCAACGGATACACACTCTGTTCGGGAATTATCAGCGAAGAAATCAACGGTTCCGACTACGTGGCCGTTCCCTTCAAGGACAGCAAGGGCAAGGACGACCGCACCATGGAAATCGGCTACATCGTCAAGAAGAACTTCAACATATCCTCCATATGCCAGACCTACATCGAGGAAATGAAGGAATACCTGGCGAACTATACACCCTCGCGCCAATCCTAGGCAAGAATTTTATATATTTGAGCCACGCCAATGGCCCAGGTGGTGGAATGGTAGACACTGGGGACTTAAAATCCCTTGGGGGCAACCTCGTGCGGGTTCAAGTCCCGCCCCGGGCACTAATGGCTTTTTAGGACGCCTATGATTGAATTTTACCCCAACAGCATCTATTACCCCCGCGAGGCGGTAGAGGAAAAACTCGCCAAAGGCGAACTGAAAGAGACCGAAAGCCATCTGCTTTCTTGGACGGAACGTCACCGTGGAGAAATCTGGGACTGCGCCCGTGACGATTCCGACTCCCCCACCGACGAAATCCTGCTGGACAACCTGCGGGCCCTGCTCCTTTGCAAGGGTTCCTTGCAGCCTGCCGCCGACATGGCCGCCGTCATCAGGGAAGTCTCCAAGGAAATCTGGTACCAGAACGAAAAAGACAAGAAGTCCCCAGACGAGATCGCCACCGAATGGTGGGGCAAGTACCTGACCAAGTGGCGGGAAGCCCGAATGTTCGAAGCCTTCATCCTTATCGAGAAGAAGGCCGACCAGTTGCTGGCTATTCTGAAGGGGTGATACTGAAAGCGGACCCCCTGTCATCCTGGAGGCCGAAGGCCGATAGGACCCTCGGGGGTGACGAACGCAACATGGTGACGCAGGCAAAGTCCTGCGTTTTTTATTTGGAGTATTTCGCTTTCCAGCGGAGGGGTATCCAGAAATCGGTTACCCCGTTTTCGCTTTTCTTGTACCGCCAAAAGTATTCGATGTGGTCCTTGAGTTTCCGCTCGAAGGTTTCGTCGTCGGCATCGGAAAAGAGAATTTCCTTGCAGGTAAAGATTCCGAGGGAATCCACCACCAGATGGAGCCCCAGGCGAATATCGTCGGCGCCCTTCTTCTTGAAATGCTCCTGACCGAGCCAGTGCAGGCCTGCGGCACGACCCTGGATGTATTTTTCCAGGGCTTCCACATCACGACCTGCGGAATTGTCCAGCACGTAGATGTCATCCAGGTTCGGCATGTCCATGCGGCCCGTAAAAGCCCTGGACTTTTCTGGCCCTGCAACCGCCGACTCATCCTCTTGAGACAGAGGGGCCTTGTAGGGCGTCACCTGCCAGATAAAGTCCAGCAGGCCCAAGAACACCAGGAACAGCACGATCAGTGGAAAGTTCCGTTTAATCATAACCGCCTACTCGATGGACTTGATGCAAAGCTGCAAGGAACGCCTGCCGTTGTAGTAGTTCCAGGTGGGCTCGAACACGATGGTCACCCGATGGCTCTTGCCGATGAGTGCCTTGCACTTGCGGAGTCCGAAGGCAATAGCCGAAAACGCCGGACTCCCCGCCTGGGAAACTTCCATCTGCAGGTGGCCGCCACGAAGTTCCCGCAGGCGATGGACCTTCACGTTTTCGGCCCGGAACACAGGATACGGGAAGTTCCCGCTGAAAGGTTCCATCTTGTCGAAATAGTCCAGCACCGTTGCGCCGTTCTTGTTGGTGGGGTCCACAAGGAGCTCGCCCAAGGCCACCTGGATGTCGTAATTCTGGCCGCCCGTTTCACGAGGGCCTTCGCCGGTGTAGCCCTGTTCCTTCGCCGATACGAGAATGCGGCCCTGCAGTTCCTGAATCTTGCCTGCAGGGAGCGAGAATCCGGCGGCGTTGGCGTGGCCTCCCCAGCGGTCGAACAGGTCCCGAGATTCAAAGAGGGCCTTGTGCCAGTTGAAACCGGGAACGGCACGGGCACTGGCATGAGCCATTCCTTCCATTACCGAAAGCACCGCCGTGGGGCGGTTGAATTCCTGCGCGAGTTTTGCGGACACGATCCCGATGACGCCTACATGCCAGTTCTCGCCGGCCACCAACAGCACCGGCGGGATATTTTCGCCATAGATGTTCTGGACCTGCTCCATGGCCATGTCGGTAATTTCCGCCTCTTTCTGCTTGCGGCGTGCGTTCCAGTCCTTCAGCTCCGAAAGGAGCATCGGGGCGTCGGCCTTGTTTTCGCAAAGCAACAGTTTTAGCGCCGGGTCGGGCCTTTCCATACGGCCGGGGGCGTTCAGCAGGGGCGCAAACTTGTACATCACGTCGATGCCGCCTACAAGGCTTCCCGGCTTCTGGAGAGAATTGTACAGCGCCTGGAGTCCGGGCCATTCGCTGTTCTGCAACCGTCTAAGCCCAGCCTTGGTAAAGGCCCTGTTTTCGGGAGTCATACCCACCAAGTCTGCAAGCGTTCCGAGGGCCACCAGGTCCAGGTATTTTTCGGGAACGGGCTTGCCCAGCTTTTCGAACAGGGCGCAAATAAACTTGTAAGAAACACCCACTCCGCAAAGTTCAGGATTCGGGTAAGTATCCCCTACCTGATGCGGGTCCAACAGCACATCGCAAGGAGGCAGGCCATCTCCAGAAGGCTGGTGATGGTCTATCACCATCACCGCCATGCCAAGCTCCTTGGCGTAGGCAATTTCACCGTTGGCGGTAATGCCCGTATCTACCGTAATCACGTTCCGTGCGCCGGACTTGAACATTTCATCTACCGCCGACATAGACAGGCCATATCCATCACCAAAACGGCTAGGGAGCCTCCACTCGGATTCGATGCCCGCCTCTTGCAGGCCCCTGGTCAACAGGGTTACCGAAGTCATGCCGTCCAGGTCGTAGTCGCCGAAGATAAAGACCTTTTCCTTGCGCTCCCGCACATCCATAATCCACTGGATGGCCTGCTCCATTCCAAGCATCAGCCAAGGCGAAAGCACGTCGTCTGCGCTTCCGGCCATGAGTTTCTGCACCTCACCCACGGACTTGTACCCGCGGGACACCAGGAATCTCGCCACCAGATGGGGGATTCCCAGTTCCATAGAAAGGGTCGATGCCACCAGGTCTTCGGTCATTTATATCCTTCAAAGAGCTTGATGGCCAGGGCCTGCAGGCACATGGTTTCCGTGGACCTGCGGGTAGCAATACGTGACATGGTTTCCTGCACGTCTTTCAAAGCCGTTTCCAGGGCATCTACGTTCACCCTCGGGAAATTTTCCAGATGGACGCGGCCGGTGGTGTCCGGTATCCGCAAGGGCGCTCCGGACTTTGCACGCAACAGGTCCGAAATCAAGTAGCCCAGCACGTCCAGAAAACGGTTCGCCTCCAGGGGGTCTTCAAAATCCGCTTCTTTCAGGGCGGCAAACAAATCGCCGTAATCCCCGCGAAGGCTCATCAACAAAAAGTCCACCGCCATGGCGCACCAGCGGGCCCCGTGTTCCACGTAGTAGAGGGCCTTGCCAGGAGAGCCCACCGCAAGCCCCACCACATCGTCGGTAACGCTATCTTCGTCGGCGTCCTCACCCAACAGGCGGAGAGTTTCTTCGCGAACTTCCTTATCGCTGAGAGGCAACAGATGCAGCGCCAGACAGCGGGAACGAATAGTCTGCAAAAGTTTTTCGCGGGAACTGGTGGTCAAAATAAAGTAGGTGTCTGGCGGAACTTCTTCCAGGGTTTTCAAAAAGGCATTTGCCGCAGAGTCGTTCATGCGGTCTGCCTCGGCCACAATAATCACGCGGACACGGTCCCCTTTCAGGGCGAAAGCCCCCGTCATGGAACGGATAAGCTCCACAGAAATTTCTGCGGCGGCATTAAAAATGTCGATGCGGTAGGGATTCTTGAAAATCTCGGAAATGTAGGCCAGCTTGTAGTCCTGCACCGTCTTGGCGGTACTGCCGGCAGAAACGTCGGCGGCACTCCGGGCGTGGGCCTCCTTGGACTCCATGGGCACCACCCAACCGTCGGTGACGCCTGCGTCCATGGCCAGCTTGCAGCCGAAACATTTCCCGCAGGGGCGCATTTCCTTGTTCTCGCACTGCAGGGCCTTGGATATTTCCATAGCCAGGGCCTTCTTGCCGATTCCTGCAGGGCCGTCAATCAAGATGGCCTGAGGAAAACGGTTCTCCCGCAGAGCCGACATGAGCCGAATCCGCTGGCGCTCCTGAGAAGCTGGACCATTTAGCCTGTACTCTATCATTTTTCCTTCAACCACTGTAGGGGATCCACGGTCTGGGTCCCTTCGCTAACTTGGAAATACAATTTAATTCCATTTAAGGACGCAATATCGCCTACTTCGCCGATTTCTTCGCATTTCTGCACCACTTTGCCCTCCTGGACGCGAATCGAACGGAGGTGCCCGTAAACGGAGTAGGTTCCGCCTTCGTGTTCGATAATTACCGACGGGCCACGACCGTCGATTTCGGAGACCATCACCACCGTACCGGGAGCGGCGGCCTTTACCATCTTGCCCCGCTTGCCACGGATTTCGATACCCAGGTTACGGGTCGCGATATGGAGCACGGGGTGTTCCTGCAGGCCGTAACGGCTGATGACTTCGCCTTCCAGCGGCATGCACTTGGGGCCCTTGAGGGTAGTGGTCACCGTAGGCTTCGGTTTTTCCACCACCTTCTCTTTCGCCTTTTTCTTCTTTTCCTTGGCCTTCTTCGCCTTGCGTTCCGCTTCGGCCTTCTTGGCGGCGGCCAGTTCCTTCTTGCGCTTTTCTTCCAACTTCTTGATCAACGCAAGCATGGTCTTCTGGTTCCGTTCGAATTCTTCCAGGGCACGGCGCTGCATGGCCTTGTCGTGCTTCAACGAAAGGAGCATTTTCTCTTGCCCGCTCATCTGGGTCACCAGACCCTTTTCTTCGGCGTTCTTCTTGTGGCGCAACTGAGAAAGCTCTTGCAGGTGGCTAATCTCCTGCTTTTTCTTTTCGTCTCGTTCCCGCATAAGCCTAAGCAGGGTGTTCACCTGTTCCTGGTCCTGATAAAGCAGATGATGGACCCAGTAAACCTGGCGCTCCGGGTTCCCCTTTTGGGTCAGCAGGCCGTACAGGACTTCGGCTTCGCTGCTCCGGCCTTTTTCGTACAGGGTCCGGATGCGTTTGCGCATGACTTCCTTGCGTTCCCGGATTTGCCGGTCCAGAGAATCCAAGTCGCGGGAAAGTTGCCGCACCGCCCCCTGCACCAAAATTTCACTCTTGGAAAGTTCCTGGATGTAAGTCCTGGTCTGGTTCAGGTTCTGGTCCAAAAGGGAGATGGTGTTGAGCACGCCCTTTTCTTCGGTTTCCAGCAAGGCTAGTTCCTTGCGCTTTTTGGCCAAGTCCGTCTCCAATTTCTTGAGGGCCGTGCGCTGTTCCTTGATTTGGGCATCGGTCTTTTTAGGCGCTCCAAAAGAGAGCCCTATCAAAAGACACAAGATGATGGAAAGAATCCGCATCTTATTCCTGCTCGAAATTCTTCACCGTCAAGAACCTGCGCACCGTCCTGTAGCTGAAGTAGGCCGAAAGGACCGTCACCAGCGCCACCACGCCTGCAAGCATGAGCCCAAGACCGCTCCTGTTATTGGCCACCACGGGAATTGCGTTTCCGATGGCGTTTACAAGAACCGCCAAGAGGGTTACCGCAAGACCGCTACCCACAAGTCCAAGAATCAGGCCTTCCAGCACAAAGGGGAACTCGATAAAGAAGGGGCTCCCGCCGGTGTATTTCATGTTTTCTACCAGGAGCTGCCTGGAGAAAAGGGACAGCCGCACCGAATTGCAGATAATCAAAGAAAGGGTGGCAAGCAACAGCACGCTCAGGCACAGGGGCCAGAACACCATCTTGAATTTCCACTTGGCAATGCGTTCCGCCCATTCGATGGGGGCCTGGACTTCTTCGAAATAGCCCTTGCGGAAAAGTTCCGTACGGGCTTCCATCAGGTCCACCGGGTTGTGGGCCTCCTCTTTCAATTTCACCCGGAAAAACGGCGGCAGGGGGTTACCTTCTACCAGGTCCAGCATCTCTCCCGAAAAGTGCCTGCGGAAATCCGCCAAGGCCGAATCGGCGCTCACGTATTCGACGGATTCCACCCGCTTGGTATGGAGCAGGTTTTCCGAGATGGCCTTGATGGAGTCGGCACTCACCGTCTTGGGCAAGAACGCCTCCACCGTATAGAGGGACTTCTCCGCCGAAAGGAGCTTCACCACGCCCCCGAAGGAGGTCAGGGAGCCCGCCAGCAAGACAGAACACAGAAAGATGGTCACCAGGGACGGCAGCACCACGGTGCGGTGCTGTTTCAGCCCCCGAAAAGATTCAGATATTAAGTAGCCTAATTGTCCTAGCACCGCCCGAATATAATTAAATTTGCTAGTGTTTATCACGGTACTGCTATGAATAATATCGGATTGAAGATAATGGCCTTCCTGTTCGGAATCGCCTTCTGGTTTTTTGTCATGTCCACCAAGGACTTTCAAATCACCATGGAGGTTCCCGTCAAGCTGGTCCGGTTGCCCGAACTCCTGGCAGTAGCCTCCAAGCCGCCCCACACCTTACCCATTACCGTCAAGGGTCCGGCCTTCGACCTTATCCGCATGCGCTGGAACTACATGAACAAGGACTCCAACGCGGTCTCCATTGTCATCGACCTGCAAGAGGCGGAACTGGGCGCCACCCGCAGGCACATCGGGTCCAAAAATTTTTCGGCGCCGAATTTTCCTAACGTGGAGTTCGTAGAGCCTTCGAACCAGCTCCTGTTTCTGGACCTGGAACTTGACACCCGCATCGAGAGGAACATTCCCGTCAAATCCAACGTGACCTTCGACCCGGCGCCCGGCTACATCATGACGGACGTTCCGAAAATCACTCCCGAACAGATTCGCGTGTCCGGCGCGAGAGACGCCCTGACCCGCATCTTCGAAATCCCGACAGATTCTGTGAAGTTTGACAGTCTCACCGCCAACGACAATTTCAAGGTGGCCCTGAACCTGGAAACGTTCCCCGCCTATGTGATGCCCAGCGATTCCAGTGTCATCATGAGCATCGACATCCAAAAGCTGGAAAGCAAGACCTTCCAGAAAATTCCAGTGCATCTTATCGGGCGTTACAACAAGGACGAAGCAAGGCTCTCTCCCGATACGGTTTCCATCAAGGTTACCGGCGGACAGAACGTATTGGATTCCATCACACCCCAAAGCTTGCAGCTCTTTGTGGAAATCAACCGTTTTGCCATCGAAGACGTAGACAGCCTCGCGCCCACGGTCAAGATGAATCTGCCTCCTTCTGTGAACCGGGAAATGTCCATCAAGGGTTACGAGCTGGTGCCCGACAAGGTAAAACTCATCAAGACCGAAGTCGCCACCGCCCCTGTTGATTCCCTGGGAGAAGAAGAATAATGCTCTGGCTCGGCATCGAATCCAGCTGCGACGAAACTGCCTGCGCCGTGTTGCAAGACGAACCCCTGAAGGTCCTTTCGAACCCGCTCTACAGCCAGATTGACGAACACGCCCTCTATGGCGGCGTCGTTCCCGAAATTGCCGCAAGGGCCCACCTGCAAAAGATTGCCCCTATCGCCGAAGCCGCCGTCAAGGAAGCAGGCGTAAGGCTCACCGATATCGATGCCATCGCCTACACCACAGGCCCAGGGCTCATGGGTCCCTTGCTGGTGGGAGCAAGCTTTGCCAAAGGCCTTGCATGGGACTTGAACATTCCCGCCTACGGCATGAACCACCTGGAAGGCCACCTGGCTGCCGCATGGCTTTCGAATCCCGATATTGAACCGCCCTTCTTGACGCTGACCGTTTCTGGCGGCCATACGGAGCTGGTGCTAGAAGAACCGGGTTTCAAGTACACCAGCATCGGACGCACCCGCGACGACGCCGCAGGCGAAGCCTTTGACAAGTGCGGAAAGCTTATCGGGCTCAAGTACCCGGCAGGTGCCACCATCAGCAAGCTGGGGCAAAACGGAAACCGCAAGTTCGTGGAATTCCCGAGGGCGCTCCACACCCACGACAGCTGCGAGTTCTCTTTCAGCGGGCTCAAAACCGCCGTACTCCGCTACACCGAGACTCACGACCCCGAATACATCCAAAAAAACTTGGGCGACATCTGCGCCTCCCTAGAAGACGCCATCGTGGATAGCCTTGTTTCCAAGACCATCAACGCCCTCAAAAAGACCAAGATGAAAACCCTGGTGATGGGTGGCGGCGTAAGCGCCAACGCCTGGCTCCGCACGAGACTCCAGGATTACTGCCAAAAGCACGGGGTGCGTTTCTGCATTCCGGACCGCAGCCTCAGTACCGACAACGGCGCCATGATTGCCGCTGCGGCTATCCGCCGCCAAAAACAGGGAATGCTCAAGTCGATAGATGTAGTAAAGCCCTGGATGCCGCTAGCTATCTAGCGGTCACTTTGTCCGAGATTTCTTTTTATCACTTTTCAAAGGAAACGCAAACTTGCCAAACAGCACGCAACCGGGCGAACCGGGGTCGCATTCCTTTTTTCGCTTGTCGCAAAAGGTATTCCGCAAGTATTTGCATTCGTAGCTCATCTACCAAATGATAATAAAAATGAAAAGCTATATTTGGGGAGTATTCAGTTAACAGTTATGAGTTATCAGTTATGAGTTTTCAGTTATAGACGAATCAGGACGCGCTGAAAATCAGAAACAGGGATATTACTCACAACTCATCACTCACCACTCACAACTCATCACTCACAACTCCCTTTATGGAGATCGTCATTATGGAACAAGAAAATCTCGAAAACGAACAGGAGACAATCCTTGACGAAACTCCACAAGAAGTGGGTTTTGAAGATTTGGGCCTTGCTCCCGAAATTCTAGAAGCCGTCAAGGCCGCAGGTTACGAGTCTCCCTCCCCCATCCAGGCGAAGGCCATTCCCGCCTTGTTGCAGGGCAAGAACCTGCTAGGTACGGCTCAGACCGGCACCGGCAAGACCGCAGCATTTGCACTCCCGCTGCTTTCCCGCATAGAGTTCAACGGCAAGGACACCTCCCTGCTGGTGCTGACACCTACGCGGGAACTTTCTATCCAGGTGGCCGAAGCAATCCAACAATATGCCATGAAGCTTCCGAAGGTCCACGTGGTTCCCGTCTATGGCGGGCAAGACATTGCGGTGCAGTTCAAGGCTTTAAAGCGGGCAGCCAACGTCATCGTGGCAACGCCGGGCAGGCTCATCGACCACCTCAAGCGGGGTTCGATTGTCCTGGACAAGGTCCAGGCGGTTGTTCTGGACGAGGCCGACGAAATGCTGGACATGGGATTCATGGAAGATGTCGAAACCATCCTGAGCAAGATTCCCAAAAACGCCCAGCGGGCGCTTTTCAGCGCCACCATGCCCAAAGAAGTCATCGAGATTATCGACGAACACCTGGGCGAATACAGCGAAGCCCGTATCGAAGGCAAGACCACCACGGTGGAAAATATCCGCCAGCGCTTTTTGCTGGTCAAGAGCCACGACAAGATGGAAGCCCTTGCGCGGGTCATCGAAGGCGAAGATTTCGACGGCATGCTGATTTTTGTGCGGACCAAGCAGGCCACCTCCGAAGTTTCGGAACGGCTGGAAGCCCGCGGGTTCAACGTGGCCCCTTTGAGTGGCGATTTGGCCCAGACTCTCAGAGAGCGGACCATCAACCGTCTCAAGATGGGAAAGCTGGACATCGTGGTAGCGACCGACGTTGCCGCCCGCGGAATCGACGTGGACCGCATTACCCACGTGGTGAACTACGACATTCCCTACGACACGGAATCCTACGTGCACCGTATCGGCCGTACCGGCCGCGCGGGCCGTAGCGGAAACGCCATATTGTTCATCACTCCCAGGGAACGTCGCCTGCTCAAGACCATCGAAAAGGCGACTCGCCAGCCCATCGAAGCCATGGCTCTCCCCAGCGCCGAACAGATCAGCGCAAAGCGCGTCGCCAATTTCCAAAAGAAAATTCAAGACAAACTAGCAAATGCCAATCTTGACAAGTTTCGTGAAATCCTCATGAAGATGACGGTGGAACTGGGAACAAATGTCGAAGACATTGCCGCCGCGGCCCTGTGCATGGCCCAGGAACGGGAACCCCTGTTCCCCAAAATGGAACAACTCTCTACCCCGAAGGTCAAAGACAACGGCGACCACGACGACATGGCGGAAAAGCCCCGCAAGGAACGCAAGGAAGGCGCCAACGGCGTAGAAGAAGGCTACCTCCGCTACTACCTGGCGGTAGGCCGCAGAGACCATGTCTCCCCTCGGGACATCGTAGGCGCCATCGCCGGCGAGGCCGACATCAGCAGCGCCATCATCGGGCGTATCAAGCTCTTTGACAAGTTCAGCACCGTAGAACTTCCGGACAACACCGACCAGAGCGTGCTGGACATTCTCTCCGAAATGACCATCCGGGGTAACGACGCCAAGTTCCGGCTCATGACCGACGACGCGCCGCCACCAAAAGAACGCAAGAGCTTCAAGAGCAAAAAGGATTTCGGCAAGAAACCGAAGGGCAAGGAAAAGCCCTTCCGGGAATTTCACGGCGACAAGCCCTTCCGCAAAACGAGGCGTTTTGGACGGCATTAAGCGACCGTTCGGTCTTCTTCTATAGTCAATTCCCTCCGGAACGACCTCACTCTCGCAACCGCCCCTAGTCAATACTAGGGGCTTGTTGCTCACGAGCGACCGCTCGGTCTTCTTCTATGGTCGATTCCCTCCGGAACGACCTCACTCTCGCAACCGCCCCTAGTCAATACTAGGGGCTTGTTGCTCACGAGCGACCGCTCAGTCTCTCACCAGTCCGTTCGCCTTATAGTAGGGCACGTCCTTCAGCACCTCTTCGATCCAGGACTGCTTCAGCGGGTTGTTCCGCCATTCCTCGTGAAGGCTTCCCCGCTCCCTGGGGTACATTCGGGCTACTGCGTCTTCAACCGTTTTCTCCTGCGAAAGCGCTACGGCCAGTTCCGACGCCACCGTATAGACCAGCGAAAGCCCATCGAATTCCAGATTGAAATTCGACGTGTGGCGGATTACCGCCATCAACAATGCAGGGTCCACGTTCTCCCGGATGGCAGCCTCCATCACAGGCAGACCGCACAGCTGTTCTGTGCTCCAGGGCGCCCCCTTATAGACAAGCTCCAGCCGGTGATTCTCCCCTCTGGAATCAATCTTCACCAAGTAGCGGGCCCCAAGGCGCTGCTGCACCTTTTTCACTATGCGGATTCCGCGATTCTTGAACTGCTTGTAACCATCAAAAGAAAGCCACAGTGTATCGTCCAGCCGCACAAGCCTTGGAGTGGTGGGCCGTTGCACCTCTTCGCTATAAATTTTCAGCAGGGCGGGCAGGCCATAGGCAAGCTCCGGCGTCGGGCTTGTCAAATCGCAAGCGGAATCTATGACGATAGCCTTTTCACTACCCAGGTTTGTGACCATGGTCCTGGAATAATCCCTGAACATTTGCCTGGAATCCTGCCCGCCTTCGGCTATGTCGTGAGGGTACAGCGTGTACGCCGCCACAATCAACGCCCAAAAGACGGCGAAGGCAAGCAAGGCCCAACGCACCTTGCGGTGGTGCCAAAGCAACTTCGCCCACGCCCTGCCCTTTGGAGTATGCCCCAGGTACAAGACAAGGAAAGCCGAAATGGCAATCCAAATAATCACTATCACCAGCAGTGCCACGCTATCCAATATAATTTCTAATTTGGGGGCATGCTGAATTCACTTGAAAATATCGTTATCATCGGGGACAGAATCCTCATCAAGCCACTGGAAGCCGCCAACAAGACCGGCAGCGGGCTCTACCTGCCACCCAGCGTCAAGGAACGGGACGCCGTGCATACGGGGCTGGTGGTCAAGGTGGGGCCGGGGTATCCAATTCCCGCCTCCAAGGACCCCGACGATTTGTTCAAGAACGAATCCCAGGACCCCATAAGCTACGTGCCCCTGCAGGTCAAGGAAGGGGACGAGGCCCTATACCTCCATGCCGGCGGCTACGAAATAGAAATCAACGACGAACGCTATGTCGTCGTGGGTCAAAACGCCATTTTGCTAGTGCTGCGGAACGAAATCCCCGACAGCGTGGACAACCTGTAAGCAGAGGCGCAATAACTAAGCGCCCTGGCTTGCCAGCAGGTCGTGGGCTTCCTTGATTTTTCCGAGAACCACCTTGGTAGAATCGAACAGGGCGGTAACCTGGTCCTGCAATTCCGTAAAGAATTCCTTGTTGCAGAACAGGTCTTCCTTGGAGCTCTTGATATTTGCAAAGACCGTCTTGAGGGCCTGCAATGTCTTGGTCTCCTTTTCCGCCACCGTCTGGATTTCCTGGCGGATTTCGGCCAGTTCCGTCTTTTTCCTTTCCGCAATCTCCGGGTCGTTTTCCTTGAGAATGTGGGTGGGCAGCACGCCGTAATCTTCGTACTTTTCGTTAGGCGAAATGGTATTGTTCCTCGCCACCATGGTGCGGATTCCCGTAGATTTCACCGAAGACGCCACCGAGATGGTGCAGTTGGAGGTGCCATGGTAATTGCAGCGCACCCGCTTTTCCACATGCTTCAGTTCGTTGTACGGAAAAAAGTCCCCTTCGGTCTCGATATAGCGGAGGGGCGCGTACAGGGGCACCGTCTCACCGGCGATGGTGATGCGGTAGAACAGGCATGGCTCCTCGTTGAACATCTTGGTTTCGTACTGGTTGTTGCTGCTCCGTAGCAATTTCTGGATGCGGCTCATCAGGTTTTCTGCATCGTAGGGCTTTTCCAGAATTTCGGGAACATCCTTGAGGAGCTGCTTCAGCACAATCTGCCGATACTTTTCGGTAATGATCTTGTTGGACACGGACCTGGACCAAATGGGGTGTCCCAAGAAGAAGGTATCTTCCAGGCGGGTTTCCATGCGCCCGTTAAAGAAGGCCATGGCCTTCATGATGTTTGCAAGAGCAATCCATTTCCGCACAGAAACGTAGATGTGGTTTTCGTCGCAGATTTCCACGACACCCGCAATGACCTTCAGGGCATCATCGGACAAAACCACCTTCTTGATTTCTTCATTCCACTGGGCCTTTTCTTCGGCGGTGACGCTTAGGCCGGGAGACACACGGGTACTGGTCACGTCGCCCTGGGTTTTCAAAAGTTCGCAAAGGGAACTGGCCGAAATATTTTCGGGCAGCACAATCGAAAGAGTTATGGCGTCGATAATCTCGCCACGGCACAGGGCATCTTCGGGGCGCATCTCGCTAGAAAAAATGACCGAAGCCTTGCCATGGTCTTCCATGGCGATCTTGGCATTGTCCTTGGTCTTTTCGTCCCTGGGGTCGTAGGCGAGGAACTGGATAAAATCGTAACTTCCCAAATTATCAGGCATATCCTGCTCGCGGGAACCAATCTTCAGAGCTTTCGCGTTCTTGAAAGCCGCCACAAGCCGTTCCAGAATCAGGCCCTTTCCCGAACCGGAGCGGCCATACAGGTAAAAGGGTTCACCCAGCAGAGACGTCAAAAATCCCAGCTGAACCTGGAATTCCCTCTCCGGAATTCCCGTCACCAGGGACGCCATCAGTTCAGAAATACGCTTTGTCAAGTTCATATTTTCACCTCTTCTTGGAATAAAAAGGTAGTAAATCCGTCTCCACCTTCTGTACGCAGCGGTACACCTGCGGGCTCTTCTGCAAGTCTTTGCCCAGCCGCACAAAGTCCTTTTCCGTCATGAGCACGCAGCGGGCCGTCTTTAGCGCGTTCCGAACGGCGCCTTCAAAATGGCGGTCATGGTCCCGACGCACGACCTTCCGCGCCACCTTCACGCCAAAACTTTCAAGGTCCCTAAAAAAGCGTTCCGGATTCCCGATGCCGCACAGGGCCCACATTCCAAGGCCTGAGGAAGGCTCTCCGTTGCCCGCGCCGCCGTTTATGTCCAGTTGTTTGCCGACACCATTCACGATTTCTGAAATGGCGAATTTCACGTCCGGCCATTCACCGTAGCACTTCAAGACTGTGCCCGCCGGCACATGGTCCTGCTCAAGGCTACGGTTCGGTCCAGTGGGCCACAAGTCCCGCCACCTACGGGGAGGCGCCCCCCAGTCCAGCCGCACCGTCCACGCGGGCCGCAGTCGTGTATCCTCGAAGCCGTCGTCGCAAATGATGTAGTCAAAGTCTAGGTCCAGCTCATGGGCTGTCTTGTAACGGTTTGGCGTCGCCACCACCGTCGCCCAAGGGAGTTTCTTCTTCAAAAGTTCAAACTCGTCGCAGGCTTTCGCATGACAAAGTACAACTATCTTCGCGCCTTCTGTCATTTTAGACAAATTAACAGAATGATTCTTGAGATTCTCCGCAAGCCACACCACAAAAGGAGTCTTGCCTGCGCCACCTGCCAAAAAACTCCCCACCACAATCAGCTTGGCATGAGCCAAGGGCTTCCCCGGACGAAGGAAAATCCAGTGATGAAGCTTGTAGAGAGCTCTGTAGATTAACGCAAAGGGCATGAGGCTTGGGGCAAGAGCAATGTGGAATGTGAGGTTAGCAATGAGTTGTCAACATTGTCATCCTCGTGTAGACGAGGATCCGCTTGAGTGAAGCTAGTGGATGTTCGCTTTGGTTTGACATGGCTCACCACAGGTCGCGAACATGACATCCTTCAAAGGAATCCTTCGGTAAAATTTAGTGCAATCTCCGGTCCGACCTCGCAACTCACAACTCACGACTCACCACTCATAACTCATCGCCGTTAGGCTCCGTTCCTCTTCTGCTGCAGGAACAAGTCCGCAAGCACCAGGGCCGCCATGCTCTCCACGATGACCGGCGCGCGCACGGCCACGCAAGGGTCGTGCCGACCCTTGGCAGCGAGGCTGCCGTTTTCGCCACCCCGGCCTGCCGTCTTCTGTTCTTGCGAAATCGTGGCCGTGGGCTTGAAGGCCATGCGGCACACGATGTTCTCGCCATTGCTGATTCCGCCCAGAGAGCCGCCTGCGTTGTTGGTCCGGGTCCTGTAGCGGTTTCCGTCAAAGAAAATCTCGTCATTGTGTTCGCTGCCATGCATGCGGGCCGCCTTAAAACCGCTGCCGATTTCAAAGCCCTTGCAGGCCGGAATCGAAAGCATCGCCTGTGCCAGCAGTGCATCCAAGCGGTCGAACACGGGTTCGCCAAGACCTGCAGGCACGTTCCGCACCACAAGCCCAACAATTCCACCCACGCTGTCGCCGTTCTTCTTGGCGTCCAAAATTTCCTGCTCCATCTTGGCGCTGGACACCGCATCGGGGCAGCGCACAGGAGAAGCCTCTACCGCTTCAGCAGACAGAGTTTCCAAATCCAAGGCGGGGCAATCCACAGCGCCCACGCTATCTACCCAGGCCACAAATTCTACACCTGCCACCTGTTGCAAAAATTTCCTTGCCACCGCTCCGGCGGCCACGCGACCGATAGTCTCACGGGCAGAACTGCGTCCGCCGCCACGGTAATCCCTAAAGCCATACTTGATGTCGTAGCACAGGTCCGCATGGCCTGGCCTGAACCATTTTTCGATATCGGAGTAGTCACCGCTCCGCTGGTCCTCGTTAAAGACCACAAAGGAGATAGGAGTGCCGGTGGTCTTGCCTTCGAACACGCCGCTCAGAATCTTCACCTGGTCCTTTTCGTCCCTGGCGGTGGTCATCTTGCCCTGCCCCGGCCGCCTACGGTCCAGAAAAACCTGGATATCGGCTTCGGAAAGGGGAATTCCGGCAGGACAGCCGTCCAAGACGGCCCCGACAGCAGGACCATGGGATTCACCCCAGGTCGAAACAGAAAAAATCTTACCAAAAGTGCTAGACATGCCCAAAATATAGATAAAGAGCGCCTAATTTCCCCTATTTTGCACCTTTTTTGAAAGAGTTTACTATATTTTACAATACCTGTAGGAGTTATGATGCCGAGATTGTTGCTTATCATTGCGCTTTTTGTGTTCTCATTTTCCATGAGCGCCTTTGCCCAGCGTAGTGAAGATTTTGCAGGCATTCCCTTTGGTTCCGACCGCCAGACCGTCATCGAAGAGGTCATGAAGATGGGTTACGAGCCCTATGGCCAGAGCGGCGCGGGCGAACGAGTGGTTATCCCCGTGTTCAAGTTCGGCGAACTGCCGGTGCAGGTGGACTTTATCTTCAACCAGAACGACAAGTTCTACGCCTTTGAAATTCGTACCGGCCGCGTAGAGGAATCCCGCAAGAACAAGGCCATCGAGGCCGCCATGTACATGTCCGAGCAGTTCACTCTCAAGTACGGCAAGCCGGTAGAGCCCGCCACCGTTGACGAGACCAACATCAAGAACGGCAGGAACATCTATCAGGAGTGGTTCTCCGTCAAGGCCCTCAACGCCTTCACCTCCGTAGTCAAGAACAACAACCGCTATTTCGTGATGGGCGTGGTGGAACACAGAGGCCTGGCCAAGGAACAGAGCAAAAAGGCCAAGGCCAAGGAAAAAGCTGCAAGCGCCCCCGTCTTCTAACAAGTTTCTTTCGAGAGCCTCGCCTACCGCGGGGCTTTTTCATTTTTCAGGAGTTTTTATGTCCAAGCTCATGCGTTCCATTTCGGGCATCCGCGGTATCGTGGGTGACACTCTTACCCCTCAGGTCCTGTCTTCCCATGTGAAGGCCTTTCTCCAGATTACCAAGGCCAAGCGGGTGGTCATCGGCCGCGACAGCCGCCCCACCGGAGAGGCAATCCAGCAGTTCGTGTCGGGCATCTGCAGGCTTTCGGGCGTAGATGTAGTAGATGTGGGTCTTTCCACCACTCCCTCTGTGGAAATCCTCACCACCCACTTCAAGGCAGACGCGGGCATTATCATCACCGCAAGCCACAACCCCCTGGAGTGGAACGCCCTTAAGTTCTTGAACAACAAAGGGTTATTCCTCGGACCAGACGACGTGAAAAAACTGTTCGAACTGGCAGACCAGGACCGGTTCGATTACCCCGACTACCGCACCATGGGTAGCTACGAGGTCGCCCCCGATGCCGACGGCATCCACATCCAGGGAACCCTAGGCATCCCATTCGTCGACGTAGAGGCAATCCGCAAGTGCAAGTTCAAGGTGGCTGTGGACGCCGTGAACGGCGCAGGCAGCTACATCGTGCCCCGCCTGCTAGAAGAGCTGGGCTGCAAAGTTGTTCGTGTTCACTGCGAACCCGACGGCACCTTCCCCCGCGGAGCCGAACCCATTCCCGAGAACCTGGGCGACCTTCGCGACGCCGTCAAAAAGAACGGCTGTGCCCTGGGCTTTGCCGTTGATCCCGACGCCGACCGTTGCGCCCTGGTAGATGGTTTAGGACAAAGTATCGGCGAGGAATACACTCTCGCCATCGCTACCGAAGAGGTGCTGAGCCAAAAGAAGGGAGCCACCTGTGTGAACCTTTCCACCAGCCGCATGAACGAAGACGTGGCCGAAAAGTACGGCTGTGAATGTAGCCGGGCCAAGGTAGGCGAAATCAACGTGAGCCTGCAGATGATCGAGAAGGGCTGCATCATCGGCGGCGAAGGAAACGGCGGCGTGATTTTGCCCGCCCTCCACTACGGTCGCGATTCCCTAGTAGCGGCAGCGCTGGTGCTCAGCTGGATGGCCCACCACCAGGGTGGCCCCGAAAAGTTCGTAGCCGAAAACCCGGCCTACGTGATGCCCAAGAAAAAGTTCGAACTGGGCGACAAGAAGGTGGCCGACATTCTGCCCAAAGTCAAGCAGGCCTTCGCCGACTGGAAAAGCGACGAGCGGGACGGCCTTTGGCTCGGCAAGGGAAAGTCCTGGGTGCATGTGAGGGCAAGCAACACGGAGCCTGTCATCCGCGTCATCGCCGAAGCCCCTACCGCCGAAGAAGCAGAAGCACTCTGTGCCAAAGTGGAAGGGATGATTTAGCCTTACGGCCCAACCTCCAACGGGCTACGCCCTACGGACCTTCGGTCCTAATCACTAGATCCTAGCCCCTAGATCCTAGCCCCTACCCCTCTTGCATAAACGGCAGCTGCTTGGCGCGCAACATCAAGCGATGGGCGTGAGCTTCATTCTTAGGTTGTACCCCGTACAAAAGTTCAAAGAACTTTTTGAGTCCAATCTCACCGCCGCCCTGCTTCAAGATGTACACCACCACCAGGTTCTGGGGCGCTACCGTCGAGCTGATGATGTCGATGTCGGTATTGCCCAGCTGCGAAACCGCCAGCTGGTAGGCGTCTTCGCCGTAATCCCGAATGAGCTTCTGGATATCGCCCAGGGATTCAAAGCCCAGGAACTTGAAGACCTTCAGGTAATGCAACAGCGACGACTCGTGGATTTCTGCCTGGTTGATGGAGGCGATGCGCTTGTTCAGCGCATCGAAAGGCCTCAGCTGCAGGTAATTACTGAAGGAGTCGCCGTCCAGCGACACTTCTTCGAAATTGCCGGAATGCACTAGGGCCTGCACGCGACGGCGGTAGTTGTTGATATCCGTGCGAATCTGGCAGAACTGTTCATCTACAAGTTCCAGCATTCCCGCCAGGCGGTTCAGGTTACGCAGGTATTCACGTGGAACTTCTACGCCGGTCTTGTAACCCGTGTCGTGGTCCAGAGTGGCCCACACGTGCTGCAGGGCGCTGCGCATCTGGAGTTCGAAGCGGAACTGGTTCAGCTGGGGGCATTCCGGATCCTTGTAAAGCTTTTCGGGCAACCTGCAAATGTAATGCAGGGAATTGTAGCCGAAGCTGTGGAGCTCGTGCATCTTGCGCTTGTCAATGCTGTTCACCCAGTCCACTTCGAAAAGCTGTTCGGCAAGAGCCGCAATCTTGTCCACCTCGTCGTTGTAGAAGGTAATGACCCGCACGCCCAAGATATCCGTGATGTCGTCCAGACTCCTGTACTTTTCGCCCTTGCGGTCCAACTTGCCTGCAAGGCTGCTTTCCTCTTTGATTCGGGCCTCTACCGCATTGATATAGATGTGGTTGTCCTGAATGCTCTTGCGGAGCGTGTCCCGGACAATGGAGAGCATTTTCGCAAACACCGGACGGTTCTCCCGGAACTCCTCCAAAATGGCGTTGCCGTGGGCGTCCAAGCCATAACTTCCTACGGGTGTATCAGACATAACGCAAGTGCCTCCTTATTTAGAGCCGGACTTGTCGAACAATTTAGAAATCAGTTCTTCGAACTCGTTGTAAGCGAAAGTTCCCTTCAGGCTTGAGAGCGCACGGGCTAGCCCGCGAAAGTGCCACTCGTGAGACGCCACATCCTTCACGCAGAACAGGTCCCACACCTTGTCGCCAATAGATTGGTAGTCGCGGTAAATGGCACGTATGTTACTCAGCTTGTCTGCCAGAGCGACAATTTTCACCTCGTTCGGAGCCACCGAAAGTCGCCCGATGGTTTCTTCCTTGCGCAACCGCCAGCTCTCCGCACGGCTTTTGCCCTCAAAAACAATATCGGATTCCGCTTCGACAAGACGGGCAATGCGCTTGCCAAACTCTCTTTCGATTTCCTTGAGCGTGACCTCGGTATCTTCTACCGTGTCATGGAGCACCGCTGCCGCCAGGAGTTCCTGATCGTTTGTCATGGTCGAGGCAATGGCGACCGCTTCCATGGGGTGAACTATGTACGGGAAACCCTTCCCTTTGCGCTCTGCGCCCTTGTGGGCCTTGACCGCAAAAACAACAGCCTTGTCAAGAATAGATGTATCCATATACGGTAATATAACATTCTTTTTCCACCCTTGAGCCACCCCTACCTTCGTCATCCCCGCTCATTCGCCCTTGCTCTGTTCGTTTGTGATGTTAACGGAATGCAGTATAGATGTTCGTTAATTGTGATTCCTAGGAACACATAGGGCCGATTTTTTGTACTCACCTTTTTTTCCACAGATCGAAGAATGTCCAGATAGTCCTGATCCACATATACTAAACGAACCTTTGCTTTTTCGTTCACAAATCCTCCAAAATAAAAAAAGACTGCAACCCCGAAAACGGGATTGCAATCTTTAAATACAGTCCACTAAGGCAGGACCACGCACCTGTTGGCTACCCAACATCATCAATATATAAAATTTCCGTCTAAAGGGCAACACCTTTTCGAAAAAAACGTCCATTATGCAACTATAGTTGACCAAATGCAAACAACTGTTGCTCATCCCCCCGTTCTTCCTACTGTCATCCCCGCGCTCCTTCCTTGTCATCCCCGCTATACGATACTTGGCAACTAGAATTGCGATGCAATTCGTTGCCA
>CAMHDS010000036.1 GCA_946183925.1 uncultured Fibrobacter sp. | reverse complement strand
CTCCCCGAACCCCTACGGCAAGGGAACACTCCAGGTGCCAACCATCGAAGAGTTCGCCGCCATATTCCAGAAGAAAAAAGCGGAAAAAGCCGAAGGCTGATTTTCTACACCGCGAAAAATTTAACGGCAGGATGCAAAATCCTGCCTCTTTTTTTTGTCTCACGAATTGTGAAAAACTCAAAAACATGTCCGCACCAAATGTCCGCACCACAATTTTCAAGAAAAATTCAAAACGCCTTTAACGGCCTAAAAACGCCAATTCACAAAAAAAATGTCTCACGAAAAGTGAAACATCTTTTTCCGCAAAATGAAGAAACCGCGAAAATAGCGAAAAAACGGCAAAATCAAAAAACACACGTTTTTCGGGTTAAATGAGAAAAGAAAACCCAATAAAATCAAGGGCTCCAGCCACATTCACAGATTTATTTCTTTTCTCATTACTTCCGCTTTGGCATAGTTGGCTCTGCTGGTGTTAAGCTTCGCCAAGTTGCTACTGCTTATTTTCAAGCGCGTTATCGCCCATGCTGAGATTCGGGGCATGGACCCGGCGGCACGCCCCCTGGTCTATTCATTGGTGTCTTACACGATTTACGTGGTGACCCTCTTGCTGGTGCTCCATATTGCAGGGGTCAATACGGCGGGTCTTGTGGCTATGGTGGGTGCGGCAAGCCTTGCTATCGGTCTTGCCTTGAAGGACACACTTTCCAACATTGCGGCAGGGCTTTTGCTCATGTTCATTCGGCCCTTCAAGGCGGGCCATTACATCGAGTGCGGCTCCATCAAGGGGAAAATCAAGGGTATCGGACTGTTCAATACTACTCTTGAAACGGTGGACGGTCTGTATGTCTCTGCTCCCAACAGCTCCCTCTGGGGGCAGCCCATCGTGAACTACAGCAAGAACGTGAGCCGCCGTCTGGAACTGAAGGTGGGCATCGGCTACGGAGACTCTACGGACAAGGCTCTTGGAATTATGCGGGAACTGGTGGAAAACGAACCCCTGTTCCTGAAAAATCCCGTGCCCCAGTACTTTGTGTCAGCCCTGGCGGACAGTTCCGTGGAGGTGGCTTTCCGGGCCTGGGTCAAGAATGCAGACTATTTCAACCTGCTTTGGAAATATACCGACGAAATCAAACGCCGCTTTGACGAAGCGGGAATAACCATTCCTTTCCCGCAGAGGACCTGCCATATTCAGGGAATTGACGGCGGGAATTTAAACAACGTCAAAAAGTAGCGGAAATTTTTATATATTTGTCCCGCTATTGCCTGGATAGTTCAGCTGGATAGAACGGGTCCCTCCTAAGGATCAAACTCGCGTTCGAATCGCGATCCGGGTATAGAAAAGGCTCCGAGGAAACTCGGGGCCTTTTGCTTATAAACCGCTGAATCCCATGAAGATATTGTCGCTGAGGAAGGGGAGGAATCCGAGAATTACCACCGCGCAAGACAGCAAAATGATGACGCCCCGCTGGCGGCGGGTGAGGCGCAGGGGGTTCAGGTGACCGTCAGGTTCATCGACCCAGGCGCTCTTGACCAACTGCAGGTAGTAGAACAGGGCCAGCACGTTGTTCAGCACCGCAAAGGCGATAAGCATGTAGTGTCCGGTGGTAGCCCCGCTGAAGAATAGGTGGAACTTGCCGAAGAAACCGGCCAGGGGCGGGATACCCGCCAAGCTGAACATGGAAATGGCCAAGGCGATGGCAAGGCTCGGGTTCTGCTTGGAAAGTCCCCGCAGGGAGTCGAAGATTTCTTCACGGTGGTGACCGATAATGCCGAACACGAAGAAGGCCAGGTAGTTGGACACCGCATAGACGAACAGGTAGTAGATGATGGCGGTTTTCGCCATGGCGGCAGTACCGAGGAGGGCCACCATGATGTAGCCCGCCTGGGCGATGGAGCTGTAGGCCATGAACCGGCGGAGCCTGTACTGCTTGAGTGCACCCAGGTTGCCTACAAAGAGGGTGACGCCTGCAAGCAAAGCGATGAGGGGGGCAATCTGCTCCTGCACAGGGGCAAGAGGCCCATAGACCAGCACCACCAGGAACGCGATGGCAGTAGCCTTGGAGGTCACGGAAAGAACTGCCGTCACCGGCGTGGGAGCGCCTTCGTAAACGTCGGGAGCCCAAGTGTAGAAGGGGAACAGGGTGAGCTTGAAACCGATTCCGCAGAAGAGGAACAGAACTGCAATCCACAAAAGCGGGGAAGTCCCGGCGGCTACGGCATTCTGGATGGCGTCGAAATGCAGGCTCCCGGCAAAACCGTACAGGTAGCTGAAGCCGAACAGCTCGAAGGCGGTGGCCACGGAACCCATCAAGATGTACTTGGTGGCGGCCTCGGAGCCCAGCTGGTCCTGCTTGTTCCAGGCGGTGAGGGCGTACATGGGGATGGTGGCGATTTCAAGACCCAAGAAGAAGGTGATGGTGTCGCAGGCGCTCACTACCGTCACGCCGCCGAAGGTGGCAAAGGCGATAGCCCCGATGAATTCCGCAATCTGGTGCATCTGTGGCTTGCCGGCGGCGGCATGCATAAAGTAGTCCTTGGAAAACCACATGCCTAGAATGGCGGAAACTACCAGTACTTCGCGCATGAACACGCCAAAGTCGTCTACACGCCAGTTGCAGATAAAGAAACGGCCCTCGCCTCCAGCCAGCGGGATAAAGTTCAGCAGCATGAAGATGAGCAGGAACCCGATGTTGGCGATACGCCAGGGAACGTTGGATTTGGCATCGCAGAAAAGCCTGCTCCCGATGACAATGAAGGGGAACAGCAGCAATAGCAAGTCGGGGACGATAAAACTGGGTACGACAAAATCAAACATGGCTAACCTCCCACCGCAGGCGCGGCTGCAGAGATTTTTTCAAATATAGGCGCAATGCTCAGGTCAAGCATGTCGGCAAAAGGCCCGGGGAAAATACCGATCAGTAGCAGGCAGAAAACCAGCACCACGATGACCAGCTTTTCGCGGAAGCAACCGTCGGTAAGCGTCTGGAACTTGGCGGGCATGGGGCCGTGGAGCATACGGTTGGCCGTCTGCAGGATATACACCGCCGTGGTGGTGATGGAAAGAATGGCTAGGACGGTGACGATACGGGTGAGGGTGGAATCCTGCTGGAAAGCCCCGATAAAGATGGTGCTTTCGGCAATGAACCCGCTGAAACCAGGCAGGCCAAGACCCGCAAAGCCAGCAATCACAAAACCGACACCCAGGAAAGGCATCTTTTTCATGATGCCGCCCATTTCCGTGATGTCGCGGGTATGGGTGCGCTCGTAAATCATGCCGATGGTGGCGAAGAACAGCCCCGTCAAGAACCCGTGGGAAATCATCTGGAGGCTAGCACCCCGGAGCCCCACCGGCGTGAGAGCCGCAAGACCCAAGAAGATAAGGCCCAGGTGGCTGATGGAACTGTAGGCGGTAATGTACTTGAGGTCCTTGTGGCGTATGGCGATAAAGGGTCCAAGCACCACGTTGAAGATGAGCAGGGCCACCACGTAGGGGAGCCAAATCTTGGCGGCCTCAGGCATCAGGAACATGGCGAAGCGAAGGCAGCCGTAGGCGCCCATCTTCATCATGACGCCCGCCGCCAGCATAGAAACGGCAGTAGGGGCTGCGGAGTGGCCGTCGGGGCTCCAGAAGTGGAAGGGGAACAGGGAAGAACTGACCGCAAAGCCCATGAACATCAGTGGGAATGCCCACATCTGGAAATCCATGGGGAGAGTCACCTTTGAAATTTCCATGAGGCTCCAGCTGCCCGTGCCGCTTTCGAAGTAGAGCCCGAACAGGGTGGCAAGAATCATGGAAGAACCGAAGGCGAGGGTCAAGGTCAGTTTTTTGCCGCCGTAATCCCTGCGACCGCTTCCGTAGCAGGCAATCATCAGGTACATGCACAGGGCTTCCATCTCGTAGAACACGAAGAACAGCACCAAATCGAAACTCATGTACACGCCATAGACGCTTGTGGCCAAAAGCTGGATCAGGGCGAAAAACACCTTCTGGTTACCCTTGATCTTGTAGCTCACCAGCACGCCCGCCCATACGATAAAGGCGGTAAGGGCCAGAAGCAGCATGTTGAGGCCGTCGGCCCCTACAATATAGTGGGCGTTGAAAGCATTAAGCCAGGGAATGTCGGTAAAGAACCGTAGTGCAAAGGGGGCGGAGGCCGGGTCGGCTGGGGCTGCACCCAGGGCGAAAACGCGGTAGGTAAGCACGCATACAATAAGGAGCACAAAACTGACGGAAACCGTATGGACCGTCCGGAGCGCACGCTCGCAGGTGGAGGGAATCGGGATGCAGGCAAGCACCGTCAAAAGGGGAATGACCCAAATCAGATTGAAGAGTACAGTTTCCATAAGCACCTACAGGGGCAACCCTCCGATAAAGCGCCAGAGCAGAAGCCCGACGATAAGGGTTCCGAGGTAAAAGGGAAGGTAGCCCGCTTGGGCGGTGCGTACCAGGTCGCCCAGCTTGTGGGTGAACCAGACCGTAAAGGCGAGGATTCCTTCGATAATGTAGTCCTGGATAAAGCGGGCCGTGGCGGCCACACCTCCGAAAATGAACTGCCGCACCACGGCGTAGTAGATTTCGTCGAAGTAGAACTTGTGGTAGATGACCTTGTAGATTGGACCGCGATTGATGTCGTCCAGCGCTCGGGCGATGTTGGATTTAGACCGCCCGTACATAAACCAGGCGAGGGCAAGGGCCACCACCGCAACGGCCACGGCTACCACGGGAATCCAGCTTGCGTGAGAAAGTTTTACCAAGGTGGGAACGTGAAGCTTGCCCACTACGAAGAATTTTTCGAAGATGCCCTTGCCCAAGAGACCGCTCAAGAGTGCCGGTACGGCAAGGACCACGATGGGAAGCGTCATGGCAAAGTCTTCGTGGACATGTCCCGCCTTGACGCCCTCGTGACGGGGCGCCCCGTGGAAGGCCAAGAAGAACAGCCTGAACATGTAGAAGGTGGTAAGCCCGCTGGTCAGGAGGGCTAGGCCGAACACCACGTAATGGTGACTCTGGAACGCCGCCAGAATGATTTCGTCCTTGGAGAAGAATCCGGAGAAGGGCGGAATGCCGGAAATGGCGAGAACGGAAATAAGGCAGCACCAGTAGGTCCAGGGCATTTTCTTGCGGAGGCCGCCCATGGCGTCCAAATCGTTGGTATGGACCTGATGGATGAGAGAGCCCGCAATCAGGAACAGGCTGCACTTGAAGAAGGCGTGGGTAAAGATGTGGAAGGTGGAGGCTGTCCAGCCCGTTGCTACCACCACCTGGCCAATCTTGCAGACGCCCAGGGCAAACATCATGTAGCCCAGCTGCGAAAGAGTGGAGTAGGCTAGAATCCGCTTGATGTCTTTCTGGGTGCAGGCGATGACCGCCGCAAAGACCATAGTGAAGGCTCCTACCACCATAATCAGCTTCAAGGTGTTGTCGCAGATGGCGAAGAAGGGGAAAAGCCTTGCCACCAGATAGACACCCGCCACCACCATGGTGGCGCTGTGGATGATGGAACTGACCGGGGTCGGGCCTTCCATGGCGTTAGGCAACCAGATATGCATGGGGAACATGGCGGATTTTCCCCAGCCGCCGGTGAAGATCATCACGGAGCCCAGCACCAGGGCCTCTGCCTTGGTAACGGTGCAAATCCCGAGATTGATGGTCTCGCCCTTGAAGGCGTGGAGGCTCAAGTCGTTCAGGGTAGAAAAGTCGAAGCTCCCTACCACGTAGCTTACCAGCACAATACCGAACAAGAAGAAACTGTCGGCAAAGCGGGTGAGGATAAAGGCCTGCTTGGAGGCGCTTACCGCCGAGGGCTTGTGGTACCAGAATCCGATGAGCAGGTAGCTGGACACGCCCACCAGTTCCCAGAAGATGAACATCTGGAAAAGGTTGGTGGCGGCCACCAGGCCAAGCATGCTGAAGCTGAACAGGGAAAGCAGGCTGAAGAACCGCCCTGCGGAGGGATCTTCCCGCATGTAGCCCACGCTGTAGATGTTCACCATGAAACTGATGAAGGTCACAACCACAAGCATCATCAGCGAAAGCGGGTCGATGAGCATGCCGATGGTGGCGGCGAGGTTTCCTGCAAAGGTGAGGAAGTCGTGCTGGAAAAGGACGGTCTTGTTCGGGGCAAAGTCCGAGGTGAAGTAATGCAGGGCCAAGGTGGCAGCACACACGAAGGCAATGCCGTTACAGGCGATGGCGAGAGCCGCTGCCGCCTTGTGGCACTTGTTGCCCAGGAATAGTCCGTTCACCACGAAGGTGAGCAGGGGCAATGCCAGAATCAAATAACCGAGGGTCATATCGTTAATCATGCAAGTCCCTCAACTGGTCGGCGTCAAGGCTGTGGTGCCTGCGGTACATGGTGACGATAATGGCAAGGGCGATTGCCATTTCGCAAGCGGTAACGGCGATGACGAAAATACTGAACAGGGCGCCCGCGGTAGAGTCCTGGGCGGTAAAGTAGGCAAAAGAGATAAAGTTGATGTTGGCGGCGTTCAGCATGAGCTCGATGGAAATGAGCATGCCAATCAAGTGGCGGCGGCGCATCAGGCCCCACACGCCAATGCCAAAGAGCAAGAATGCGAGAATTAGGCAGTTCATCAGGTTCATTGCTTCACCTCCTTCTCTTTTTCTACCTCGTCCTTTGTCTTGCGGGCGATGGTGATGGCGCAGATAAGGGTCATCAGGAGCAAGACACTAACCACCTCGAAGGGTATGATGAAGCTATCCTGGGTGTAACCCAGAAGGCGCATGGCGAAATTCTGCAGGCTGGAATAGTCCGGAGCCGAAGCCACAGCCCCGCTAGAAAGTTCCGGCATAGGCAGCAGGCACTTGACCATCACGAACAAGAAGGCGATGGACAGGGCGAAGGCGGCAAAGACTCTCGGAATCTTGGTGGCAAAGGCGTCTTCGCCCAGGTGGCTGGTAAGAAGTATGGTAAACACCACGAAAATCACCACGCCGCCGATATAGACCATCACCTGGGCGAGAGCGATAAATTCAGCGTGCAGGAGCAGGTAGAGGATGGCGGTGGTCACGAAGGAGAAAATCAGGAACACGGCGCTCTGCAAGATGTTCTTGACAGCAACGGTAAAGACCGCCGTCACGAGCATGACGATGGCTACGGCGTAAAAGGCGATATCCATTCCCCCGTGGGGGAACGACAGCGCTAGTTCTGGAAGCTGAAGGCCTGGAAACATTATCCCTGTCCCTCCTTCTTGTTGAGGATCATTTCAAGGGTATTGGGGTCGGTAGTGGCCACCTCGAAATCCTGGTTCATGCGGATAGCCCCGAAGGGACATGCCTCTACGCAGAGCCCGCACTGGGTGCAGCTGGCAAAATGATAAACATAACGGCCCAGTACCTTTTTACCGGCGATGTTCTTGGTGGAAAGCACGTTGATGGAAGCGTTGGGGCAGGCACGCTCGCACATGCCGCAAGCGGTGCAGTGGTTGTTGCCGTCGGCGTCTTCGATCATTTCCAGACGGCCGCGGTAGCGGGGGTGCATCTTGAGGGTTTTCCGGTTTTCGGGATACTGCTCGGTAACGATGCGTCTTGGGTCTATAAAATACTTGAAGGTCACGGACAGGCCGCACAACAGGCTCCAGGGGCCCGTGATGCAGCGCTTCAGGTAACGCTTGATATACGGAATGAATGAACTACTCTCTTGCATAAAACAATCCTACCCACTAATCGCTATCCACGCCGCACCTGCCGTGAGCAGCACCAGGTTCACCGGCAGCAGGAACTTCCATTCGAAATCCATAAGCTGGTCTACACGGGGCCGCACAAATGTCCAGCGGACCATCATGTAGCACCAGATCATAAAGAACACCTTTCCAAAGAACCACACCAGGCCGGGAACCATGTTCAGCACGTTATCCACAGGAGCAAAGCCGATACAGGGGGCATGGAATCCGCCCAAGAAACAGGTGGTGGCCAGAGCCGAGTTGGTGACCAGGGCGATGTATTCGGCCAGGTAGAACATGGCAAAGGGCGTACCATTGTATTCGGTGTGGTAGCCGCCGGTGAGTTCCTGCTCCGCTTCGGCGATATCGAAGGGGGCGCGGTTCATTTCGGCGGTGCTGGAAATGAAGAACAGAATGAAGGCGATAAAGCCCAGCACGGGAATCTTGAAAATCCACCAGTCGAAAACCGTTCCCTGCTGGCTCATGGTGATGTCCATCAGGTTGGTAGATCCGGAAATCATCACCACGAACAGAAGGATCATGGCGAAGGAAATTTCGTAACTGATAATCTGGGCGCCGCTACGGAGTGCCCCCAGCAAGGAATACTTGTTGTTGCTGCTCCAGCCGCCAAGCAAAATGCCCAGCACGCCGAAACCGTTCACCGCGATAATCAGGGGAATGCCCATGGAGACGTCGGCCACCACTAGGTCCTTGCTGAAGGGAATCAGGGCACAAACCATGAAGGGGGCAATCAGCACAATCATGGGTGCCGTGTAGAACATCAGCTTGTCTGCACCACTGGGGGCATAGACTTCCTTGAAGAGCATCTTGAGCACGTCGGCGATGGTCTGTATAGTACCGTGCCATCCCAGGCGCATAGGGCCAAGACGGCACTGCACGTGGGCGCAGACCTTGCGTTCCATGTAGATGAGAATAGGGGCAGAACCGATGTTCACGGCGCAGACCGCGATGATGCAGATGACGGCGTTAATCAAGAAGGCGACGACGCTGTCCAAAGTCTCGGACTGGAAGGCTACAGGCAGGTAGGCAGTCACCTGGGGAACCAGGTTCCTCACAAAATCGCCGATAGGATTGGTAACGGAAGGGACAAACATAAACTACCTGTCAATTTCGGGAATCACGGGGTCCAAGGTGGCAAGAATGGTCACCAGGTCCGAAATCTTGTGGCCCTGGACCATCTTGTTGAGGGCCGCGATGTGGGGGAAACTTGGACCGCGTGTGTGTATGCGGTAGGGCTTCTCGCCGGTAGTGGCGGCTACTACGTAGGTGGCGTAGAGCCCCTTGGCGGTCTCGATTTCGCTGTAGTAGCGGCCCACCGGCAAACGCACTGGCTTTTCTTTGGAGCGCCAAGGCCCTTCGGTGGGGAACCGATCAATGCACTGCCGGAGGATTTTCATGGACTCGTGGATTTCGGCGATACGCACCGTGTAACGGTCGTAGCAGTCCCCGTTGTGGGTCACGGGAACTTCGAAATCGAAGGAGTCGTAGATGCTGTAGGGGTTCGCCCGGCGCACGTCAAAGTTCACGCCGCTGGCCCTGAGCACGGGACCGGAGCATCCGTAGGCGATGGCGTCTTCCTTGGAGAGGATGCCTATACCCTTGCTGCGTTCCAGAACAATGATGTTCTTGGAAAGGAACCGCTCGTAGTCCTTCATGGTGTCGTCCATGTGGTCCAAAAACGCCTTGACCCGCGGGATAAACGTGTCGGGCACGTCGTAACGACTTCCACCCGGTCTGAAGAAGTTGGTGGTGAGTCTGGAGCCCGTCACCTCTTCCAAGATGTCGTGGATCATCTCGCGTTCCTTGAAACCGTACAGCAGGCAGGTCTGTCCGCCCAGGTCGCCGCCAAAGCAGGCGAAGAACACCAGGTGGCTCGCTATGCGGCCCAGTTCCTGCAGCATCACGCGGATATATTCCGCCTTCTCGGGAACGCCGATGTTCATGCCCTTCTCGAGGGCGATGACCACTCCTAGGTTGTTCTGGATGGCGGTAAGGTAGTCCTGACGGTCGGAAAGGGCGATGTACTGCAGGTAACTCATGGATTCGGCCTGTTTTTCCATGCCGCGATGGATATAGCCGAAATGGGGAACCAGCTCTACGATGGTTTCGCCGTCCATGCGGAGGGCGAGGCGCAGGGCCCCGTGGGTACTGGGGTGCTGGGGACCCATGTTGATGAAAAATTCTTCGGTGTTGGTTTCACGCTGGATGCGGAATCCCGGAGGAAGCATTCCTGTCATACGGGCCTCCTGATCATTTCCGGGTGGGTAAAGTCCTTGCGCAGGGGGTAGCCTACGAAGTCGTCGTCCAAGAAGATTCGGCGCTGGTCGGGGTGGCCCACGAAGTCGATGCCGAACATGTCGTAGACTTCGCGTTCCTTGAATTCCGCAGCCGGATACAGGTGGCTGATGCTGGGGGCGTGGGCAAGGAGCGCCGTGGCCCGCTGCTCTTCGGGAATGGAAAAGTCCTTTTTCAGTTGCAGGCAGAGGAACAGCTTGTGTCCGTGTTCCATGCTGCGGAACTGGGAGACTACGTCAAAATGGTCGTCGTAGTCTATGCCTACGATGTCGATGAGGTAGTCCATCTTGAGGCTGGCCTCATCCTTGATGAATTCCACCATGGGCAGGTAGTCTTCGGGGGTGACCATCACTTCTAGCGGTCGGTCCGCCGGCATGGCGGCCACCACGTCTTCCACAGGGTCTTCGCTGTGGGTATGCACCGTTACCGCCGGGAATTTTTCCTTCAGTTTGGCGTAGATGTCGGACTGGGTGAGCCCCATGCGCTTGAAGGGGACACGTTCCACTTCGGGAAAGTCCTCTTTCTTGACGCGGATAGGCTTGAAACTGGACTTGTAGTCGGGATTTTCTTCCTTGAACTTGGCCCTGGCTTCTGCCATCTCTTCGTCTTTCATCTCTTCCAGGGCGGCCCAGGTCTTGGCGGCTTCGCGGTAGCGGTCCATGGTGGACACGTCCTTGGGGGAACCCTCGTGCCAGGGGTTACGGCAGGTTTCCTTCAGAATTTTTTCGCGGAGTGTCAAGAGCCCGTGGAAAAGGGCTTCTGGTCTGGGCGGGCACCCGGGGACGAACACATCTACGGGAATCAGGTTCTGGGCGCCGCGGACTACGGAATAGTTGTCGTAGATGAAGGGGCCGCCGCTGATGGTGCAGGCGCCCATGGCGATGGCGTACTTGGGGCCAGGAATCTGCTCCCACAGCATCTGGATGGCAGGAGCCATGCGGCGGGTGATGGTTCCCGCCAAAATAAACAGGTCCGCCTGCCTAGGTGAACTGCGGAATACTTCACTTCCGAATCGGGCGATGTCGTAGCGGGCCATGGAACTGCTCATCATCTCGATGGCGCAGCAGCTGGTGCCGTAGGTCAGAGGCCAAATGGAGTTTGCCCGGGCCCAGTTCACCACGTAGTCGATGGCGTTTACCACGTACTTACCGCCCGGAATAGGGTCAAGGATTTTTGGAGCGTAATTAATTATTCCCATTTCAGGATTCCTTTTTTCCAGGCGTAGGCGAGGCCGGAAACGAGAATGGCCATAAATATCACAAGGTCAATGATAACGACCGCAGGGGCGAGGGGTGTGTTCCCTGCCATGATTTCCTTGAAGTTCATGAGCACGGGATACAGGAACAAAGCTTCGATGTCAAATACCAGGAACAAGAGTGCGAACAGGTAGTAGCCCACCTTGAACTGGATACGGGCGTTTCCGATGGTCTGCATGCCGCATTCGTAGGGGGCCATCTTGTTCTTGGTGTTCTTGGTACGGTAGCCCAGCAAAAGTCCGGTGACGGTAGCCGCCGCCGCGATGAAGGCTCCCAAGAAGAGGAAAAATGATAATATGATGTATTCGGACATGGTTTTAGTAGTTAGTAATCAGTTGTCAGTTGTCAGTGTCTTTGGTTTCAAGATTTCCTTCTCTAATGTCTCATAACTCAATACTCACAACTCGCAACTTCTCTTAGTAGAAATTCTGTAATTCCTGTATCGTTCCAAAGAGGGTGTTGCCTATCTGGAACCGTTCAACGATATGCTTTACCAGCTCCCGGAATTCCTTGATGGTGGCAAGGGACATGGCCGAAAGCTTTTCCTGGATAGAACTGACGAATCCCTTGTCCACCGGTTGCGCTTTCATACCCTGCATGTTCATGCCCCAGTCGTGGAGCATCTTGTCGGTGTCGATTCGGGCGATGATGTAGTGGGTGGTAGAAAGCAGTTCCCGCAGAAAGTGCACCAGGAAGATTTCTTCTTGCAGAATGCCCCAGCGCTTGTCCTTGGAATACAGCGTGGCCTCTTCGGCCTTGCCGTAAAAGATGGCGGCCTGGGCGTATTCCAGACAGGTGGTAATCAGGCGTTCGTAGTGCTTGATTTCTTGCTGCAGGTGGGCGAACCATTCCTCGTCAAACTTGCCGCCGGTGGTGCCGTTATAGTCGTTGGGCAACAGCGCCCTGAAGGCATAATAGACCTCTTCGTAGTAGCGGTTCCGCATGCGGCAGTTGAAGGCCCTGTTCTTCAGGGTGTAGTCGCTATGGTGCAGGGGCGTCATCATGATTTTTTAACCTCCCGCACGCCGCTAATCTGCTGGATCTTGTAAGTGACGGAATCCACCTGCTCCTTGCGGAAGGCCTTGAATTCCATACGGATCCTGCCGGAGGACTGCTTGCTTACGACGCTCATCCGGTCCAGGAACAGGTTTTCGTCCTTGATGACCTTCAGCACGTCGAAGGTAATGTTCTTGCGGTTGTCCGTCTCCACGATCAGGTGGGTGGTGAAGGGCTCCGAAAGGTCCGGGCTCCATTGTACCGGAATCTGCTGTTCTACGGGGAAATCCTTGAGACAGGGGCACTTGAGGGAGTGCACCTCGATACCCACCTGTGGCCGCATGATTCCCACAATCTTGTCGCCGGGAACGGGCCCGCAGCAGCTGGCGAAATGCACCACCAGGTTGGTCTCCTGGCCGATTTCCAGGGGCATGTCGTCTTGGACGGGGCTCTTCTTGTCCTTGTTGAAGGTGGGGAAAAACCGGAGGGCCGATGCTTCCTTGGAAATGTTCTCGCCGCCGTTCAAGAAACGGTGGATGTCCTGCAGGGGGAGTTCTCCCTGGCCCAGCCGTTCGTAGAAGGTCTCGATGTTCGGCGTGCCGAAATGCTTTGCGGTACTTTCGTCCGAAGGATATTGGTCCTTTTCCATCTTGGAGACCCGCAGTTCACGGGTCCAGATTTCACGGCCCAGGTCCCGGGCTTGCTGCAGCATGCTGGTCTTCATCCACTTGCGCAGTTCCTGCTTGGCCTTGGTGGTGGTCACCATCTCCAGCCATTCCGGGCTGGGCTCCTGAGTGGGGCTTTTCAGGACCTGGATGGTGGCCCCGTGTGGCACGGGCTTGTCCAGGCTTACCACCTCGTCGTTGATGCGGGCCCCTATGCAGTGGAGGCCGAGCTCCGTATGTACAGCAAAGGCAAAGTCCAGCACGATAGCCCCGTCGGGCAGTTCGATGGAATTTCCCTTGGGGGTGAACACCACGATTCCCTCGGGTTTCAGGTCCACCTTCAAAAAGTCCAGGTATTCGCGGCTGTCCGAAATTTCGGACTGGAGCTTGACCATGTGGTCCAGCCAGGCCAGTTCTTCGCCTTCGTGCTGGGTTTCCAGCTTGTAGGCCCAGTGGGCTGCAAAGCCCTTCTCTGCCGTCAGGTCCATGTCCTTGGTGCGAATCTGGACTTCGACCATCTTGTTTTCGGGTCCGATGACCGTGGTATGGATACTCTGGTAAAGGTTCGGCTTCGGGGTGGCGATGTAGTCCTTGAAGCGGCTCTGGAGGGGCGGCCACAGGTTGTGGACATAGCCCAGGGCCAGGTAGCATTCGGGAATGGTATCCACGATAATGCGGATGGCGAAGATATCGAAGATGTCCTCGAATTCGCAACCCCGTGCAATCATCTTGTTGTAGATGCTGTAAATGTTCTTGGTGCGGCCCTGGATGGTGCAGTCGAAATCTTCTAGGGCGAGCTTGATCTGCAAGGGCCCGATGACGGACTGGATGTATTTTTCCCGGGCTTCCTTGTTCTCGATAAGGGCGTCCACCAGCTTCTGGTACTCTACCGGGTTCACGTACTTGAAACTCAGGTCCTCAAGCTCCGTCTTGAGCTTGTACAGGCCGAACCGGTGGGTGAGGGGCACGTAGATGTCCAGGGTCTCCTGGGCTATGATTTTCCGCTTTTCGGGTTTCATGTACTGCATGGTCCGCATGTTGTGGATGCGGTCTGCAATCTTGATCATGATGACCCGGGGGTCTTTCGCCATGGCGGTGATGAGCTTGCGGTAGGTTTCCGCCTTGCGGGCGGTCTTGCTCTCTTGCTGGGCGGCGGTAATTTTTGTGACGGCGTCCACCATGAAGGCGGTATCGTCGCCGAATTTTTCAGAAATCTCGCTTAGGGTGTGGGGCGTGTCCTCTACCACGTCGTGGAGTAGCCCGGCAAGCACCGTGGCCTGGTCCTGTTTCAGGTCCGCAAGGATCTTGGCCACCTCGTAGGGGTGCTCGGTATAGGGCATGCCGCTCTTGCGGTACTGGCCGCTGTGTGCCTCTGCAATAAAGACAATGGCATTCTCCAGGATCTCGCGGTTCAGGGCGGGATTCTTCTTGATAAGCACGTCCACGATGTGCTTCTGGTTGGATGTCAATTCTTGCACTGCCATTATCTACAATTTATTATAAAATTTGGCAGAAAAACGGCAATTTTTGGAATATAAGCCAAAAATAAGGTGTTTGGAATTTTTGCGTGGGGACTAGCCCACGCTGTGTTCCAATTTGAGGGTCAAAAGCTGCCTTGCTTCTGTAGCGAATTCGCCGGGGAGCTCCTTAAACACGTCCTTGCAGAATCCGCCCACCATCGCCTGAATGGCATCTTCGCGCTTGATTCCGCGGCTTTCGAAATAGAACAGCTGGTCTTCGCTGATGCGGCTGGTGGTGGCCTCGTGTTCCGTGGTGGAACTTGCGTTTGCGACGGTGATGTAGGGGAACGTGTGAGCTGCACTCTTGTCGCCTACCAACATGCTGTCGCATTGCGTGTAGTTCCGGGCGCCTGTGGCGGATTTGCGGATGCTCACTTCGCCGCGGTAGGCGTTGCTCGAGTAGTCCGCGCTGATGCCCTTCGAAATGATAGTGCTTTTGGTGTTCTTGCCGATGTGGATCATCTTGGTGCCGGTATCGGCCTGCATGTGCCCGTTGGTAAGGGCCACGCTGTAGAATTCACCGACGGAGTTGTCGCCCAGCAGCACGCAGCTCGGGTACTTCCACGTGATGGCGGAACCCGTTTCCACCTGCGTCCAGCTGATGCGGCTGTTCTTGCCGGCGCACTTGCCGCGCTTTGTGACGAAGTTGTACACGCCGCCGGCTCCCGTCTCGCGGTCGCCCGCGTACCAGTTCTGTACGGTCGAATATTTAATCGAAGCGTTGTCTTTTGCCACGAGTTCCACGATGGCGCTGTGCAACTGCTTGCTGCTGAATTCCGGCGCGGTGCAACCTTCCAGGTAGCTCACGCTGGCGCCTTCATCGGCGATAATCAAGGTGCGTTCGAACTGGCCTGCTTCCTTGTTGTTGATGCGGAAGTAGGTGGAAAGGTCCATCGGGCACTTGACTCCGGGCGGAATATAGACAAAACTTCCGTCGCCGAAGACGGCACTGTTCAAGGCCGCAAAGTAGTTGTCGCCTGCGGGCACCACGCTTCCCAGGTATTCCTCGATGAGTTCGGGGTATTCCTTGATGGCGTCGCTAATGCTGCAGAACAGGATGCCCATTTCCATGAGCTTGCGCTTGTGGCTGGTATAAATGCTCACTGAGTCAAAGACCGCGTCCACGGCTACGTTGGCCAGTCGCTTCTGTTCGTCCAGCGGAATGCCCAGCTTTTCGAAGGTGGCCAGGAGTTCCGGGTCCACGTCCTCGATTTTTTCGTGGCTTTTCTTGGTTTTCGGGGCAGAGTAGTAGACGATGTCTTGCAGGTCCACCGGCGGAAAACTCAGCTCGCCCCAGTTGGGCTGCTCCATGGTCTTGAGCTTCTCGTAGGCCTTCAGGCGAAAATCTAGCATGAACTGCGGTTCGCCGCGGAGCTTGGAGGCTCTCCGGATGATATCTTCGTTCAGACCCTTCTCGAAGGCCTCGTTCTCGATATCCGTTACAAAACCGTACTTGTAGTTCTCGCTCATGGTGTGCCAAATATAGCAATCAAAATGTATATTTAAGCCAATTCCTGGAATGTTCATTGACTTCCGGGATGAGGATTGGTTTTTCTAGGAGTTTAAAATGAACGGATTTCGCTTGGCCATGACTGTAGCTTTGGCTTCTGTGATGATTGTTCCTTCGGCCTTTGCCAAAGATTTGGCCCCCAACAAGACCCACGCGGTGCTGAACATTACCTACGTGAACGATGACGACGTACCCCACGTCAAGAAGACCCTGACCTTCGTGGGCATTAAAAAACCGAAGAACAAAATCAAGGTGACTACGGATACCTACGGCGAGGCCAGTTTCCATATTCCTCGCGAAGATTCCTACAAGATTCTCTGCGAAAGCCTGACCGGGCCCTTCGAGTGCGGCGAGACGCCCTATGTTTCCTTGACGGCCAGTACCGGCGGCGTGACGGTGGTGTTCGATGACACCCGTGCCGAACTGACGGGCGTTACCTTCAAGGCGGGAAGCGCCGAACTGGTGCCCAGTTCCCTCAAGACGTTGAATACGGCCATCGAAGGTCTCAAGCGCAATACCAAGGCCAAGGTAGAAATCGAGGGCCACACCAGTTCCGAAGGTAGTGACGAACTGAACCAGACTCTGTCCGAAGAACGGGCCGCTAGCGTGCGCGCCTACATGATCAAGAAGGGAATATCTCCGGACCGGGTGACGGCCGTAGGTTATGGCCCCAGCAGGCCCAAGGCGGACAATTCCACCGAGGCAGGGCGCAAGGCCAACCGCCGTATCGAAATTCGCGTGGTGAACGCCTCTGAAGTGGGCGCCGTTCAGGAATAAGATCGGTAGCGAGTTGTGCGGCGACTTCGCCTAGAATAAACTCAGTTGCCCGTTGCCCTGTGCAGCGGGCGTTTCTTTTTCAATGTTCGCTGTATCATCAGCGGATTCATTGCTGCTATCGCCGCTATCGCCGCTATCGCTGTTCTTAATCTGCTCCAAGAGCCAGGCTTCGTCGTGTACGGGGATGCCGAGCTCGTTTGCTTTGGTGAGCTTGCTGCCAGCCGCTTCGCCGGCAAGGACCCAGCTGGTTTTCTTGCTGACAGAACCTGCGACCTTGCCTCCGTTCTCTTCGATAAGCTTGCGGGCTTCGTCCCGGTCCATGGTCGGGAGCGTTCCCGTGATGACGGCGGTCTGCCCCAGGAAAAGCGTTTTTACGATACCCTTGAATTCCGTGGGACAGCCCAGTTCAATCAGTTCGTCGATTTCCTGCGTGTAGCGTTCTGTATGGAAGAAGTCATAGACGGATTTCCCGATGCGTTCGCCCACGTCGGTGACGTTCTGCAAATCTTCTACGGTTGCCGTGCGGATTTTTTCCAGAGTGCGGAAATGCTTGGCCAGATTCCTTGCGCTGGTGCGGCCTACGAAGCGGATACCAAGCCCGTGGAGTAGGTTTTCCAGGCTCCGTTCCTTGGAGGCGGAGATGGCGTCAAAGACGTTTTTGGCACTCTTCTTGGCCATGCGTTCCTGGGATTCCAGGTCTTCTAGCGTGAGGCGGTAAAGGTCGGGAATGCGCTTGATTTTACCTGTGGCGATGAGACTTGCAATGAGCGAGGGTCCCAAGTTTTCGATGTTCATGGCCTCGCGGCTCACGAAATGCTCGAACAGGCATTGCACCTGTGCTGCACAGTGCATGTTTTCGCAGCGGAGAATGACTTCACCGTCGATGTGGGTGAGGGGTTCGCCGCATTCGGGGCACTTTGTGGGGGCAATGACCGGCTCTGCCCCAATGGGGCGAAGCTCTTTTTTGACGTCGGTGATTTTCGGGATGATTTCGCCGCCCTTCTCGACGCCCACGGTGTCGCCATAATGCAGGTCCAGACGGGCCACCTCGTCGAAGTTGTGGAGGGTGGCGCGCTTGACGGTAGTGCCCGCAAGACGCACGGGTGCAAGGTTCGCCACAGGCGTCACGGCACCGGTGCGGCCTACCTGGAATTCTACAGAAAGGAGGGGCGTGTAGGCCCGTTCGGCCTTGAACTTGTAGGCAATGGCCCAGCGGGGGCTCTTGCTGGTAGTACCCAAGGCCCGCTGCATGGCAAGGTCGTTGAGCTTTACTACCATGCCGTCAATTTCGAAGGGGAGGTTGTCACGACTTGCGCCAATCTGCTCCGAAATCTTCATGATTTCATCAGTGGTGTCCGCGGTCCAGTAGTCGTTGGTGTGGAACCCCAGCTTCTTGAGCTGCAGCAAGTTCTCTTCGTGGGTCCTGTTGTTGCTCTGCGGAATGTGGTAGGCAAAAAAACGCATGGGGCGGGTCTTGCACTCGGCCACACTCTTGAGCTTGAGGGAACCCGAAACCGTATTACGCGGGTTCTGAAAAATCTTCTTGCCTTCCAAGATAAACTGTTCGTTCAGGCGTTCGAAGGCCTCGCGCTCCATATAGACTTCGCCGCGAACCTCGAAAGTGCCCTGGGGAATTTCGCTAGGATCGATTTTCAGCTTTTTGGCGTCAAAGTATTCGGGAATGTCGGCGATGGTGAGGGCGTTCAGGGTCACGTCGTCGCCCTGGGCTCCGTCGCCGCGGGTGGCCGCCTGTTTCAAGCGCCCGTTTTCATACACGATGGAAAGGGAAACTCCGTCGATTTTACGCTCGCAGATCCAGGTGTGCGAATTCGGAATTCGGAATTCGGAATTCGGAGTTGTTATCCTGAGACCATCTTCTGCTGCCTTCACAAACTCCGCCATTTCTTCGGCGCTATAGACGTTTGCGATGCTGAGCATGGGCACGGCGTGAGTCACCTTAGCAAAGTCGTTGGTCAGGTCACTTCCTACTTTTTGCGTGAGCGAAGCGTTGCCCCGTAGCTCCGGGTATTTCGCTTCTAGAGCTTCCATCTCCTTGAGGCCAAAATCGAAATCCTGGTCGCTCATGGGGGAGACGCCTTCCTTGTAGTAAAGGCGGCTGGCTTCTTCTAGCTGTTTTTTTAGCTCGAAATATCTGGAAAAGTCTTCTGCTCTTTTATCGTCCATTTTTCCCTAGCCCCTAGCTCCTAGCCTCTACTCTCTAATTCCTAAACGTCCATACGATTCCGTAGGCGAAGCGGAGGCCTTCGGGGGTGTAGCCGGATTCAGGCATGTAAATACTGTGGTTGAAGTTCTCGATGCGGTTGTATAGCTCGAAGGAAAGAATCTGCATGCGGGCCTCGAAATCCAAGGCAAGGTAGTGCTTCATCAACTCCAGTTCGGGTTCGCCAAACTCGTTGATGGTGCAGTCGTAACGGTGGTCGAACCATTGCCAGTCCACGCGGACGCTTACGCCCAAGCGATTTTCCACGAATCGGTTCTGCCAGTGGATGCTACCCTTGTAGTAAAGTTCAGGCGTGTCGATGAGTTTGTATTTCCGGTCTAGCACCTGGCCTCGTTCCAGGTAGAATTTCCAGTTGCCCAGGCGGAATCCCGTCTGTAGCATCCAATCCCAAGTCTCCGCCTTTTTCAGGTTGACCCACTGGAACGCTTTTTCCACGGATTCCAGGTCTTCGGCGACCCAGCGCTGCCTGATGGGGCTTTTCACCTTTTCGTGGCGGATGCCCAAACCGTAGAAAACTTCACGTGAATACCAGCCGATGTTGAACGTCTTGCGTTTCCGCTTTTCGTAGTTCAGGTTCTCGTTGGGGAAAGCGACACGACCCATTTCCATAAAGGCCAACTGGTTCATGTCGGGGAACTTGTTGTCCCTGCGAATAGTGCCGTTGACGCGGAAATGGAAGGGAAGCATCAGGGTGGCGTCTGCGGAGTAGGCTTTGGCGTAGTCCTCGTCGTCGGTGATGGAACTGTTCCGCTGGAGGCCCGCCTGGGTGCGGAAAAGCAGGATTCCCAGGGTGTCCGAAAGTTCCAGGTAGCCTACCTCGCGGTCCTGCAGGTGCTGCTTGCGGTATTCCTCGAAATATTCGTAGCCGTCCAAAAATTCATACTGGAACTTGAGGGCCGGATTGAACAGTGTGTTATAGCGGATGCCGAAATCCCCCAGCAGGGTCTCGTAGGTGTATTCCCTCAGGGTGTCGTAGTAGAGGCTGTCGGTATGCTGGATGTCCAGCGTGTCTGTCCAGGTGGTGTCGCCCCGGTATAGGTGGGGCAGGGAATCCTCTTCGATTTCGTGAGTGCCGGAATAGATATCGGCGCTGAAAATCAGGTTCTTGATGGGGTAGAGTTCAAAACCTGCGCCGTAGCCGCGGCTCTCGATGGAAATGCCGTAGGGGTCTGTCTGGAAGGTGCGCTTGGCCTTGTCCAGGGTGTCAAGGATTACCTTGTGGGTGGAATTGTCGGCATTGTAAAGGTCCATGTAGTTCATCTTCACGAAAGCCTTGCCGAATCCGAAACGCCAGGTCAGCATGGGCTGCACGTGGATGCTGTTCATGGCGATGTTTCGTCCACCGAAGGGGATAGAGGTGGAGTCGCGGCCCAGGGAAAAATAGGGGGAGTGGGTCACGTTCTGGTACTCGTATTCCTTGCTGTTCTTGTTGGAACGGCTCTGGATGCCAAAGTCCAGGGCGACGGAGTCGGTGATGATGCGCCTAAAGTCAAGTCGGAGAGCGTTGCCGTCAAAGGGGCCTCGTTCCCAGGCCAGGTCGGTGACGGGGGTATCTACAGGTATTCCATGTCGCTCTTCGGTAAGGATTCCGTTTTCGCCGTTCAGGGTCAGGGTCGAACCGTCATAGCCCAGGCGGGTGGTGTAAAGTCCCGCAAGCTTGCTAGGGAACCGCCGGCTTACACTTCCCATGCCAAAGGCCGTGGGGTTCAGCTCCGGGTTTCCGAGGATCGAAGTTCCCAGTACCCATTCCGCTTTCTGACCCGACACGTCGTAGGTCCGCTCCATCAGTTCCCGGAGGGCGATGACCCAGCGGCCCGCGTCGTTTTCGCGGATGGCCGGATCTGGGCTGTCGGGGGAGTCCCACAGGGTGTCCTGGGGGCTCGGCTGGGTGTAGGCGCGGGGTGTCAGGGGCTCCGCGAAAGCAGACAACGCCAACAACAGTACGGCAAGCAGGCTTATGTGTAATTTCAATAATTTCACAAAAAATGTAAATTCCCTATACTACGACCGCTTTATCCCACACTTCACATTTCACACTCATCTAGAACCATTCCGCTCTGGATTTTTCACGCCGTTCTCGGAGGGCTTGCACTACGGAGTAGGGCATTTTCATGCAGCCGGGCATATAGTTGCTGCTTTCGGTATGAAAGTCCGAACCGCCAGTACCCACCAGCCCGAACTTCTGGGCCATTTCCTTGTACTTGCGGCCCACGGCACCCTTCTGGGCGGGGCTATAGACTTCTATCCCCTGGATTCCCCATTCCACCATGTTCTCGATGAACTCGTCGCTGAGGCCCGACTTGTAGGGGTGGGCGAGCACCGCGATGCCGCCGGCGTTTTCGATAAGGCGGATGGTCTGCTGGGGGTTCAGTCCCTTCTTTTCGACGAAGGCCACACAGCCGTCCCCGAGGTATTTGGTGAAGGCTTCTGCGAAGTTGGAAATGTATTCTTCGTCCACCAGGGACATGGCGATGTGGGGCCGACCGATAACCTTTCCCTTGCAGTAGGAATTCACCTTTTCGAAGGTGATGTCTATACCCAGGGCGTTCAGCTTCTTGATGATGGCCTTTGCGCGGGTTATCCTCTGCTTGGTAAAATCCTCCATTTCCATGTTCAGAGCCAGGTTGGTGGGGTCGCAGAAATATCCCAAAATATGGATGTCCTTGCCCTGCCATACGGCAGAAATTTCGATGCCGGGGATGATTTCCAGCCCGATATCCTTGGCGGGGCCCTCGGCCAGCTTGTAGCTGTCCAGGTTGTCGTGGTCGGTGATGGAAATGCAGCGGAGTCCCCTGCGCTTGCAGAGGGTCAGCAGTTCTTCGACCGAGAGGCTGCCGTCAGAAAGGCGGGTGTGCAAATGCAGATCCGCGTAGCCGCCGTTCTCTATCTTGCTTCCTGAACCCTTGTACATCAGGTCACTCCGTAATACTTGGAGATGAGGGCCGCTTCCGATGACTGGTCGGGGTGGAGGCTCAGGTTCAAGAAGGGGTAAAGGGACTCGCTGTTGAACCCGATACGGCAGGGGGCTCCGCTTTTTTTGGCCAGGTAAAGTCTCGGCAAGAATGGCTCGTCCAGGTAGATGCAGACTTCGGGCTCGTAAGCCTCGATTTTTGCAAGGATTCCCTCGAAAACAGGCTCGCCGAAACGGCATTCCAGGTCGCTAAAGTAGAAGGCGTGGCTCCGCTTGGCCGAAACCAGGGCCTGCAGGCTCTCGTGGGCGCAAAACTGCACGTTGTTGAACCATTCCCTGGGCATGGGGCTTAAGAAAGCCACTGCGTCCTCGAACTTTCGGGGCAAAAACACCAGTGTCTTGGGGTGGTTCTTCAAAATGTCCGGAAAACTGAAAGCTCCGGAATCTTCGCCCGCCTGTTTCAGGAACCACCGACGGAGCGACTCGCTGCTGGCAAATCGCTTGAAAAAGTACTTAAACCGATCGGCAAAGTAAGGCGAAGGTTTCAAAGGGTCTCCAAAATTATAGTCTCACAAAATATATAAATTTGGGCAGATGGCGAAACAGAAATTCTATGCGATAAAGGCGCCAGACGGCGGAAAAATCGTGTTTTCTTGGGAAGAATGCCAGGAACTCACCCATGGCGTCAAGGGCGTGCTTTTTCGCGCTTTTCCAACGCGGCAAGAGGCGGCGAACTGGCTGAACGGCGTTTCCGCTCCTGCCCCCAAGGGACTCCGCATCTATGTGGACGGTTCTTTCTTGGAAGGTTACCCCAAGGCGGGCTGGGGCTTTATCGTGGTGGAAAACGATCAAGAGATTGCGCACGGCTCCGGAGTGACTGTGTTCGATGCCGAAAGCCGCAACATCGACGGCGAAGTCATGGCGAGCTATCAGGCCATGCGCTGGCTGGAGAACAATGACCGCACCGCCGTCATCTGCCACGACTACGAAGGTGTGGCACGCTGGGCCAAGGGGGAGTGGAAGGCCAAAAGTTCCATCGCCAAGAAATACGTGGAGGCCTGCCGCCCGCTAGTCCATCGGGTAAGTTTCGAGAAGGTGGCGGCACACACGGGCGTCAAGTGGAACGAGGCGGTGGATCAGCTGGCCAAGAACGCCATCGCCCGGGCAAAAAAGGCCGAGGGTGCTACGCAGGCGGCAAAAGTCCCGCCGAGAAACCTGCTGGATGAACGCCTGAACGAAGGTCAGAATGCCGCTCAGGCCGCACCGGTCAAACCATCGGAATCGCCTGTGGAATCGACGGTTGCAGAACCCGTGACCGAAGCCGTGCGAGCAGAACCCCTGCCAGAACCTCTAAAAGACCCGAAAACGGGACAGATGAGTTTGCCGCTGTAATTGCAACGGTACTCGCGAATCAAGCGCTTTCGTGCTTGCTCATGCAGTGCAGGCTTCCGCCCTCTTCAATAACGGTGCGGCAGTCCAGCCCGATAATCTTCCGTTTGGGGTAAACCTTGCGGAAATATTCTTCGGCTACCTTGTCGGCGGCACACCTGTATTTAGGATAAATTAACCCACCGTTTACGTAGATAAAATTCATGTAGCTGGCCGGGAGAATCTGCCCATCGGGCAACTTGCGCTGGGGCGGCAGCGGGATGGTGTCCACCTTGGCTTTTTTGCCGTAGTGGAGCTTCAGGAATTCCAAAATGGCGGCGCGAGCCTCTTCCAGGTATTTGCCGTTGGCGCTCCTCGGGCTTGCCGCCGGAATGACCACCCTGTCAGTAGCCACGAAGCGGGCCACGTTGTCGATGTGTCCGTCGGTGTGGTCGCCTACAAGGCCCTTGGGGAGCACCAGCAGGGCCCTGAGACCCAGCATCTCGCAGATGGCCTTGATGACTTTCGAAAGGTCTTCCACCTTGTTGCGGTTCTTGCCCACGAGGCAATCCAGGGTCGTCATTCCCAGACCGTCTCCGTTCACTTCGATAGCGCCGCCCTCGAAAATGTAGGGGACGCTCACGCCCTTCTTGTATTCCAGCAGGTCTGCGATGCGTCCGGGAATCTGGTTGTCGTTTTTCCATGGAGGGAATTTGGCGCCCCAGGCGTTAAAGACCGTCTCGGAAACCACAGTTTCCTTGCCCTTTTTTACGAAGAAGGGGCCGTAGTCCCGAATCCAGATGTCGTCGGTCTTGACCATGAAAAAACTGGCGGGATAAGGCCTGTCGGCCACGGCGAACTTCTCGTCCAAGGTCAAAAATTTCTTGTTCGGGACCAGCACGTTCACCGGCTGGAACTCGCTGATGGTGCGGATCAGCTCCACGTAGAACTTGCGGATTTTGACGCCACGTTCTCCGTGCCAGTTCAGTTTGTTGTGGGGGAAGGCTAGCCAGGTGGCTTCCTGTTCTTCCCATTCTGCAGGGTAGCGATAAAGTGCTTTTTTTGTGGACATTTTCTCTCTCGTCTATTCCATGCCCCAGATTTTTAGGATGTCCTTGTAGAGATCGATGCGGCGGTCGCGGAAATGCGGCCACCAGCGGCGGTTTTCCTCGGTTTCGGCGAGGTCGATTTCGATGGTGGAGACCCCGAGAAATTCGGGAGAGCATTTTTCCAAGATGTAGCCGTCAGGGGCGGCGGCAAAACTTGTACCCCAGAACGTGAGGTGGCCTTCGGTGCCTATACGGTTAGCCGCCACCACGAAGGTGCGGTTCGCAATGGCGTGGCCCCGCATGACGGTCATCCAGCTGTCCTGCTGGCGCGGGTAGATTTCCTTGGGCTCGCTGTCCATCCAGCCGATGGCGGTGGGGTAGATGAGCACGTCTGCGCCCTTGAGGCTCATGATGCGGGCTGCTTCCGGGAACCACTGGTCCCAACAGATGAGCACGCCGAGCGTACCTGCAGATGTCTTGATGGGCTCGAAACCCGTGTCGCCCGGGATGAAGTAGTACTTCTCGTAGAAGGCGGGATCGTCGGGAATGTGGCTCTTGCGGTAGAGGCCGGCAATGCTGCCGTCGCGCTCGAACACGAAGGCGGAATTGTGGTAGATGCCCCGGGCCCGCTTCTCGAAGAACGGGAACACCACCACGGCGTTCAGTTCTTTGGCGATGCCCTGCCACTGCGCTACCAGCGGGTGGTCCTTTTCGATGGCGAGGTCAAAGAAGTCCGCGTTTTCCTCGAAGGGGAAGTAGGGGGTATGGAAGAGTTCCGGCAGAACCACCAGGTCGTAGCCCTTGCCCTTGAGGGCGCGGGCCTGTTCCACGTACCAGGCGTTGTTGCTGTCGAAATCGCCTGTCCATTTGCCTTGCAAAGTTGCGACCTTAATCTTGCTCATTTTTTTCTGCTCCCAGATTTTTCGGCTTCACCCTTCGACGCGCTTCGCTTGCTCAGGGACCTTAATTAGGTTGGTGAGCCTGTCGAACCACCCTCCAGGGTGACGTTTTCTACTTATCCCCTAGCCCCTAGATCCTAGCCCCTAGTCCCTAAAATATTCCTTCGCCTTCTTCACAACGTCTTCGACCTTGACCATGGAGAATTCCTTCTCGTTGCGGAACTTCCATTCGACTTCGCCGTTAGCGAGGCCCTTCTTGCCGATGGCGATACGCACCGGAGAACCCCACAGGTCGGCGTCCTTGAACTTCACGCCCGGGCGTTCGTCGCGGTCGTCCACGAGCACGTCGATGCCGGCTGCTTCGAGTTCCTTTTCGAACTTTTCAGCGAGTTCCACGAGTTCGGCTTCCTTGCCGATGGGGACGATTTCCACTTGGAACGGAGCGATGGACTTGGGCCAAATCGGTCCGAAGTCATCGTGGCTGTTTTCCACGACAG